>CAYPCZ010000006.1:64876-67464 GCA_964409345.1 uncultured Flavobacterium sp. | reverse complement strand
TATTGTTTTCTCCCACGAAAAGCTTAAATGCTTTTCTCTTATAATACCTTATCGGCTGAATTAGTCAATACTTAAATTAAAAATTAATCTTTTTATGTATCATTTTGGAATTGTATATTTTATAATCATCAAGGGTAGATAAAAACTTATCTATTTCCGATTGACTAGAAAAAGTCTTAATTCCGTCCCCAGATCGTAAAATTAAAGAATCAGTATATTCTCTTATATTTTCCATTATATCACGATTAAATACATTTTTCACTATTTTAAATGTGTTCAATTTAAGATCGCGCCTTCGCTCTAGTATTCCATAATTGAGCGTTAATCCGTCTTGTATTAAAATGATCGTTCTCATTTTCTTTTCTCCCTATAATACCTTATCGGATGAATTAATCAATACTTAAACGTTTTTTTAAAAAATTCTATCTGATTTTCAGGAAAACGACCATACTTATTGAAATATTCTAGTTGCCCGTTGACTTCGATATCAATTAAACGCGCTAGGATTGTTCCAGATTGACTCATTTGGTATAAGGCCGTGGAAGCTTCACCTTCATTATTAAACTCGTATAGACCCTTTATATGCGTAAAATCATGCCATGCCCTAAAAAGCCAGTTTGATTGAGGCGTATTCCATATGGTGTTTTCGCTTGCACCAGACCAAACGATCAATTTTCCTGTGTTTTTATACACTTCAACTATATCCTTTAATGTTTCGGGTGCAAAATCTTTTACCTCATATTTTGGAATATAAATATTTTTAGTCGTTAATTTCAATAATTGTTCAAATTGTATTATATCTAATTTCATAATATTATTCCTGTTCTTTGCTAAGACCATTATATGGACTAAAAAGGTATGTTTGACCCTTTGAATTAATTAGTCTAACGCAAACTTCACCTTCGATTAAAACGTTGTGCTGTATTACAGTCAAAACCAAAAAACCTACCTTTACTTTGTTTCCTACTGTCCAGTCTTGTCTTGTTTTCATATTGTTTTCTCCCTATAATATCTTATCGGTTAATTCTATCAATACTTTAGGAATAAATCTATAAAATTCGACACTACTAATTATCCTAATCATATCAATGAGTTACTACTCTTGACAGACTATCCCTTTATGTGATACTCTATTAATTGTTCTTATAGGAAATATTACATTTTCTTATTAACAACTGTATATAGAAGCTTAAACTGAGCCATTGTGAGTCGAAAAAACAAAGGGTGCCTCAGGAAAGAGTTAGTTTCCCTATCCCAAAGAGTATACCTACACTAATTCACTTAGAAGGATACCACAGGAAGCACTACTGTGCATACACTAACCTTTTAATCAAAAAAGCGAGTCCCTAGTGATTCGTGTATCCAAAATGTATTTTCTGGAATGTCAATGAGACGGCGCGACTCAAACGCGCCTAATCAATATCGAATGAACATTCTAATATGATAGCGCATACGATTCGTCTTGTTGATATGTCAGAATGATTATATTATATCCTAAAATGATTATATTTGAATAGACGATATGTGAAATATATATTGATTAATATAATGTGAAAATTATGTGGAAAAACATACTTGCACTTTTCGTGCCAAAGTATCTCCTCTGGTCAAACATTATGCAAAGACTGTGCCAACACGACAGGATTAGTCTGGTACGATTATTGCAACTGCAAATATTATTCCCCTTGCAATATCCATGCCATATAGACTGGCACGTAATTTGCTAATGCAATAGATATGCCATACTGTGGAGAGAGGGGTAGGGGATGATGATGGGACATAGGGTGATGACACTACAACTCTACACAACAGTGAAGTATAACAAAAGGTGGTACTCACTAAGCCACTGATAATCCTAAAAGAATTACTTATAGGTGTCATAAGAAATATTTATGTATAGGACGATTATAGCACAAAGATTCTTCCTTGTCAAGCGAAGCCTCCTGTGAAATCGATTCTTTCGGAGGAATCGATTCCTCCAAATCGGCTGAATGAATCTTGTCATTCGATAATATAGAGAATACTGCATTATTGAATGAGTATAGAATACTCCAAATGTGTTGTTTATGAGAAAGAATATATTCGATTTGAAGAGTCATTTGTGTTGACATGGTATTAGGTACTTATCGCACACCCATAGAAAACACCCCCTCAATAATGGTTCCAGCAGTAATCAATTCACTTTCTTAATTATATTTGTTTAATAATGAACCCTTTGAAGGAATCGGATTAGTAATGTCGAGGATCAAAAGGGGGGAGGATTACCCCACACCCATTGATCGAATCATTTGAAAGAGTCGATTCTTCCAGTGGAGTCATTTGGAGTAATCCTTGACAAACAAAGGTGGGTATGGTATTATATTGCTATGGATGAAAAATACTATGTTTTCGGATTTGACGGATTCGAGGAAGCATCAGACGCTCTTTTGACTCTGTGGGAACATGCGGGCAAACCTCCAGGTGTATTTCTCACTGAAGATGAAGTTCTCACAATGATTAGTTCCTATTATAAGGACTTTGGTGGACCCAGCCAAGCCGACATATACATACGCTCCAAAATAATAAGGGATAGGATGTATAGAATGATT
>CAYPCZ010000006.1:0-64776 GCA_964409345.1 uncultured Flavobacterium sp. | reverse complement strand
CTATCGGAGGAATCGATTCTATCGGAGGAATCGATTCTATCGGAGGAATCGATTCTATCGGAGGAATCGATTCCACAGGAGGATTCTTGAGTATCAAAAAATATCTTTACATTAGCAGTTTTTATAATCATGCCCCTAAACTTAAACTTAACCCTAAGCTTGAACGGACTCCCTTAGTGTATAGGAAATTAGATTCTGGCGTGTATGTAGAATTAGGAGGTTCGTATCCTGATGGTCCATTATATGAAATACCTCCATATGATTTAGATCCGATTGAATATGACAAGATTATATCTATGATGTTGTCAATAGTGGAATATAGACAGTTATCTGAACGAGAAAGGGCGATTCTCTCGTATACAATTAAATCCAGGATGTATAATCGAATATTGGAGCAGGAATAATCATGTTATATATTGAGCGTTATAAAGGATTTGCATTTGATACTGAATGGCTAACCGTGAATGGGGTGCCCGCAATTTATCGAAAATTGGATGATGGTACGTATGCGGAAGTATGTTCTAGACTAAAATTCCGTGGTCAGCAAATTAGGTTTATGGATAGTGATGCTATGGCTAAAATTGACTATAATTTTATAAAAGCTAAAATATTGTCGATTCGCGCCAGAGAATTGAAGATCAGAGAACAACAGCTTCTCTCTTATGTTGTCAAAGCTCAAATATATAAAACCCTTTTGGGGGAATCGTGATTCTTTTCGTGCATGAATCTACTTTAGATGCATGGGTTCGCATAGCTAATTTAACGACGAGTGCAGTTCTATCCGAACATATAATAGGTGGTATTGGGCAAATAGTAGACGATGAGAGCCTTGAGTACGCTAATTATACTAAGATAGATCTAGATATAGCGGAGAAAGCGTTAAAACGCCTTGTAGAAAGCGAATATTGTATGGATAAGGATCGGGTCATCCTGTTAAAAATAATTAAACATAAGGCGTATAAAACGATTCTATCGGAGGAATTTTGAGTAGAACCTATTACGTTAGATTTGATATTTCGTGGAACAATATCTACGTCGTTAAAGATGGGCATATTGTTAGCCTTGAGGATGGGGTCAGTTTTGGACCTGTCCCACAATCTTGGATTAGAGCGTGTTATGCATTATCCAGAGAAGAAATATTGAGACAAATGAAAGAGAGGCGTTACATAGGAGTCTACGACTATACATATTATCGCATATTAAAGGTTGAAGAGATGTATGAAGCGATCCTATCCATCGATTCGGAAGAATCGACAGACTCTTTCGACGGAAAGAATCTTTTGGATGATACATTATGAAGATATATACATCACGCTCAGATCAATGGACAAGATATTCAAATGGTGAAAATATGTCCTATGGGGATCTTGATGTTTTGTCTCTTTCATCAGATTGGCCGAAGATGAATCTTTTGGATGTAAATATTGCATATAAGGGATTGATGCGTCTTAGAGAAGGAGGGGGTCTCTTATATGAAGAAAAAGAGATTTATCGACGATTAGTAGTATATATGACATACAAACGTATATTGGAGGAAGAATGAAATCAATTAAAGGATTTGAAGGTATATACTCCATCACTGAGGATGGAAGAATCATTTCCCACTCAAGAAGTGTTTCCTATGCTGGAAAAAAGAATGGTGTGAGAGTTACAAAAGAAAAGGAAATAAAGACCTATCCATGTAGGAAGACAGGGAGAAAGAAAGTTAGACTGAATCGCGATGGAAAGAGAAGAGAATTTTATATTCACAAATTGTATGAAGCTATTTATGGAAAGTAAGTATTATGTGCGCAAACTCGACTACGATCTTTGGGTTGAATGTATAAAAGATCCATCCCTAATACGACGCAATTATTTAGGATTCGTATGGAGAAAAACTTCCGATGCATACATAGCCGTACTTCCTGATATCAGAAGGGTTTGTTCTTGGGACGATGGAGATATGATTCCAATATCGGCAGATATGATAATAAATACTATAATTAATTTGGACTACGATGGCCGCGCTAATAGATTTGATTTGTATCTCTTGAGACAAGTAGTAATAAAACGAGCGTACGATTTAATCCTAGGTTAGTCTAATTGACTCTTGATTTTTCTTTTTAATAGGTAGTCCTGTAGATCGCTACCTTTCATTTTCATAATTTTATTTAGTTCTTTAGGATCGTCAGTTATAGTTGAAAGAATCTCTTTTGAAGGTTTTACTACTTCTACGATAAGATCACAGCGACCTTTCCTAAGCAGCGCAGGATCTAATTTATCTAAATGATTTGTCGTCATAAATAACACTCTTCCCGTGAAAGAACCAATCCCATCAAGGGTATTTAATAACTTACTCACATTGCTTGCTTCCATCTTATCAAGAACATCTTCTTTTTGCTTATTGCCTTTTCTAACCGTAGTTCCACTTAAACCATCGACATCTTCTAGCACCAAGAAGCTATTTTCTGGAGCTTCGGCTAACGCCACGTCTAAATCATTAGTGTTACTGCCGAGCAATGCTAAATCTTTATCATAATGAGCAGCTAAAGCTTTAATCAGGCTAGTCTTTCCTGTTCCTGGCACCCCATGAAGCATTATCGTTGTTCTATAGGGTTTCCCGATTTCTTTATATAAAGGTTTATATTTAATAAAGTGATCAATATGTGTCATAACTGTTTCTTTGATACTATAATCAAGAAATACGCTGTCTATTGATCTTTTATATTCGGCTGGTTTTTTATACCACACCCCATCAT
This sequence comes from uncultured Flavobacterium sp., assembly GCA_964409345.1. GTDB lineage: Bacteria > Bacteroidota > Bacteroidia > Flavobacteriales > Flavobacteriaceae > Flavobacterium. The sequence goes on along the minus strand of CAYPCZ010000006.1, from coordinate 62,038 downwards.
TGTATTTCCAGATGTCGGTGGTTTCTGGGTTCTTATCTTCTTCAGAAAATTTATCTATTTCATTAATCAGTTCTTTAATGTATTTATGATTTCTACCTAGATAAGTTAAAAATAGTTCTTCTTTATCTCGATCATTAACGGACGAATTATTCCTAACCACTGTGATCTTGAAGAATTTATTCAACATGTAAATGTAATGAGTGCCGTTTTGACCAGGGCCGACCATTGTGGTATCATTGAAGCCATGGCGACCATTTAGTAGAACGAGTATTCTAGAGTATTTAGTCACATTATTTGCTTGAAAATATTTTATAAGTTTATAGTAGGATAAATGATAGTTGGTCACATTAATAGTTGTCGTCATCTGTTCTTTTAAGAACTCATACAAACTAAGAGGAAGAGTCTTTAGTCCGAAGAGAACTAGACCGGTGAGAATCAATGATATAGTGCTTGTAACTATGGGATGTTGCGAATTTATTATAGTTTCAATCATGTTCCTCCGAATATCCTTTTAGGATTAATGCGTATGTATCAGCGATTATGTCTTTTTTTACTATTTGTTTTATTTTTGAATAAGTGTAGTCATTAGTGTCGCGAAATGGGTTACGTTTAATAATCTCTTTCGCATTAAATCCTCGCCCGTTATCGGATACTTTGGTATAACTGGACAAAATTTTTGAACAAGAAAACAAATTGGTCGAATTTTTGTCCATAATATAATTAAGTCTATACACATTGCCATGTCTATCTTCTTTGTATAAAAATCCGTCATATCCCAGTGTGTATTTATTCATGCATTATCCATCAAGATTAAATGGTATAATAGAAATTTTTTTCCTTGTAGTGGGCGTTTTAATAATTCTTCAATTGGTTCAGGTATAAACCAATTTTCAGTGAACGGAGTGAATTCTCTACGCCATCTACCCTGATCGAATGGGTGTCCAATATAATAATAACACTCACCATTATACATAACATTCAGGTGGGGACTAATATCTTTAGTAAATTTAGCAATACCAAATATGACATCAGATGAATCTACTTTTTTACCATCTAATAATAACATCACTTACTCATTTTAACAGTTGTCCCAAATCTTTTTAGTGGATGATCCTCAGTTCCGTCAGGACTAATAATAAACAACACTCGGCTTGGAACTTTCTCAATAGAAACATCGCCGTAGTATCCATCAGTAAAGATAATCGCAAGATCTGGATTAGTTTTCTTAATGTCTTCCATTACACAGTTAAGATCAGTTCCTCCTGATTGAATAGCATCAGTTGAAAGAGTCTTTCCTACTTTATATTTTTCACTTCGATATAAACTAGTATGGAAGAAATTAAGAGTACATTTCTTATTGGCGAACTTTAAGAACTTATCGTTGTTACCTAAAAAATCATTGTATTCATTTATTGAAATACTACCAGATGTATCAAGATAGGTATTGATCTTAGGCGATTCATCAGCCTTACTTCCTTTTGATTCAAATCCGTAGCGTCTAGACGGTCTCTTCCAAGTATGAACCCTATTAGAACTAGGAATACTCTTTCTATAAGCACTTTCAACTAATCGTTTGTGATCTAATTTGGATAATTCGTTGTTCAGTTCTCGAAGTGATTCTTCAACTGAATGAACGCTAGTTCCATATTCAAAAACGTGTTTGTCTAATGCTCTTCTTAAGAGGTTTCTAAGTTCTTTCTTCTCTTCCTCAGATAACTCCCATTCATGAGAATCCATACTGTCTTCCCATAGATTCCCCTTCTTATCTCTAATCTCCCCATTACCACTAAGTTTAGGTTGCCCATTGTTATCTAATGGATTTGTTTTATCGCCGTCTTCATTGGAAGAATCTTTGTCTTGATTCTTTAACTTCTTTAATTCTCGAAAGTAAAATTCAAATGGTTGATCTCGGTCAAAATCAGTTCCATCGACTTTTTTAAAATTCGAAACGTGCAATGCTCCCTCTGGAAGAGTTGGTATTAATTGATTGATAGAAAGATCCATCGCCATATTTACAACTCGTCTATCATCTGGATGATATCTTGTATTATATAATACATGCTTATGTCTTAGATGGAGCATCTCATGTCGAAGCACTCCAACTCTTTCGTCCAATGTTAAGCTATTGAAATAGTCGTAATTAATCAACATCTCGAATCGTCCTAGTTTGTTGATAAAAACACCCAACGTGGGAATCATGCTCGATGCGCTAATTTTTATTTGTTGAAGCAACACCCCATCATAACTTTCATTTTCGATTAACTTAGTTATCGACTGTTCTAGCACTTGCACTTCTTACCACCTCTCGTAAATCTGGAGCCTTCTTTAAAATCGATTGAAATATTTTAACTATCTGATCTTGTTTACCTTCAATATCCTCATTCGTACTGGAAATGGCGTTCATTACTGATGCGACCATAGTTGAAGATTGATCTAATGGTAGAATTCTCATAACATCAATAGCTTTGTCTATATCTAAACTCTCAAAGTGCTTCACAAAGTCGTCAATAAATGGCGAAATTAAATCTGCTCTATAGTTATTTTGATCCGATTGTCTTTTTAGGATGTCTAGAGATCGATTATAATTCTTATTTAATTCTTTAACGGTTAAAGGTTTATCATCAAACGTGTAGGCATGTAAAGCCTTACCCATATTATTACCGAGTACCGACATCGCTGTAATTTTATGCATTGATTCATCATCTCTGATGCCACTAATTAATGCAGCATTCATTTGTGATAGTGTTCTAGGAGAGACATATTTGTTAGGAGCTTTTATTTCACCGAGCGGAACATGAACATATTGTGATTTAATCCAGCTAACAAGAGTTGGGTCCCAGTCATTTTTTGTTGCATATTCAATAAAGCTAGGCTTGTGAAATTCAATTTCATATTCGACAAATCGATTTCTAAGTGCGGGGTCCATATTATTTACGTCGTATTGCCCATCTTCAGGATTGATACATGCGGCAATAATCCACTTCTCAGGAAGTACATATTCGTCGATCTTACGATCAGTTAGAATTTGCATTAAAGCATTCATGATATCAGCTTTACCTCGATTAGGTTCTTCCAATAAAAGAAGTCCCTCTCCGCCAGTAGGCCAGATGGACGGAAGGGCGTATTTGGTTCTGAATTGACCATCTACTTCATATATTTTAGGGAGACCGATTAAATCTGGAGCTTCTCTGGTCGCAATACGTAAATCGACAAATCCAAAGTTTGGATTTTCTTCTTGCTTTTTCTTTACCCATTGCTGACACGAAAAGCTTTTTCCGATTCCAGCATCGCCAGTAAACATTGGAACAAATATTTGATCTTTATTCCTAATTTTGTAAGCTAAATCTAGAATGTTTGGGATATCTTTAACGTACATAGTTTCTCCTATTAATGTTTAATCGATATATACATATTACAATAAATTAGGAGATTTGTCAAGAGAAAATCTATGAAACTTTTTTATGGCATGGATAAGATTTTTTTATAGGCGAGATATTTAATAGCCTTTACTCGGTCATCATATTCGGTCAGACAATCTATTTGATTTTTATTTTCAAGAATAGCGATAGACGGATTTGCATATGCCAAAAACGGAGTTGAAAAATGTTCTTTTTTAAATAAATGTATTGAGTTTTCTTTGATTAAATAGTTGATCCCAAGACGTTCATATGTAACAATATAGTAATTATTCATTGAACAGTTCCATTATATAATAATCTCTATAGTTTAAATAAATATTAGGATTAAACATTTTAGGATACATTAAACTCTCAGGTATCTCATTGTTATTATTATCGAGTATAAATGACTTATTATGGTCTCGATGTAATTCACAATGACCTAATTCATGAAAGATTAGCATTTCTTTCTCGGTATCACTAGCTTTATCCCAATATAATTTATTGATTTCTATTTTACGAAATGGATAATAGCAAACGCCTATAACCTTTCCTTCAAATTTAGTCCCGAAATTTATTGTGCTTTTAACTGGAGAATTATAATATGATTCAAATCTTTCAATATAAGGATCGAATACTGGTTCTCTATGAGAAGTAGGAGTAGAAAAAATGATGCTAATTGTAACTAATATTAATATTTGTAACATCATATCTCTCAATGTATAATTTCACCATCAGAAGTTAATTCCTCCTCAGACGAATCTATGTCTATATTTATTTCCTTTAGGAATTCGTCACTCCCAATAATCATTCCATTACATTCATTAGAGGGTATAACTGCAGTCCATCCCAACTCTTCAACAATAGTAATTAAATCTATGATCAGTTCTTCTTCGCTTCTTTTACTCATTATTCTCCTCTCTTAATATCTTCTCATATAATGGTCTTTTGGATAAGGTAAATCTACTGTTAACTGCGGAATAATCGTATGCTTGAGGAATACTTATCCCTTTTGTGTTTCTTAATACATAAAAGTTAAGTTCTGGATAAGATTCAACGATAAGAAATTCTTCTCGATCATTTACTATTAAATCTCCGACTTTATATTCTCTCATGGCGTATCTAATAGTTCTTTCGGTACGGTGGATAATTTCATTAGTAATCCGTACTTTTTCTTAAGTTTAATCTTTTCTTCGTCAGCCCATGTTAATCTAACTCCGTTTAATAAATGATAATAAATATGAATATGCTCAGGAGTAGATAGCATATCTATACTTTCTTCGTGATTGTATTGTATATATCGATGATTATTTTCAACAATTGTATTTAAAAGATGAGCATAATTATCGTCATTTAATGTTAGATTGATATTAGGATTTTGTCGATATTTTTTAACAAGAATTGATAGGTATAATAAATAACTAACATCAATAGAACTAGTGTCAAATCCCTCATTTGATGAATGAGTCATTAGATAGAAATTTCCTTTGGCTTTTTGTATTTGGTTGATACATTCTTGATATGCCTTGTCGCTTTGAAGTTTATTATCTATCATATTTATTGTATAAAGAAATTTATTTTTGCTGGTGTTTAAGTCTTCAATAGATGGAATTTTCTCCAACGTGAACAATGGCTTATTAATTTTATTTCTAATCCAAAACTTTAATAGTTTATAAAAGATTATTATATATTCAATCATAGATTTCTCCCAAAGATTCTTCCGAAAGAATCGTTTCATACATACGAGCGTTTATTACTGAGAAACGAAGCGTCCTTAAGCTATCATGAAGCATCTCTCCCCACCATATATGAGCGATATACAACAATGGATCATCTATTTTAGAAACTTTATCAGGTCTGTCATATGCGCGAATCCACGTTTTATAAAATTTATCCCAAAAATAAAATTGTCCATCGTATTGCTTGTAAAATAAACCTATTTCAGATGCAACATAGTAAGTAGTTTTATTCATCCAATATTCTCTTATATAGTTCATTGTTAAAATGGTTTACTATAAACGTTCTTAAATGAGAAACCGAACTTTTTAACAGATCATATATACGTATCTCTTTCCATGCGGAAGAGGGTTTATTACTAATCTTAACAGGTTTGGCATATTTAATGATTGGTATATAATAAACAAACTTTCCATCAAAGATATAAATATTTGAAGTCTTTTGGTCTATATAGTATTTTATATGGATAAGCCTTCTCCAATCTAACAACTGTTAATAAGGGAATAATATACAGTAAGTCAGAAGGCATTAAATAATGCAAATATAACCAAGCTGCTAACACTACATACTATATCCTAACATAATAACACACAAACGGAGTAATGTCAATAGTGAAATACTTAAATCCGACTATTGCGATGTTCGCATATTTAATTAAATGTTTAGTGATATCAGTAAGTTACGCTGACGCTATAATTATGCTAGTAATTTCAGCTATTTACGGTTTTAAACTGTATATAAATCAAAATAAACACAGCGAAGTTGATCAAATTAAGCAAGAAATTGTTGATGTAAAGAATGCAATTAGTAGTATAAAACTAGAAAGATCTATGGGAAATAGTAATGTCAAAGCCCCACAAACCAAAAAATTATTCTAGTAATGTCGAGGAAACTTTACAAAAACTCAAAGATATCACACTGTTAAATAAAGAAATCGACAGTTTAAAAAGACAATTAGAAGAAAAAAATAAAGAAATCGCTTCATTAAAGAATAATTCTCCAGTTAATGATGAAGCAATCGCTCCTCCAACATCGGAAGAAACAATAGCTAGAACACAATTAGCTATGTTAGAACAAGCATCAATGATTAGACCACTATCTTTGGAAGAAGTGCGAATTTATGACCTTTTGGTCAAAAATCTACGCTTATCCACAGATGATTCTTCCAGTGGAAAAACAACCTATAAATACTTACCTGGGAATACATCCGAGGCAGAATTAATAAAGTTGGCTCAAAGTAATGTCAAGAAAGAAACAGACGAAAGTAAATAAAGATAACATAACCGATGCTAAGGTTAGAGAAGCGCGTAATCTATTATGGAGAAAAGGCAATTTAACTTGGAAGCTAGAGCCTCATCAAAAATCTCTTTATGACTTTTATCATGCGGCAACAACAAGAACAATCGTATGGTATGCATCTCGTCGTCTAGGTAAGTCATTTACTCTTCTCATATTAGCAATTGAACAATGCATTAAAGAACCTAGAACTATTATAAAATACGTGTGTCCTACACAAGCGATGGCTAGAGAAATTATTTCTCAAGTGATTCCTGAAATAGTAGAAGATGCCCCAATTGATGTAATGCCTACATATAAAACCAACTACACTAAATATATATTTCCTAATGGAAGCGAAATACAACTTGCTGGAACTGATAATAAAAATTATGACAAAATTCGCGGAGGAAAAGCGTCTATATGTGTCGTGGATGAGGCTGGATTCTGTTCTGATTTAGGAATAGTCGTAAGAAGTATTCTTATTCCAACAACCGCTACTACTAATGGTAAAGTCATCCTCTCCTCCACACCTCCAGAAAACGCCGATCACGAACTTGCTACATTTGTCGAAAAAGCTAAAATGGAAAATTCATTTATTTTAAAAACTATTTATGATGCCGCAAAAGATAGCGAACATCTAGAAAAACCCCGAATCACTATTGACGTAATCAAATCTCTAGCAAAAGAATATCCTGGTGGAGAGAATGATACTGATTTTTTACGTGAATATATGTGTAAGCAGATTACCGATAAAAAACTTGCCATTATTCCTGAATTTACTGAAGAAGTGAAAGAAGATATTGTCGTAGAATGGCCGAAGCCTCACTACTTTGATCCATACGTTTCAATGGATATAGGCGGTAGAGATCTTACAGCTTTGCTATTTGCTTATTATGATTTTAAAAATGATGTTATCGTCATAGAAGATGAGTATTCTGTTACAGGAAATGATTTTACAACTGAAACATTAGCAGATCAAATTAGACATAGAGAGGCTAAGAATTTTAAGTCTCCATTTGATGGTTCTAATATTAAACCTAAGATGCGAGTGGCCGATAATAACAATCCAATTCTACTTAACGACTTAATGCTTTTGCATGGAATTCATTTTAATAAAACTAGAAAAGATGAAAAAAGAGCAGCAATTAATGTTCTTAGGATGGAGATACAAAATAGACGGATCATTATTAATCCTAGATGTGAAATATTAATTAAACATTTAGAGAACGGTCTTTGGAATAAAAGTAAAGATGAATTTCAACGAAGTGGCGATAATGGTCACTATGATTTTATCGATGCATTAGTGTATCTTCATAGAAATGTAACTAGAGGATCTAATCCCTTTCCTACTGGATATCAATTAGGGAGCGGAGATCACATATTTAGAAGAGATTACATAAAGCAGGAACATCCTGTGTATGAAGATTTTAAAAAGTTACTTGGACCTATAGCTAAAAGAAGAAAATAAAAATAAGGATAGATAATGGAAAATACATATTTTGCTGCGAAAAAAGGTACTGAAACCGCACAAGTCTTAATGAAGAGAGCTAATAATTGGTTTACGACTCTTGAAACCAATGGATATCTTGAAAAGATTCGTCAATGCTGGTCGGCATACCACGGAGCTTATTATAAATCACTTGATAATGCTCACAGTATAACATTCGGCGGTGAACAAGGTGAATTATCGCTTATGGCGGTAAATCATCTTAGAAATATAGCACAGAATATGCTAGTGATGACAACTAGTACACGTCCAGCCCTTCAAGCAAGAGCGGCAAATGGTGATTATAAATCTCTTGTTCAAACAAAATTAGCGAATGGTCTACTTGATTATTATCTTAGAGATAAGCGTCTTGAAAAATACTTAAAAACCGCAGCGGAATATGCAATTGTCCTTGGTGCTGGATTCATTAAAATGGAATGGTCGTCTACTGAAGGCGAAATTCATGATTATGAAGAAGTGACTATTACTAATGAAAATGGGGAAGAAGAGACTATATCTGTTCCTGAATATGAGGGAGACGTTGTATTTAGTAACCTTTCCCCATTTGATGTAGTCTTTGATGATAACGTACAAACTCCTATGGATAATAAGTGGGTATTATGTAGGTCATTTAAGATTAGAGATGATGTAATAGCAAAATATCCTGAGTATAGAGAGCGGATAATGAGTCTTCCGACCAAAAATCAACTCTATAGTATTAATCTTTCAACTAGTTCAGTATCAGAAACAGAATTAATCCCTATTTATGAGTTTTATCACAAAAGAACAGAGAGTGTTCCCGAAGGTAGGTATATGATGTACCTGTCAGATGATATAATCCTAGTCGATGTTGATATGCCGTACAAGGAACTTCCAGTGTATCGAATGGCCGCAAGTGATATCTTAGGAACTACTTATGGCTACGCTCCAATTTTTGATCTTCTACCTATTCAAGAGGCTGTAAATAGCCTTTATTCCACAATTCTTACCAATCAGTCCACGTTTGGGGTACAAAATCTATGGGTTCCAAAGGGAGCAGACTTGTCCATTGCTGAATTATCTGGAGGAATGAACATTATAGAGGGAAATAAAGAGTTTAAGCCTGAAGCGATGAACCTTACACAAACTCCTACTGAAATTTTTAACCATCTAGAAAGACTAGTACATGATATGGAGACAATTAGTGGCGTAAACAGTGTCGCTAGAGGTAATCCAGAGGCATCTCTTAGATCAGGTAACGCTTTAGCCTTGGTTCAATCAATGGCATTGCAGTTTATTTCAGGATTACAACAAACATACGTACAATGTGCTGAAGATGTTGGAACAGGATTAATTAATATCTTAAAAGACTTTGCTGCAACACCAAGAGTTGCTGCAATTGTCGGTGAAAACAACAAAACCTACCTTCAAGAGTTTACAGGAAACGATTTAACCAACGTAAACAGAGTTATTGTCGATGTTGGAAATCCTCTCGCCGCAACTACAGCAGGGAAAGTACAAATGGCAAGTGAGATGCTCCAAATGGGTATTATTCAAAATCCACAACAATACTTTCAGGTGATTGAGACTGGAAGGCTTAGTAGTTTCACTGATAAATCTCTTAGAAGTCAGTTTTTGATTGTGGAAGAGAATGAAAAGCTCGTTAAAAGTGAACCAGTTGTCGCTATGGTTACTGATATGCATATGGAACATATACAAGAGCATTCTACCGTCCTATCTGACCCTGAGTTAAGATTTGATCCAGAGTTGGTGAGTAGAGTGACAGCTCACATTCAAGAGCATATTGAGCTTCTTAGAACATCTGATCCTGATTTATTAATGTCTTTAGGCCAACAGCCCCTAGCTCCACAGGGTGCCCCGCAACCTGTAAATCCCGCAGCCGAAGGAATGGTAGAAGGAGAAGCTGCAACACAAGAGATTATCGGTAATGAGCAAGCTCAGATGGGTCCAGAAGTGGAAGGAAATTTACCTACCGTTGACGCGAACCTACTACCTAATCCAGATATTCAACAACAAGTAATGGGTAATCTCAAGGTATAATAAAATAACAACTGTATATGGAGGCGGTTATTCCAGCTAGAAGTAAACAACAATATAAATTCTTTAAAGCTATGGCTAATAACCCAAAATTAGCCAAGAAGCATGGTATGACCACTGAAGAAGCTAAAGAGTATATTAGCGAGAATAAGGGTAAGAAGCGTTTTAGTAAACTTGTCGATAAAGTGAGAAAAAAATAGTGGATTATAAGAAATTTCTAGAAGCTATTTCTAAAATTGAATCAAGTGGTGGAAAGAACTTTGCTCATGAAAGATTGAATAAAGGAATACATCAAGGGCATAGAGCTATTGGTTCATACGGCCTTATGCCTAATACGGTAGATGAAATGATTGCTTCACAAAAGATTAATCTTCCTATTCCAAGACAACAAGCGATTAAAAGAATGAATGCCGCTCAGAAGAAAGCATACTTAGAGCAATATCCTGAAGCTGAATATGCGATTGCCGAAGCCTTAGCTAAAAAAGTAGGAAACCAATACGGTAATGATCCAAATAAAATGGCGTATTCATGGAATCAAGGTCACAATCTTCCCCCCGATGATCCTCGTTTTGAATCTATAGAAAATCATGATTATATAAATAAATTTAAAAAATACTACGAACCTAAAAGTGAAGCAGTAAGAACTCTGCTAGAACTTGAGGATCGAAGAGACCAATTTAATAAACGATATCCACCCAAGAAATAGGGCGATATCTATCTAACGAACAAAATGTTCGGGAAAGGAATATATTATGTCAGAAGTTAATACCCCTGTATCTCCAGAGGCGATCCAAGCTGAAGGAACAGAACAGAATCAACAAAACGAAGCTACCAATGAAGAGGTAGAATCGTCCAGTGATTCTCCCGCTGAAAAACCCGCAGCCCCAGAAGAAAATTCAATTACTAATGCAATGAAAGAAGTTGAAGCAAAGCAAGAAGCTATGCGGAAGAAATTCAAACTTAAAGTTGATGGTCAGGAATTTGAAGAAGAAATCGATTTATCAAATGATGAAGAATTAACGAAGCGTTTACAACTAGCTAAAGTTGCCCAAAAAAGAATGCAGGAATCAGCTCAATATAAGAAAGCGATTCAAGACTTTTATGATATGCTTCAACAAAATCCAGACGAAGCGTTGGCTCAATTAGGATTTGATCCATTGCAATATTCTGAAGCTAGGATTAAACGTGAAATCGAAGAGCGTAAGAAGTCTCCTGAACAAAAAGAATTTGAACGTCAACAACAAGAATTAGAAAAATATAAAAAGAAGTTAGACGCTATTCAGAAGGAAAAAGAAGAAGCCGAACTTGCTTCATTAGAAGAGAGATATCACAGACAAATCGAAGATGAAATTGTTTCAGCTATCGATAAAGTAAGTGATGTACCTAAAAGTGCATATTTCATTAAACGAGTTAGTGATATGATGAGAAGCTTCATCCTAAATGGTAAAACCGATGTTACGGCAAATGAAGTAGTTCCTTTGGTTAGAAAACAAATTAAAGCTGAACTTAAACAAATGTATGATACAGCGTCAGAGGACATCTTAGAAGATATCTGGGGCAAGTCTAATTTAGAAAGACTAAGAAAGAAGAGAATCGCTAAAGCTAGAGAAGCCAAAAAACTTCAAACAGCTAAGAGCGTTCAATCTTCTGGAAATAAGGAATTAGGTTCTTCTATGGAAAAAGAATCTAACGGAAAGAAAATTCCAATGAATGATTTTTTTAGGAACTTAAAGTAAACACGAGAAAACGAAGAAGGAGAAATCTCCTTCTTTTTTGGTCATTAGTTATATATTACTAGATATAATACTAGGCTCTTTCATACCCTCCTCCTAGGGCTGAACAGATACCCGAACTATTTTTGAAAGTATAGTATTCTAATGTTTTTTATTAACCCATTAAACATTATAAGGAAATATTATATGTTTAGCAAAAATTCATCTTTAATGGAGCATGAGCTTCAAACGAAGAGACTAGTTTTTGAATTTTCTATTGTTGCGGACGCGACTCCAGCCGATAAAAAGGTTTCAAGTGACGTTCCAGGTGCAGTATATGTAAGAACACAAGGTCTTACCGATGAAGCTGACGCTGTAGAAGATCTAACTGGTCAAGTAACCGCACCAAATGATGCTACTGGTATCTTTGCGGTGCTTATCGCTCTACCCGAAGAAAAGGAAAAGGTTCAGAAAATCTATAAGTCAACACTTACAGAAAAAACTGCAACAGGTTCCGTAAACGTTGTGACAAACATTGTTACGACTGAACAAAATATCGCAATCAATATCGATAGCGATAAATCTTTAGCAACTAACAGTTTAACATTCCTACTTGAAGTGGAATACCTTACTGTTGATTAATTTAGGAGGACATTATGTCTAGTGCAAATACTTTTAAAGGGACGCTTGACGGCCTGTTTAAATCTTTGAACAGGTAAGGTAAACCCCTTTCAGAATAATTAGGGTGTCGCCTTAATATTTTGAAAAAGAGTGTGAATTGCTGGAAAGTCTACACAAGTAGAACAATCAGCAGCGAAGCCTTGAAAAAGGAACGTTCACAGACTAGACAATCTATTTTATCAAGAACCGATTAAGGTGAATGAGGTAAAAAAAATGCGTAGGAAAGATGTTAGAAGTTTAACATTATGTTTACTTTTAGGCGACGGATCTATGGGTGCTTATACTTGGAGTGGAAAACTCGGTGGAAGTTTTACTATAGATCATGGAATGAAGCAAGCCGACTATCAGAGATGGAAAGCCGAGCTACTATCCAAAGCCTTCAATAAACCAGTTAAAACTAGATCTGGACATAGAGGTAAGTCATTACAATTATCAATCTATGACAAAAGATTTAGATCTTGGCATAAGCGACTATACAGAAATGGTCGAAAAAATATACCAGAGATCTTAAAATACATCAGACATCCAGAATTCGCATTAGCTACGTTATTAATGGACGACGGTTACGTTCAGCCATCTTTTAGTATATTAAAGGATGGAAGCAAGAAAAATTATGGATCTAGAATCCGAATTTTTACATGCGATCAAGATATGGATCAACAAATGAAAATTTGTGATTGGTTTCGAGAAAATTTTAATGTTGAGTTGAGTATAAAAACAACTTTCGTTAAAAAAAGAAATAAAGCATATCCTTATTTGAAATTTAACCAAGAAGACAGTTTAAAAGTCTGGCCGTTAATAAGAGAGTTTGTATTACAGTTTGAAAGCATGAAATACAAGTTCCGATACTTAGAAGAAATTTACCAACGTAGATTGGCACAGCGCACTCCTAGTGAATAACTAGATGATATAGTCGAAACGAAAGAAGTTTATAGCGACAAAATTAAAGACCTTATCCCAGACGGTCTTAAATTCTTGCAAATGGTTGACTTTCAAGGTCAATCTGCGGATCTGGGGAATCTTTACCATCAACCAGTAATTCTTGCGATGGAACACGGTAAACGATAATGCCGTGTATAAATTGGTGAAAAAACTTGGAAGGCTAAAGTGTTTGTATTTAAAACACTATGCTAATCAGAGCGGAAGTGTTGACGGTAAAACGTTTTCACACGCGCAACGCATAGAGATTGAAACTGCTAAAGCAGAATAAAATATCTCCACGAGTCACCAACTCCTAGCAATAGGATGAAAAGATATGCTGAACAGTTCTTGAGATTACGAGAAATATAGTAAGGAGGAAACTCCCTGAAGTAAGGAATAAAAAGTCTTTACGTTAACAAAATTGATTACGTTTGCGAAATCATCTGACGATGCGTTCGCACTTGCAGCGCCCGTCTCTGGTCAAACAGAAGATGCTCAGATAAGAGGATCGGCGTTGGTTTTAAGATCGGCACTTGGTTATATGGCTGCTTCACGTTCAGCTTCTGGTAAAGCTGCATTCATGGATGCAACTAAGTATCTAGTTCAGAACATGCTTAAGTCGATTACTAAGAAATTAGAAATCACTATGTTGTATGGTCAAGCTGGTTACGGTGTGGTAGATTCAGTATCAAGTCAAGATGTAGTAATTACTACTGCTGAATGGGCTCCTGGTATCTGGTCTGGTGCAGAGAGAATGCCAATTGAATTCCGTTCACCTGCGGGAGTTCTACGTGGTACTGCTAATATCACAAAAGTTGATATCAGCACACGTACTCTTACTGTAGATAACGTGCCTGTTACTGTTATAGCAGACGATGTTATTTATCACAAAGGTGCTTATGGAAATGAGTTCGCTGGTTTACATAAAATCATCACTAACACTGGTGTTTTATTTAATATCGATGCGGCTCAATATTCATTGTGGCATGGTAACTCTTATGATGCTGGAAGCGCGAACTTGTCTTTTGAAAAAATTCAAGAAGCAATCGCTCTTTCAGTTGAAAAGGGTCTTGATGGTGACGTTACAGTGCTAGTTTCTACTAGAACTTGGACTGATCTATTAAATGAGCAAGCTGCTCTTAGAATGTATGACTCTTCATACAGCAAAGAAAGAATGGAAAATGGTGCTAGAAATATCCGTTTCTACGGACAAACTGGTGCGATTGAAATCGTTCCTTCTATCCACGTGAAAGAAAGCTACGCTTATGTATTTGATCCAAAAGATCTTATCCGCGTAGGTTCTACTGACGTGACATTCAAACGTCCAGGAAGAGGCGATGAGTTCTTCCGTGACCTTGAAAATAATGCTGGTTATGAACTTCGTGCAATCTCTGACCAAGCTTTATTTAGCTGTGCAATCGGTCGAATGACTTTAATCCACAACATCAACAACGCTAACTAATCGCATTGTTTATGTCGAAAGGGAGGGAGAAATCCTTCCCTTTTTTTTATTATACATCACGTAGAATCTTTTCATACATTCTTTCGTTTATAATTGAACATTCAAGCATGTGTTTGCTACCTCTAAATCCCTTGATGCAATCTGAGTATTCTTTTATTTTTAGCGGATTAATTTCAGTACAAAATTCTAATCCCGAGAATGTTACATCTGGACCACAAAAACTCCATTCGGATTCAGTTATATGCCAAATATGAACTAGTCCCTCCCGCACCCTGTAGAAACTGACCCTTCCGTCATAAAAATATCTAGTCAAGGATTCTTCCTTTCGATAGATTCCTCCGAATCGACTGAAAGAATCGTGTCATACATTAGCTCTAACATAACTGTTCTAACTAATTTATCTATCCATAGTCCGACCACTAGACCGTCTGTATATTTTATGATTTCACGGGGATTAATTTTACGCATATTCGGATGATCAGTGAGATTAATTTTGTGAGATATCCAAATGCTTTTACCTAAAAGCCAAATATATGTTTTGTTTTCCTTTTTCTTGTAGAAATTGTATGATCCGTCATAATAATATTCGGTATCAATAATTATTTTCAATCGTCTCCTCCAAGATTAATTCATATGCTTCACGCATTAGTAATCTTTTCGCTTGTGTCTGATCACAATATCCTTTATTAATATACTCTATCAGTGTAATAGGAATAAACGCATTTTCGCTAGCATAGATAAAATATAAATTTAAAGACTCGTCTACTCTATAGTATCGACCTTCCTTTTCGGCGTACAGAGTAGTTAGTTCTTCTGGCATAGTTCCCTTTTCAACATGAAACGTAAATCCATTCATAGATTCAATTCTATCCACTCTTTCTACTTTATACAATTAACCCTCCGAAGATTCTTTCAATATTAATTTATACATTCAAGATCGACCTATAGGTTTGATATATTAAAAGCTTTTTAGCTAATTTAACATTAGAGTAAGAATATGGATCTCCGATTCCAATATTAATATATCCAGTTAATGTGGTAGGGGTAAAGTACGAATGATGTAAATTCGCCACAATTAGAGTTAAATCACGTGCAACATGAAAAATGTTACCGCCGACCATCGCATACAGATTAACCTTAAATCCTCGGTATTCTGGATTAAGAATACAGAATTTCATATCATTTATGGATTCAATGGTTATCATCACTCAATCCTCGATTCCTCCACTGGAAAGATTCCTCCACTGGAAGAATCGTTTTAACAACCACGAAAAATACATAAGTATTTTTCTGTTAATGAGCTTCAAAGCGAATTAACAACTGTATTTATGTTAAAAACTATACTAAAAACCATCCTAGATACGCTCATCTTAACACAAAAGACTCCTCGTGTCAAGCCTATATTCATATCATTTAAGACTAAACGAATTGAAAACGAATTTGCTGAATTGATAAATAAAAACAATGATTTATACGATTTACTTTTAGATTTATCGATTCATGTCAAAAAGACATATAATAAAACTATAACGATAACTGGATTATTCCGAACACAAAAAGAACAAGACTCTATTTACAAAAACGATCCTAAATATAAGAAAAAACCGTTTAAATCTCCACATCAATTTTTTCACGCTGTAGATCTAAGAACAAGTACATTTACTCCACTAGAAATAACAAAAATCACAGACTACTTAAATGATAAGTATAATCCAACTAATTATTATAAATTTACAGCATTAAGACATGATATTGGTCTAGGTGATCATTGGCATATACAGTTTGTTAAGAAATAAACTTATCCATTGTAAATTCCTCTCCTAATATCCGACAATATAGATAATGTTTTTTAATAGCTTTTATCAAGTTTGCAGCAAATGCGCTGTGACCCAGTTCAGACCCCCCGTAATAATTTTTAGGCATGAGAATTAAATCTTTAGCCCAATGATACGGGATTGATTCATCGTATATCGATAATAACCAAGCAGGGTGATTGGACAAAACATTCATACCCGTAAGATATGATACTCCATTATATTTCACTATTAATCGCGACCAACCTCTATCCTCAACGCGGTGTTTATTTATATAAAACTCAGGAGTCATATTTTATCCTTTATACTACGATTTATCATATCGATATTTAATTCTTCGTCTAGTATTTGACTAAAACAATAGATTCTATTTACCTTAGAAATTATAGGTTCGTAAAAATGATCAAAAAAAGATCCTGATATTGGACGTACTTGAATCGTTGGAACCGTATGTATGTGTCTAAATCCAGATATCCAAGTATATTCATACCATGTATTATCAATTTCCATTAATAAACGAGGGTGATCTATATCATGTAGATAATATTTAGGTCGATTATCAATAAGGCGATTATAACACAAGGAAGAGTCTTTTGTCAAGGATTACTCCACACCCATTGGAAGAATCGACTCTGCTGGAAGAATCGCTTGAGCGTCAAGGCGAACAAGAAAATGGTAATTTTCGTTTTAACAACTGATTATATAGATTCTTTCTTTATTCACAAGGAATTATAATGTCTGTCGCTTTAAATGTAAATAACTCCATTTTTAACTATCCTACCGCAGGGGAACCCAAAGGCTGGGGTGAGGATGCTACGGCTTGGGCTGAAGAAGTAACAATCGTTTTAAACGACTTAAAAGGCCCAAATGATATACTTCAAAGTACAGCTAATATCCAAAATGGTCAACCTACAGCCGCGTCTATAGCTGGATTGATATTTGATCCTGGAAAAGTTCGTTCGGCTACAATAACCTACAATGTATATAGAATTACCTCAGATGACGAAAAAGTCGAATACGGTGAATTATTCGTTAGTTACATACCATCCAGCGGAGTATTTTCTTTAGCTCAAGAATCTAGCGAAGACGGTGGAATCATATTTGATGTAACCAATGGCGGTCAAGTCCAATATACTACAGATGAGATGCTCGGTACTGGGTATGCTGGAATAATCACATTTAGAGCAAAAACTCTCGATATTATATAGGATAATTAATGGCAATAGCTTCGTTTAAAAGGTTTCTAAAAGGCATTGTATTACGCCCTAACGCGTCTAATCCTTCAGAACAGGTAGAGGGTAGTCTTTTTCATAATAGTACGAATAAGGAGCTTGGGACGCATCTAGATGGTGTCGACAGAATCGTCATAACTAATGATCAGGTTCAAACATTAGAAAATAAAACAATTGATGCTGATTCTAATACAATCAGTAATTTAGCTGATGCTAATATTAAGGATGCAGCGGCGATTAATGCTGAAAAGATTGCAGCAGGATCAGTCGATAATACCGAATTTGGATACCTAGATGGGGTAACTTCCCCTATTCAGACTCAAATTAATGATGTAGTAAATACGGCTAATAATGCGGCAAACAAGAATTTGTCCAATATTGAAAATACTTCTATAAGTGATGATTTAGTACCCGCCGATGCAACAAAGAATCTAGGGGGAGTTGCTAGTATTCAGCAATGGGCTAAACTCTATGCAAGACAAGGATTGTTTTATGATCCATCAAGTGGTACGGGTGCTGGAATTGAAATTAATAGTACGTCAACGTATCCAATCTCTAATCCTACACCGTTAAATATTAAATTCGGACAAGATGGATATATATACACGTCAAATGTTACAGGCGGAAGCAATACATCTAATTCACTAAGCATTGGAACTGGTAATGCTGTAGACGGTGATTCAGGTGAAATAAACATTCAAACAGGCAACACCGTTAATGGCGACAGCGGAAAGATTCTTCTATCCACAGGTTCTTCCGCAAATGGAGCTAAGGGTGTAATCGACGTTGATTCATCCTTGGTGTCAAATGTTGCGGCTCCTGTAGCAGACAGCGACGCTGCAAATAAAAAATATGTTGACGATAGTATCGTTGCTGGTGGAGCAAATAAAACTCTTTCTAATCTGGATAGTCCTACTGCGATTAATCAAGATTTGTTAGTTGCATCTGATGATACACTTTCAATCGGAACTGATAGTGCTGCATGGCAACGGGTATACTCAAGGGGGTTCTATTTATTTAACTCTGACTGTCTTGTATATAATAATAGCGGCACTCCATCAGGATCAACAAATGCTGGAATAAGACTTAGTAGTCAGCACTCAGAAATTTTCACGTACACCTTCAATAAGACCGCCTCTGATAACAGTAACAATATTTCTATTGAAACTGGAAACACTGAAGATGGGAACAGTGGGAGCATTGTTCTTAGACCAGGAATTCCATCTGGTAGCGGGACAAAGGGTCATATTGATGCAACATCTTCTCTTATTAAAAATGTAGCTTCTCCTGTTGATGGAACAGATGCAGCAAATAAAGATTATGTTGATAGCCTTACGTCTACATTAGAAATTCAAGAAGATGGAAGCACTGTTGTTTCTGCCGCAAGTGTAATTGACTTTGATGGAAGTGTCGTAGTTTCAGATGAAGGTGGAGGTGTCGCTAAGGTTACCGTTACTGGCGGGGGAAGTGTATCGGGAACTCCGGACTTCATTCCTAAATTTAACAGTACCGGGGATGGGGTTGAGAATAGTACTCTTAGTGAAGATGACGATGTTATATATAGAACAATTAACAGTTTAACTCCGGCAATAACTAAACGATTTATACATGACTCTAGTTATGGAGTAAGTACATATGATGCGCTTAATTTGTTCATTGGGTATGACAGTGGATCATTAGACTTTTTGTCCACGACCTCTATGAATAATTTAGGACTTGGACATGGTTCTCTTGGATCTATCTATACGTATAGCGCGAATAATATTGCAATAGGTAATATGGCGTTGGGAAGTTTAACTTCAGCCTCGAGTAATATAGCAATAGGATATAATGCCGGACATGACATAACAACTGGATCGAATAATATTCTAATTGGCGCGAATTCAGGTAGAGTATCAAGTTCATCTGACCAAAATGTTATAATTGGAAATGCCAGTGGAGGAACTACGTCCACGAAGGTGGGAGCAGGGGCCGTCTTAATCGGACACAATGCCGGAAGCAATTTTCCGGAAGCGTTAGTTAATGTCAACGGAGTAGTATGTATTGGATCTAATGCCGGACCACCAGGGTCAACCCCAGTCAATGATGTCGGAACTTTATATATTAACTCTGGTCAACAGGCTACTAACAGTCCTCTTATATATGGCGGATCATATTTTAACGGTAAGTTTATTAGAATTAATGACTCACTCCAATTACCTGAAGTCACAGTAATACCTCCAACTCCTGCCGCAAATCATAGCACAATTTACGTAAAAACTGATTCAAACTTATATTATAAAAATGACGCAGGAACCGAATTTCAAATAACAGGAGGAAGTCCCACTCCGACATCTCCGTATGTAATAGAAAGTGAGAGTTCTAATTTTAATGCAGCAAGCGGTAATACTTATTTAATTGATTCTACATCGAATACTGTCACAGTAACTCTACCTCCGTCACCAACAAGTGGGGAATTTGTTATCCTAAAAGATTCAGCGGGTACGAGTGATATTAACAATATTATTGTTACGGGAGGAAACATTGATTCTGTGTCAGGATTGATAATTGATTCACCATTTGCAAGTGTAACTTTAGTAAGCGATGGAACTAATTGGTTCATTATAGAATAAAATAGAGGAATAAATGAGCGTAACTAGCGGTAAAAGACCTACATTCACATCAACAACGCTACCAAGACTAACTGATTTCCCTAGTAATCCTAAGGATGGAGAATTTGTTTCAGTCACAGCAGAATCCGGTGTTCCTGAAGGAATGTATCAATACTTAGGTGGGAACTGGACTCTCTTGTCTGAAGATAAGGGCGGATATATAACAAATCCTAATGCCCTAATCGATCTTTCAGGATGGGGGATATATAATAATGGATCATCTGCTACTCCCACTACAGGTACAGGAGGAACTCCATCAGGAGCCCTCGACTTGGTTAGAGACGACACCTCAAAAATCGTAGGTAAATCTTCATTTAAAATTGAACACAGTGCGACTAATACACAAGGTGAAGGAGTCAGTACAGATTTCGCTATTGATAATGCATTAAAATATTCACCTCTTACTATTAGTTTCAAATATGAGAAGGGATTAAATTTTAATTATGGTGAAGATAGCGACATAAAAGTATTTATTTATGACATTGATAATAGCAGTCTTATCACTCCAGCTATTAATTATCTTGATGGAAGTGGAACATTTACATCCAATTTCTCTTCAACCGATTCATTAAATTATAGACTTATTCTTCACTGTGCAACAACGAATGCTTTAGGTTGGGCGTTTTATTTTGGAGATGTGATTGTTGGTGAATTGAAGGAATCCTTCATTCCGTTTATGAGTGATATGCAGCCTGTTACTGTAACAGGCAGTTGGACTAGCAATACTACTTACTCGGCGATGATGGCTGTCCAAGGGGAATTTGCTTTTTTGAGTGTGAAAGTCTCTCTGACGGGGGCACCAAATGCTGCATCGTTAAATATAAATCTACCTAATGGATTAAAAATAAATGAATCACTTGTATATAGGCATGATGACGTTGGTATTTTTATCAGTGACGGTGAGATTAGAGACGCGGGCGTTCGTGGCTATGTTGCTAAAGCTAAATACTTAAATAACCCTAATCAGTTTCAAGTGGCATTTGAATCAACGGCAGCACTAACTAACATTCCTGCATATTCTGGAATAAATAATACAGCACCAATAACTTTTGGTAGTGGTGACTCAGTGATAATTAACGTCAAAGTCCCCATAGTCGGCTGGACGAGCGGAGTAAAGACTCAAGGGCAGATGTTGCAGAATTTGCCTGTGGTGTTTAGAGCTTATAAAAATGGAGGGAGTATTCCTGCGAGTACGTCTGGTCCCATAACAGCTTGGACTATTGATTATGATTCAACGGGGTCAATGAATGCGTCTTCGGGTCAGTTTACTGCGCCGACTACTGGTTATTATAGCGTCGTGGGTTCGGTCGGAACGACGTCCAATTCGGGGGACGTTCCTATGATCTTTGTCAACGGAGTAGAAAAGAAGCGGTCGGGCAACAATGCGAGCGCTGTTCAAAAAGAAGTCAGCGATCTTGTCTTTGTGGAAAAGGGTCAGACAATAGATATTAGGTTCAGTAGCGCGAATACCGCATCAAGCTCGAACACCCAAACTATATTTTCGGTAGTAAAACAACTCGACTCAAACACCCTACTAGCAATCAACCGATCAACTACTAAGTATTTGGCGAGTAATATTACGAGTAGTACGACTGATATTGCTTCGCTTAGGATGACTAATTTAATTGTTGGGAAGCGGTATAGGGTTGATATGAACTTCAACGGTCAGACTACAGGGGGCTTAGTTGTTAAATCAATGCACGATGGCGTTCACAGAGGCGAGTGGATGGCCAGAGGGTCATCTAATGATGGAGGTATGTATAACTCTGTCGCTTTCTTTACGGCAACAACAACGACATTAACATTTGATGCGGCGGTCACAACGAGTGGGACATTATACGGAAGCGGCACAGCGTCGCAATCACAAGTCACACTAACAGAACTCAACAACACAGTCGAAGGAAACTTCTAAATGCTCACTTCGTTCACATTTAGATCGCTCACTATCGTTCGCTTTCTAATGATTGCATCGTCAATGAAAAGAATCCTGGGAAGAATATGACTAAGCTGTCACAGAAACAAATCATTCAGAAAATATTCAATGAGGAAGAATCTTCCTTGAATGTTACAACCGTCGAGTCGAGCGGAGCGACGCAGACTAGCCTACTCGATATGGAACAAATATTTAAAGCTATTTATAATGAAGAAACGCAAACAATAAGAGTAAGCGAGATTACTCCAGAAGAAGAATAAGAAAGCCCGCTAGGAGAATTTATGTCAAGTAAATTGAACAAAGTTTACGTAAGAATAGGAGTTACATATGTCAAGTAAACTTGATATGCCTCAAATCATTAAAGCTGTCTATGATGAAGAAAGTAATAGTCTTCGTATATCAGGAGGAGGTGGAGGCGGAGGAGTTGAATCCTTAAACGATTTGACAGGAGAAGTTAATATTGTCGCTGGAGATAATATTACTCTAGATGTTGACGACAATGATATTACAATTAATTCTGCGGGAGGAAGTAGTTTTTCAGATGCAGAATTTGAAGTATATAATGAAATTGATCCAACAAAACAAATTAAATTTGACGCATCTGAAGTTCCTACAGAAACTACCGCAACTATCCATGTTCCAGACGTATCCACTCGTTTAATTAAAACTAGATTAGAAGAAGAGGGATCTATATTTAAAACTGCCATAGAGGAGGATTTAGTATTTGGTAATCCCGTCATATCTTTAGGATCGACGAATAATGCGTTGTACCGTTTATTTATGCGGAGCTCAGGATATATTGACTTTGGTAATGGTGATTTGGTATTAAAACCAGATGCTGGATCAGAGGGAACGTCTAATCCAGATCGCCCACCTTCTGGTGGGGCGATGTTTAACGCTATTATGTCGCTTAATACGACTTCCAGACCCTTTTATCTATTTCATAGAAATGCTGGTCAATCAATTAACTTTGAAACCGCTAATACTGAAAATGATGCTAGTGGTGATATAATCTTTAGAACAGGCGTTCCTACTGGTACTGGCAACAGAGGAAAAATAAAACTACAATCTTTTTTAATGAATCTTCCTCAATCAGCAACCGATCCCTCTAATCCAGAAGAAGCGGATTGCTATTACAACACTACAGATAAGAAAATAAAATTTTTCAATGGAACAACTTGGGAAACCATCACTAGCGCATAAAAGGAGTAATTATGGATAATTTTTTTAAAGGTATAACAGGTGGACATTTGGCTACTCCTGAAACAGAAGAAGAAAGACTAAGAAGAAAACAACTTCGCAAGCAACAAGAAGCAAAGCGTGATGTTCAGAAGAAATTTGAAAAGCGTGACATGAGTAAAGATCCTAGATGGATGAAAATCATGCGAAATATCATGAAACCTGGAACAGACTACTAATGTCGAATAAAAATTCTGAAATTGAAAAGCTTAAAGAATATGTTGAAAATGAAGTTAGGCGAATTAACTTTGTAAATAATTCTAAAGTATCAAAAAAGGATTTAGTAGACCTAGAAGAAAGCATCTTTGTTGCTATTGACGATTTAAAAGAAGATTATAAGTATATAAATAATAAGATAGATAAAACAATTTTTCCTGATAAAGGAAGAAGCAAACAAGTAAAGTTAGGACTAATTATCCTAATTGGAGGAGTAATATGTTGGATAGTAAAAACCCTTTAGCAAAAAAAGCTAAATTAAAATTGTTAGAAGAGCTGTCGGCTAAAATGGCGGAGCTTATGATGGATGAAGGTCATGACGTGGACGAATTGACTTCACCTGAAGAAGAAGGGCTTCAAAAGGTGAGCGTAATGGCTCCAGACAAAGAAGGACTTGAAGAAGGATTAGAAATGGCCGAAGAGATCGTCGCTAAACCAGAAAGCCTTGAGGCTATGGCTAGAATGAAAGATGACGATGATCTTGACATTGATGATTTGGATCTTGAAGAGTTAATGCTCGAAGAAGAGGAAGACGAAGATTCTATCTAAGTTTGATTTTTCCTATTGAATCCGTACTAATAGTACGATTATAAAGAAATAAGCAAACCTTAAGGAAAGAATATGTCGAAAGCTTTAACAACTAAGAAAATTATAGAAAGTGCTAAACGTAGAGCGCAAATCCCTACTAGTCAAAACACATTCACAAATGATGACTTCATTGCGTTTGCTAATGAAGAAATGCATTTAGGTGTAATGCCTTCAGTATTATTATTACATGAAGATTATTTCCTTTGGGAAACTGAAGTATCGCTTGAAGAAAATAAAAGTGCATATACTATTCCATATAGAGCTACAGGAAATAAGCTTAGAAATGTTTATTATAAGGACACCAATAATAACATTTACGAGTTAACTAGGATTAGTGAAGATGATCGTAGTCAATACAACTTTCCGTATAGCACGAATTACTTTCATGCATTCAGGGTGAAGAGTAATAAAATCGTATTAGAACCAGCGGCAACAGGTCCAACTAGCGGAAAACTCGTATTTGTATTCTATATAAGAGCTAATGATCTTGTTATGGATGATGAGGTGGGCGTAGTTTCTGCTATTGATCGAGAAAATGGAATAATTAGTCTTACGGGTCTTCCTAAGAAGTTTGACATTAAGACTAAATATGACATTATCCAAAATGAATCTCCTCACGTTCATAAAGCTATTGATATGCAAGCTCTTTCTATTAACAGTATCCAAAAAACAGTAACATTTAATCCAGAATCTATTCCCGATGAACTAGAGATTGGCGATCATTTAGCGTTTGCCCAAGAAACGAAGGTTCCTCAAGTACCAACAGACCTTCACGTAGTTCTTGCCCACAGAGTGGCTGCTCGATGTTTAGAAGCAATCGGCGATGCTCAAGGATTAAGTAATGCTAATGTAAAACTCCAAGAGTTTGAAGGTAAGCTTCAAAATGTTGTAGATAATAGAGTAGAAGATGCTCCTAAAAAAGTAAAGAACAAGAATGGTATTCTAAGAAATGGTCTTCTCAGTCGAAGATACATAATTAGAGGACGTTAATAGAACGGAGAAATTCTTGGACGATTTAAGAGAACTAGCAAAATTAAAAGCCCAACAAGAAATGGATCGTAGGAAGAAGCGAGAGGTTGTTGAAGTGGATAAACCGATGTTCTCTTTAGCTGACCCTAATTCACCTAGACACATTAGATTAAAGTCGATTCCACCAGCAGAATCGTTTCCTCCGAAAGAATCGATTCCACCAGCAGAATCGCTTCCTCCGAAAGAATTGCCACCAATTGAAGAACTCCTTCCGATTGAAACTAGAGAAAAAATGAATAAGGCATGGGAGAAATCCGTAGCTCAAAAACAAAAATCTAATAGAAAAGATATGGATATCCATACAGCTAATGTGTTGTCTGGATTGGATAATTACGATGATGCTGAAATCTATCAAGGGTTACAAGAGAATTTAAATGGACTCCATCTTAGGGGGGCAAATGTTAGGGCTATTGATAAGTATTTAAGCGACCGAGGCATTGATATGATTTTCGCTGAGCCAGATCTAGGCGATGACGAAAACTATTATTTTGAACTTCCAGAAGAGGGTTACTAATGTCAGTTATGTTAAAGGCTTCAGGTCTTCATACATTCACAAATGATCTAGATGCGGTTCCTCAAGGGGCACTATTAAAAGCGTCTAACACTGTTATCGATAGAGATGGAGTAATTGAATCCAGAAGAGGATTTAAGCAATACGGTGAAGTTGGAATTACCGTAAATAATTACGCTAAACAACTATTAACATATAAAAATCGCATACTAGCTCACTATACAGATAAATTATCATTTGATAATGGAATTGGTACATTTACTGATTTCGACGGAACATATGGTGAATTAGAAGAAGGACTTAGGATTAAGGGTCTTGAGGCTAATGGTAATTTCTATTTTACAACAAATACTGGAATAAAGAAGATTTCAGCCACAAATGCGGATCAATTCACAAATGCTAATGACTATATTGTTGATGCTGGGGGTGTAGAAGCGTTAGACGTAAGTGCTATTCCTAATTACTCTACTCCAGGGTTTCTACTTCCTCAGTCGAAGGTCGCTTACAGAGTCGTATGGGCATATAAGGATAACAATGAGAATTTAATACTAGGTCCTCCATCATCTAACATAGTTGTAACAAATCCAACTACGTTTTCAGCCGTAGTAGATATTGAGTTTGCGATTCCAGAAGAAATACCATCGAGTGATACAATTCACTACTATCAAATATACAGAACCGCAGTTAAAGAAAAGGGAATTCTTCCTTCTTTAGATGACATCGATCCTGGCGATGAAATGCAATTAGTCATTGAAGACTATCCAACAACAAGCGAATTAACTGATAGAGTTGTCGCATTAACTGATGTAACTCCTGATAGTTTTAGAGCTAACGGGGCATACCTATATACAAACTTAAATAGTGGTGAAGGAATACTTCAGGCAAATACCGCTCCTCCAATAGCTAAAGATGTCGCAATGTTTCAGGGTAGCATTTTCTATGCTAATACAACTACATCTCAATCTCTGGATTTATCTTTTTTATCGGTTGATCAATTAGTTAGTGGGAGTAGTAATGTTACTATTACAAATGGAATTGACGCTAATACATATACATTTGTAGGAACGAGATCTTTCACTGTTGTAATATTTAACACAATTGATAATATTAATGATGGAGGGTATTTTCTCATATCGTCATCTAATAATATTAGAAAATATTATGTATGGGCTGATAAAACGGGAGAAGGTATTCCTGATGTTGGGGTAGACCGAGATGATCATTTACCTGTAAGAGTCGATCTTAGTTTTTCTGAAACAACCGATTCCTCTGATAGTGTAAGTAATTCATTTTCTGGTGGAGCATTTTCTATTACAACAGAACAAACTGCTAATAAGGGATTGAATCAAGTAACTGAAATAACTTTTGATGCTTTATCAGAAATTAATGATGGTGGATATTTCTTTATTAATTCTGATGGAGATGAACGTCAATATTTTTTATGGGCTAATGTATCAGGTTCTACACCAAAACCAGTAGGTCCAGACTTAGAAGGAAAAATAGGTTATGAGATTAATATTCCAACCCTAGCTACAGCGGAACAAGTAGCAGAACAAGCTGAAATTACTATCAACAGTATTATTCATGATATACATAAGGATTTTGTTGTAAGTAGAACTTCAGAGGTTTTAACTATTGGAACCGCGATTGACATTGGGGGTCGATTAGCTGACGCTCTCACGGCTACAACAGATTATGCCGCATTTCATGATACACCTGGTGCAGTTGAAATTAATTATTATAATTCAGGAGAAACTGATCCCGCAGTAGATTCAGCCGTTAATCCGTGGAATGTTACATATATTAATACTACTAGTGGCACAGGAGAAGACATACCATTAAAACAAGTCGGCCTATCTCTTGCTCCAACCCCAGCACAAAGAATCGATGAAACTGCTCGATCTCTTGTTAGAGTTATAAATCAGAATCCAGATGAAAGCGTTTATGCTTATTATACATCAGGCCCAACTGATCTTCCAGGCCAAATACAATTAGTAACAAGACATGTATCTAATCCTCAGTTTTTTGTATATGCAAATGATTCAATCACCGCAGATTCATTTAACCCATCATTAACAACTCTTTCTAATGCTAGTGCTGCGCCGAATATTCCTCCCAATGAAAAATATACAACAATTACATCAGCATCACATGGATTATTATCTGGAACTAGAATTGTAGTATTCAATTCGACAACTACTCCATCGATAAATGGAGTTTATTCTATTAGTAATGTAACGACTAATACTTTTGATATAGAAATAGAGACGACTCTTTCAGGTAATCTTCAATATGGGTTAGTAGTTGGAAGTGTGTCAAGTTTTAATGAAGTAAGACCCAACAGAATATATTATTCTAAATATCAACAACCAGAAGCAGTTCCTATCGTAAACTATATTGATATTGGACCAAAAGATAAAGCTATTTTAAGAATACTAGCTTTACGCGATAGTCTTTTCATTTTAAAAGAAGAAGGAATCTACCGTTTAACAGGTTCTATGGCTCCTATTTGGACTGTCACATTGTTTGACGCTAGTATATCTTTGTTGGCTCCAGACAGTGCTGTAGTATTAAATAACCAAATATATGCCCTCACTACCCAAGGGGTCGCTAGAATTGAAGATACTGGAAGTGGCGTAATCTCTCGTTCAATTGAAGATAAAATTCAAAAGATTATATATCAAAATCCTTATTTCAAGAAAGTATCTTTTGGTGTTAGTTATGAAACAGATAGAGCTTATCATCTATGGGTTCCATACGATAGAGGAGACGTAATCGCTACTGTATGTTTAAGATTTAACTCATTTACTCAAAGTTGGACTGAATGGGAGAAGATTAATACAAGTGGAATTGTTAATCCTTTAAATGATCGCATGTATCTAGGGTCAGCGACTAATGTTATTCAAGAAGAAAGAAAAAATCTTGATCGAACTGACTATGCTGATTACCAAACTGATAGATTCTTAAATAATGATGGAATAGATGAAACCACTATAACACTTAATAGTAATCTTGGGATTAGAATTGGCGATGTTTTGAGTCAAAGACAATATGTCACTATCTCAACATTCAATCGATTACTTCTTAAACTAGATCTTGATATTGGGCTTGATGAACCTGATTTTTATTCCACATGTGGAATGGTCATAGGTAGTAATCTTACAAACCATATGCAGTTACTTGTGAATAAATTAAATGCTAATAGCCACACACAGAATACATATAGTTTTTCAGGAACTACTGACCCTGTTGTTATTCAAGAAGAATTTAATGTTATCATCGATGAATTAAATACTGATGATGGAGTACACATGTCTGACTACAGAAAGAGTGTGGGTTCATATGATGTCGAAGGAAGAATTATTAAAGTAATAAATAATACAAATGATGTCGTTATCGCCATTATGCCTCCGTTTATTGTAGGAGATATGCTTCATTTCATTGGAATCTCCACTGATATAATCTATGCTCCTCAAGACTTTGGCGATCCATCTTCTCTTAAACAAATAAGCGAAGGAACATTCATTTTTGAAGACACTGTATTTACTAGTGCTAAAGCTGGATATAATAGTGATCTTAGTACGAACTATGAATTTGTAGATTTTCAAATGGACGGAGATGGTAACTGGGGGAACTTCACTTGGGGCGAACAGACTTGGGGCGGAGAAGGAACACAAGTTCCGATGCGTACATATGTTCCAAGAGAGAAGCAAAGATGTAGATTCTTGCGTCCTAGGTTTCAACACGTAAATGCAAGAGAGAAATATTCTATATTTGGAATAAGCTTTAATCCTAGAGTATTAAGCACTAGAGCATACCGATAATGGAGTTAAGTAGTTGTGAGTAAGTTTAGTAAACTACAAAAATTATTAAAGAATACCGATGTAGCAAAAAAAACTGTTTCTCATGGTATTACTAAGCCTGATGATTTTCATTCAGCATTAGCTAAAGCTAGAGGCGCAGATAAAAGAGTAGAAGATTATACTCATTTATATTCTCCAGAAGAATACGCTCAAATGAAAACATTTCTATCCCCTGATGGAAAAAGTGGATTTGCAATTAAGCCTGATGGAGATATCGTTAGTGCGTTTAGTACAGAACGTGGGGGCGGTAGACTCGATAATATAATGCGTACTGCGTTATCTGAAGGTGGAACAAAACTTGATGCGTTTGATAAACTTCCGACTGAATCAAAAGGTCTTCCTGATCTATATTCTAAATACGGATTTAAACAAGTCAAAAGAGAACCTAATTGGACAAAAGGTGCGCCCGATGTTGTGTATATGGAACATCCATCCGCTAATTTGCTAAAGAAGATAGATACTCCCGAAAAGGCTGTAGCATTAAAAGGGAAAGAGAGAGAAGAATATCTTAAAGCCCTTGACGATGTTTACGGAAGTCAAAGCCAACGTGCTAAGGATATGGGGTTTGGTGATGAAACCTTTTATCATGGTACAACTAAAGATTTTGATAAATTTTCAAAGTCAAATTTAGGTGATGCAACTAAAGCTCCATCCGCAGGGGAGGGATTCTTTTTTGGTAAGAATCCTGACACAGCAAATTCATACATCCAAGATAAATTATCTAAATCAATTGAAAGTTCAAATATTGATTCGGTTGTTAATAATTTAGAAAAACAAATTGATGCTCAAAGTAGAAAACTTGATTCTATTTATAAAAATAGAAAACCATTAAGAGGTAAGACTAAAGAATCGGACGATGTATTTGCTGATTTATTTCGTGACCCGGATTCTAAGAAATTTGCAGAAGAAGCTGAAATATTAAAAAATTTACGTAAAGAATATAAAAAATTAAATGAATATCCATACGAGGATAATGCTAAGATTTTACCCGTTCGACTTAGATCGAGTAATCCTTTGGAAGTTGATTACAAAGGTGATCCGTATCGTGAAACTAGTTTTTATGATCAAATGATTAAAGGTAAAGATGCAGGTAATGATTCGGTTGTATTTAAAAATGCAATAGACTCAAGCAATATAAAACGAACTCAACAAAGTGGTATAGTTGATGATATTAATGCGGTATTTGAACCTAATCAAATTAGATCAACAAACGCAGCATTCGATCCTAGATTTAAAGATAGCGATTTAATCTTAGCAAGTAGAGCTGGCGTTCTTGGTGCAGGAATTGGTGCTGCTACATTGGGCGGAAATAGCGAGGCTGAAGCCGCTAATCCTAAAAGAATAGAAGAGTTAACGAAATACCTAAAAGACAATCCTGAGATGGCTCAAAACTTTTTTAATAAATTCAAATATTTTAATAAAGAGGCTCGCGATCTACAAAAGAAAATACCTCAGAGTGATAAATTTGAGGATTTAATGTCTGACCGAATAATCAGAGATCCATCAAAAGCTCCAGAATTAGTTAAAGAAATTGAAAATAAACGAGAACTCGCATTTGATCATTTGGACGCTTTGAAACAATCAGGTTATGACGTTGTTCATAAAAGAGGGCAGAGGGGAAGAACCGATAAGCCATTTGAAGAAAAAATTAAAATGGTTAATCCTGAAACAGGAAAACAATTAAAACTTGTAGATGATAGTCCATCAACAATAGGAAAAGTCTTACATTCTCTAGGAGTTCCACAAAGAAGAATGCTTAATACTGTTGCCGAGCAAATGGGAGTTAAAGGTAACATAGAAGACAGTGAAGAATCATCTAGAGCAATTGTTCAGAATATCGCAGATCGAATGAATTTGCCGGAGGATTCATCTCTTGTAAATGCGGGTAAAGCACTTGGCGTAGCTGGACTTGAAGTATTTGCCGATCCAGTAAACGCCATTGGAATAGGACCAGCCGTAAAACTCGGTAAAAGAGCCGCTCCAGCGTTAAAGGCAGTAGCCAATAGTGATAGTGTAACTAGACTTAAAAATCTCTTTAAAGCTGATCCTAAGCGTTTTGAAGCTATAGCAGAATCATCTCCTGAACTTGCCGAAACCGTGAACAAATTAAAGGATTCTACCCCTTTGGGCGCTGTGGACGCATCGATTATGACAAATACTCCAGATGTAGCTTCTCCTATGAGAAAACTTCGTCCTGATGTTGGATATGGTGCTGTAGGAACCAGAGATAGATTTGAACAAATAAGAAAGATGTTAGGAAAATGATTCTAATCGGAGGAATTAATGGCTAGATTACAAGGACTAAGACGTTTAGAAAAGACCGATTTTCCTCAAGAATTTCGTGGTGTTGTAGATAGAATTGGTTATGCGTTCAATAGCTTCGCCGAAGAAGTCATTGATGCGTTTAATAATAAACGTATTACTTTTGAGAATTTAAATAGAAGATTACATACTATTACTTTAGAAGTAGATTCGGCTGGTCGTCCTGTGGACAGTTTAATACTTCAGCCGGGAGTAGTTAATTTCAAAGGATGTAATATTATTGCAGTTTCTTCAGATAGTGATACGATTATTTCGGGTGCCCCATTTATTAGTTTCCAGCGACTCACTAATAATACAGTTAGGGTTAATAATGTAACGGGACTACCGACAGGAATCACTTTTACTTTAACTGTTGAAATTATCGGAGATTGATTCTTTCTCTCGTGTGGAGGATTCCTCCACTGGAAAATCGCTTGAGCTTCAAAGCGAACAAGAAAGTTACTATTTTCGTTTTAACAACTGATTATGAGGAATATTAATGGTTTATCAAGATCTCACATTCAAAGGGAAAAATGAGGATGAAATACAGCTTGGTCAACAGCCAGCTATGCCTATTGCTTCGCCTCAAGGAGCTTCTGGTGGTCAATCGGGTGGTCAATCTTCTTCTCCATCATCTAAGCAACGTAGTACAGAGAAATTCACTAACATCCAAAAATATATTGATGCAAATAAACCAGGCGCGACTCAACTTGGTGAAGGTATTAAAGAGAATATTGGACGGGAAGCTCAAAATGTTAGAGAAGGAATTCAACAAAGTCAACAACAATTTCAAAAGCAAGCAGGGCAAACTCAACAGACATTAGATAAAGCCACTGGATATGCTCAACAAGTAGGTCAAGTTGGTGGAGCACAACAAATTGCTGACGTTCAACCAGAATTTGAAACATTCAGAAATATATACACAGGAGAAGTAAATGCTCCTGAGCAAACTATTCAAGAACGACAAAATGAAGTTGATCGCTTAAATGCTTTAACTAACTTAGCTGGAACTGAGTCAGGAAGATATGATTTGCTCGGAAGAACCTTCACTAGACCCACAAGCGATTATTCTGTTGGTGAGAAAAACTTCGATCAATTACTTCTACAGGCTACTCCAGGAACAACTAGGGATCTTCAAGATTTCTCTATGACTCAACAAAAAGATGTTGGTAATCTCTATGGAACCACTGAAGAGAAACAATTAGCAGAGCAAGGTAGACTAGGAACTGTTGCACAGGAACGACAAAAACTATTGCAAGAATCTCTAGGTGAATTTGACGCTGAAGCATTAAGAAAACAACAAGATGAAATAAGAAGACTTCAAACTGAAGAAGGATATACTCCGCAATTTGAAGAATCACTTGGTACAGGCGCATTAGGCAACATCTATGGTGAATTAACCAATGCACAAAGAAATGCGATTATCAAACAACAAGAAGACTTAGAAAAAGCTAGAACTGGATTAAGAGAATATGACCCAACAGGCACCTTAGATCCGAATGCTCCAGGAGCACAGGTTGTTAATCCTCGTTATCTGTCACAAGAAGAATTGGATATATTGAATCTAGATCCTAATCTTAGAACTTATGGAATGGATTTGAATCCTTTCGTTGATACTTTAAGAATTAGCGACACAGATGTCACAATGGCCGATATTGCAAATCAAGAACAGCAAGCAAGACTCAATGCTCTTTATAGGTTAGCGGGTAATGATCCTAGTGCAATCAACCTTGGTGAACAAGAGGGTCGATTAGGCGCTGAGTTTGGTCAAGATTTCATGGGAGCTAGACAAGCAACAGAAGATAAATGGATCAGAGACAATATTAATAAATTGTCTGAATCTTTTTTATACAATCCAGCTCATTATGGAGAAGGGGGAGCTTCGGGCGCACAGTCTATAGGTGATATTATTAGATGGGGAGATTTAAGATACGGTAATCAATTAGGGGAAGAGGGATTAGGGGTATTTGAAGATGCTCTATCAGATTTGTCTACAGGTTTAAGTTCCGATGATCAAGGAATAAATTATAGACAATCATTGGCTGATGCGTTTAGAAATCTAGCAGAATTTAGTCCTGAAGTTGGAGGAGGAGATCCACGTCCTCTAGCTAATACTATTCGTTGGTTTGATCCCAATTTTGAAGCAACGGCTCAAGCTTTATTGAGTAGCGAAGAAGATATTGTTAAACCTGGACCAGTGACAGGAGTTGGAGCACAGACTCCTGAGGGTACTCAGGGTCAAGTGAGAGAATTTTATGATTCGCTAGGTGGAGGTTTAAAGGGTAGGACATTTACCGATTATTTACAAGATTTATTAGAACAATCACGCGTAAGTCTAGGTGGAAATGAAAATTCTTAAAATAAATTTAGAAAAAGATTATTCCAAGATGTGTAAAATTTGGGAGAAACGTAATTTTCCTAAAGTGGAAAAAAGTCTCTTAAGTGAACATGTTTACGGTGTATATAATAAAGATGTATTGGTTAGTTTTTGTTTTCTGTATTTAGCTAATGGGGCTAAACTTTGTTGGACTGGATTTCCAACAACTAATCCTGATGTAGAAAAATCTATTAGAGCTGATGCATTGGATGATCTTTTTATCACAATGATTAATATTGCTGATAAAATGGGATATACACATATAATGACTACTACTGGTACTCCGCAAATTGAAGAACGATTAAATAAATTAAACTTTATACTAACCGATGAAAAGGTTGGATTATACTTTAGAGGTACGAAATAATGGGAGTTGAAGCCGCAGATTACAGTCCTTCACAGCAAGTGTGGGATGAACTTAAAAGACAAATTCCTGGAATAACTGAGCAAGAATTAAATCTACTTCTCCCTCAAATTGTTGGAGAACTTACTCCTGAAATGGAATCATACATTGATGCAGGTGAAACTGCAATGGCTGGAATTGAAGCTGACCCTAGACTTAGGAATGCTCAATTATCAGCACTTGATTACTTATCAGAAATAGGTGAAACAGGTCTTACCGCTGCGGATAGAGCTGCAATGAGTGAGATAAGACGAAACACTCAATCAGACGCTCAAGCAAAGCAAGCTCAAATCATCCAAGATATGGCCCAGCGTGGGACGGGTGGAAGTGGTGCGGAGTTAGCTGCGCGTCTTTCAGGAAGTCAAGCGGCAAGTGATCGAATGTCAAGAGAATCAGATGCATTAATCCAGCAAGCGCAAAATAGAGCATTACAGGGGATTACTCAGTCGGCTGGATTGGCTGGAGAGATGAGAGGTCAAGACTTCAATCAAGCGGGTCAAATTGCTTCAGCTCGTGACGCAATGAATAGATTTAATACTCAAAATCAACAAAGTTTGCAACAACGAAATGTAGGAGCGAGAAATCAAGCTCAATTACAAAATTTACAAGAAAGACAACGTGTAGCCGATGCTGCAACAGGATTAAAGAATCAACAGCAACAATACAATAAGAATCTACTTCAACAACAATTCCAAAATAGAGCGTTAGTAACACAAGGAAGAGCGGGACTTGCTAGTCAGCAAGCTCAAGCAAGTCAACAAGCTGATGCTGCGACTAAAGGAGCTTTGTATGGCACAATTGGTTCTGCTATAGGTGGAGCAATGATGCTTAGCGATGAAGACATGAAAAAAGATATAAAGAAAACAACTGGCGAACTTAGAAAGCTTTTAAACAACCTAGAATCTTACACCTACAGATATAAAGATAAAGCGGATCAACCAGAAGGAGTTCATGCTGGTATTATGGCTCAGGAATTAGAAGAAGCTGGACCATTGGGAGCTAATCTAGTAGTGGATACTCCTGAAGGAAAAAAAGTTGATACGACTCAAGGATTTGGAACTATGATGGCTGCGGTTGTAGATATGAATAAAAGATTAAACAAAATAGAAGGAAATGAATAATGTTTGGGAAAATGAATAATCCGTATGGACTGATCGAAGAAGATGAAGAAGTAATTGTTCCTAATGAACAACAACCATTAGTTCCTCCACCTCCCGTAAATCCAGTAACTCCTGAAGTAGATCTCCAACAACAACTAGATTCTAATAAACAAAGAAATGCATTAGGATCAGCGTTAATGAATATTGGAAATAGTTTCGCCAAAGCACAAGACCCTAATATATCTCAAGCATTTGCTCCAGTCCAACAAGGATTACAACAAAGAATGCTGGATGAAAGAAAAAGTTTGCAAAGTGCTTCTGAAAAAGAGAAAGAAAATCAAAGATTCCAGAAAATATTGAAATCCCTAGGGAGATAATTAAATGACTAGAGAAGAAATGATCGCATTGGGACTTGATCCCGATAAGGAAGTAATCAATATGGGAGGCGAATCATCTCCGCTTACAAGTCCTGATATGATAATTCCATATCATCCTGACTATGCTCCTTCTGAACCGTCTATTCCTATGAGAAGAGGAAATCATCAAGAAACTATAACGCCAGAACCAATTGTTAGAGAACCCCTACCAATGGACGACGATTTACCTGATTTGACTCCTTCAGTACCAAAAAAGTCAGTTGAATCTTTAGAGGATAGACAAGCAAACGCTCTTGCGGCTTTGGATGTATTAAGGGAACAAGATGCAACCGCTGAACCTAGAGAAATA
The DNA here is from genome assembly GCA_964409345.1 of uncultured Flavobacterium sp. Taxonomy (GTDB): domain Bacteria; phylum Bacteroidota; class Bacteroidia; order Flavobacteriales; family Flavobacteriaceae; genus Flavobacterium. Next base: position 25,343 of record CAYPCZ010000006.1, on the reverse strand, counting down.
TCTGATCAATTAACTAAAAAAGAATCTCCTCGTGATGTTCTTTCTGAATATATGGATATGCTTAAAAGTTTACGTGGAGAAGAAAGCGAAGCTTTAAAAAAAGGTAAAGAAGATTTAGAGTCCGCTAGAAAAAGAGATGTCATCGCATCAACTCTTGCTAATATTGCTGGAGCGTGGGCTGGAGCACATGGTTCTAAAATGACAGGTAAGGATATGTATGGCGGTCAAATTGGTCAAGCAGCTAAAGAAGATTACGCTGAACTACTTAGACAATTTAAAGATCGGAAAAGTGACTTATCATCTGAACTAGGGGATCTAGGAAGAATTCAGTCCATTAGAAAAGGTGAGAGTGATTTCCGATTGCTTGAAGGAAGTAGAGATCCTGAGAGTGAGATGAGTAGATTATATAGAGATATGTTTAGAGAACGCTTTAAAGATACGCCTATTAGCGACGATGTTAGTGCAGCCGAAGTTCAAGACTTATTGAAAATGAAGGCTAATAGTGGCGAGCTTACTGAAAAAGATCAACAATACTTTGCTCTAATGAGAGAACAAATTAGACAAAAAGAATTAGATAGAGAAGCTAGAGTAGTTAACCAAGAAGACCTAGCATTAAACAGAGCATTTAGAAGAAAAGAAGCTGATGAATTACCATCTAAGCAACAAGAGCAATTAACTAATAACTTAAAGACAATTGACGCATTAAAACGATTAGAAGATAACGTGTTAGTTGAAGATTTCGCTGGTCCTATCGCTCAAAGATTACATAAAGCTAGAAGATTTGTTGGTATAGATAATGCTCAAGCTTCAGCGATGCAAGCACAAGCCGTTGATATCGCAGCTCAATACATTAAAAATATCTCAGGTGTTGCTGTATCCGAACCCGAATTCCAAAGATTATCACAGGCCCTTCCTAATTTATTAGATAAACCTGAAACTGTCGGCGCTGTCATTAAGGATATCAAAAGAAGATTACAACGTGAAAATGAAATTATGTTAGATGTGTTCTCAAGAACTAAAGATATTAAACCGTTTATGGACATTCATCAATCATCTAGAGATACGTCTAAATATTTATCTGATCCTAGAGTTAAGAAATTCATGGAAAAAAACAATATAGATAATCCTGATGAGGCTATTAATATCTTGAAGAAACATGGAGTATTGAAATAATGGATGAACTAGATTTTTCTATGTTCGATGAAGAATCTCCCGAAACTACGGGGTTAGGCGAAGAAGAGATGGATTTTTCTATGTTCGACGAACCTTCTCCAGTAGAAGAGAAGATTGCTAGAACATCATCTCCAATAGTAGATTCTGATGCAGTAAAGACTGGAGCATTTCAAGGGGCTTCTTTAGGATTTATTGATGAGTTGGCTGGGGGATTAGAGGCTGCGGGTCAAGCTGTAGGCTTAAAGGGTGTTGGAGGAGAGGATCTTACTGACATTGGATTTCAAGTTCCGTCATTTGACTTCGCTGAGAATTACAAAAAAGCAGTTGAACAAAGAAGAAATAGACTAGAAGAATTAAATAAAAAAGCTCCAGGATCGGTTATGACAGGCGAAACCCTTGGAACATTCGCTTCTCCAGGAGCATTAGGAAAAACTATCGGTAGAGGGGGATTAAATATCCTAGCTCAAGCTCTTGGTACAAGTGAAGACGCGGATGCGGTTGACATTGGTCAACAAGGTCTTATTACTGGAGCAATCAGTTTAGGTGCAGAGAAAGCTGTTCCTGTTGCTGGTAAATTACTAAAGGGGATACATAAAGGAATTGGTGAACCTCTAGAAGATTTATTGAAAGCATTTAAAGCTACAAGAGGTGGAAAGAAGATATTCGGTGAGCCAGCAAGAAGAGCCGCTGAAGAAGAGGTTCAAAAGGTTTCTACTGATGCCGCTGGAGTTCTTTCACAAAAAGGAAGAGATCTTGCTAAAAAACAAAGCGAAGTTCTTAGAGATTCGACTAACGTAGTTGATATATATAATCCATTTGCCGAAACAATAGATAAAGTCAACAATCTTCAGTCTATAGATCCTGCGATGGCTGGAGACGTTAAAAAGATTACAGCCACTCTTAGAAATATTATTAATAGAGTAGGCGGAGACAAAATTCTTTCGGGTCAAGCAGACCCAAGAGTCATTAATGACGTTGTAAGGGAATTAAAGGATATAGCTGGAACTAAGTTTGGTGAAACTCCTAAATTAGCAACAGATAAAGCTAGAAATATTATATCTGATCTTGAAAGACAAATTAGAGCCAGTGCGTATGGATCAAATCCTGAATTACGCTCGGTTAATAAAGATATAGAATACTTTAATAATTTACTAAGAGGAATTGGATTAGAGGATGCCCCTAGACAATTCGATCCTAAAATTGAACGTAAAATTGGAGATAGACTACAGACTATTACTAGGGGTCTTGAGAAAGAAACTGACGCTGGAGCAAAGGCTAGACAATCATTTAATAAGCTTCAAGAAACACTTCCTCCACAGCTTAAAAGCGGAATGGAAGAAGCCTCGACAATGGCGGATTTGACTAGAAAAGCTCAAGGAACGAGTTTATTTAATCGAGGTCAGATTACTACTGGAGCATTAGTGGGTAAGTTACAAAATATGGTTGACTGGCCGTCAAATCAAATCGCCTCTCTAGCATCGAAAGCAAAGCCTGGATCTACTCTTCAAAACAGTTTAATGAAATTAGCTAACGAAAAAACTCATGGAGCTAGAAATGCAATATTATTTAGTTTGCAGCAAAATCCTGCATACAGACAATTTTTTAGAGAAAATGGAATTACAAACTTTTTTAGAGAAAATGGAATTACAAACGATGAGGAATAGTTATGACTTTCAAGCGATTATGGGATAAATTAGATAAATTGGATGGTCGGTTAGATAATATGGATAAGACATTGATTAAGCAGGAAGCTAATCTTGAAGTCCATATGGCAAGATCTGAAGCTAATGAGGAAATGGTTAAAATACTTAGAGATCAAATTAAACCAGTCGTCAATTCTTATGATGCAGTCGTTATTGCGGGAAAAGTACTTATTGCTATGGGCGGTATCGGTGTTGCTTGGAAATTAGGTAGTTTTCTTCTTTCTCTCTTTCCGATAAATTAAATCCACAACAGCATCTTCTACATCCTCTTTAGTCAATTGACTGTGATCAGGAACATCGTTTTCCCCTGTATATTTCAATAATAAATTAGATTCATGAATATTGTAGATACATCGATTTCTTGCGTTATTGTTATTGAATACTCTTTTTCTATCTTTTATTGTCTTATTAAAATCTCTACGCCTTTTATCTCTTTTGGATAAGGACGCATTTAATTCTTCTTTTAAGAATTTATTTAGCCACGCTTGCTCTTTTTCATTTAGTTGATCAATATAATCGATGTCCATAAAAACTTGTCTAACTTTGGTATTTTGTGACTTCTTTAGATATCTATTTTTTACGGGCTTTTTTCTTTTTTTCATTGCTGTAATACTCTCTCGCTTTCCAAAATAATTCACTTTGTTCTAAGTTGGTAAATATATCTAATGTCGTTCTATCTAAGAGATAAACATTATAATAAATTCCTTGACTTCTCCATTTCTTGTTTTCAAAATATAAACTAAAATCTTTAAAGAACTTAGTTCGTCCTATTGGTTTTCTCTTGCCTTTTGGCTGTCTCTTTTTCCATTTAATATATAGATAGTATATTATGTCGGTTTCGACTACATCTTCTCCAGCATTAATGTTCTTAGACTGGATAAACGCATTAACATCTTGAAGATCTCGCTTAGTCTGTTTAGCTTTAACAGATTCTCCAGCTTGAGCGATCTCTAATAGTTCTTCAATTGTATATTCATTCTTTATTTCGTTCATTATTCTTTTCGATAATTAGTTTCTGAATATTAACTATAATCATAACATATGCAATTTGCCCTAGAATCATAGCGAATCCTCCAGGCTTATTCATCATAAATAAGAAAGAAGGAAGACACGTAACAAAGATACTAATTAGGATAGCTGTATTAGATTGCATACTTATTTATTCCATTCATTTTTAGTAACTTTAAACATATAATAACTAAGGACTACTCCACTTACAAAATATCCAACTTTAACCCACTCACTTCTTTGTTGTCTTTTCTCTAGCTGTCTGGAATAATCGATGTATTCATTTAAGGTCTTTTGCATTTCGGCGTTTCTTCTCTCCTGTAGTTCATCTATTTCTTTTAGGATTTTAGCGTCTTCTAATTTGTGATATATTTCTTTTTCTTTTTCAGGAGTAAATAAATATCCAGTACATGGAACGATTTCACCTTCTTTTACGTGAGTAACAGGCTTATCGCATTGAGCGAAAGTTACGTTAGGAGCAATCAGAAGAAATACTAGATTAATCTTTATAATAGTCTTCAACATCTTTTTCATCTTTACGTTCCTTACTTTTACCTAATCCTTTTCGCTTATCGTCGATTTGCTTAGTTATGTAGTCAATTAGGACATTCTTCTTTGGAGCTTTAGGATTGTTATTTAGAAGCTGGATGATATATCCAACTCCTATTCCAGCAATTAAAGCAATTAATAAATTACCTACCATACTAAACCTTCAATTGAATTGTTTGTTCTCTCGTCGGATGTATCTGTTGTTGACTCAACAAAGTAGGATTGAGAGCTTGATTTGGTCATTATAGGATTAACTATTTCATCAGTAAACCCTAAAGAGAGGCTATCTTCAGCATCAATCCAAATTTCATGTTGAACCATTAACTTATACTCATCCATAGTTAGTTTACTTTTTGCAACAATGTATAAATCAATCTTTTCGACATATTTATTTAAGAAATCAGAAAAACTCTTCATCTGTTGAATAGTGCCTTGAGTTCCAGCCGATGCTGGATGAAACATTAGGATACTTCGATCAATCATATACCTTTTAGTTCCATATTGGTGAATAATCGCCGCCATTGACGCACAAACTCTGTGACAAATAGTGTAGACTGGAGCTTTAGATGCTTCCATAGCAGATAAAAGCATTCCTCCATCGATCACCTTCCCTCCATTACTATCAATTAGGATATAAACAGGTTTATTGTTTTCGGCATTTAATTCATTTAATGCTAATGCTGCATCTACGGCGTTTCCTCCAATTGGACCTTCTAGAACAATTAGTCTATCCATATCGATCTTTACTTGCTTGACCTTCTTAACTGCTACTTTGTCTGATTCATTCTTAACGGGAAGAACTTCTTTTACGCTTACCACATTAGGTACTTCTACGTTAGTGATGTCGGATGCTTCCGATTTAGTCTTGTTGAAATGGCCTACTAATCCAATCGTAACTAGTAGTGCGGTTGAAATTGTTAATACTACGGCTTTTGTCATTTTCTTTTTTTTCCTTTTTGGTTGTTATTTGTTTCGTTTTCTGAATTTAATTCTAAAGATCCATCATTAACATCGACTCTAAATACGCTAATCCTGCGCATTAGATAGAACACTAATGAAAGAATATAAAGTCCTGCGGCACCAATTACTCCGTAAAGTAAATTTACTTGCATAAGAAAGACTACTCCGATGAACACTAAACTAAACGACATATATGTAAAGAATAATGTACTTGACGGAATGTCAGCTTGAGTATCACATGCCATAGGAAATTTGATTCCTGGATCATGTAATTTTAATAGGAATGATTTTAATTTCTCTTTAATTTTCATTTAATATTTCCTTATATAAATCTTCTAAAATTAAACGATTTATCATGTGTTTCGTTTGTGATGGAGGGGAGTAGTGATCCCTGCCTGGTTTTTGGTGTCTCGTTTGCGTGATAATACCTAATCCTGGTAAATAGTATATCCTAATAATTACCCCATTTAGATATTTTCTTCCTATATATTTATCAAAGTTAGGAGTCATTGTTTTTCTCTTCTTTTCTTATTTGATTCTCAAGGAATGTCTTGGATTTATGGCAAGGTTTACAAAGAACGGACCATCCATCTACATCACAGAATATACGATCAATATATGAATCAAAACTATCCCATCCAGTTAAAGGTATTACAGGATTAACATGATCTAAATTTATTTCTGACCTTTTGAACGAACCTTCACAGCATGCACATTTATAGATTCCACGTTCTAGTCTAGCCCGTCTCATAGCTTCATCTCTGTCGGGCCATCGATAGGACGCACGTCTTAATGCGTCAATTGCAAATTTCTTTTTATCGTATTTCACGACTCTGATTTCGCCCATGAAATGCGAATTGTACCGCGTATTTCAGAAACATTATAACCGTGATCCTCTAGTTCTGAAATCATCTTACTATCATAATAACCATTATACTCAATCTTAGTATAACCATGCTCGAATGATGCGAATTCTATTCGCTTACTGATCTTATCCATGTTCCTAGTATTACTTCTTGCTTGTTTTGCATCTATATACATTATTTTACTTCCTTCTTTAAGACAAGTCTAAGTTCGTATCCTGCTGATTCCTCTCTATCCATAAAATATGATCCAGTTTCAGGATGTTTTATATATTTAGCTCCAGTTAAATCGCGGGAGTATTTACTGAGTTCTTTATACATAGACATAATGATATTAGATACGTAAATAGTTCCAATACTTTTATTTTGTTGAAATCGCATAGCTAACGAGTAAGGGATATCAGCTCTAACAACAACGTGGGAATTTTCTTCATTTTTATTTAATTCAACTTTTTTTAATGCTGATGGAGGATTAAGCCTACATACATCATTATCTGTAGGTATGATTGTTACTCCGTCTGAATAATTGAAATCTACTATATCAGAGGATAGTCCGTCACTCAATTTAGTATCAAATAATTCTTTAAATACATTATGTAACTCTTGGGCTAAACTCATTATTTTATCTCCCTTGTTTTCCTGTAGCTACATTCGCTACACTTAATTAATTCTTTAATTCCTAAATGAATCTCTGTTAAGAACCCAATTCCACATTGAGTACATTTTTCTCTCTTTGGTGGACGATTTAATTCTTCCTCAAGAAGACCATCGATTATGTCTTCATCGACGGTATGAATGAATCTTTCTTGTTGTCTTAAGAGTTTCTTTAAGCGACGATTCTCTTTTTGTAAAGATCGATTTTCGCCTCTAAGATGTTCTAGTTCATTTTTATCTTTACTTCTAGCCATAAATGATGCTTATATATAATATAACAGAAATTTATAGAGTTGTCAAGAGTGACAAGTGATTGATATTATTGACGTTTACAAATCGCGTGATATGTGTATTGTTCTTTTTTGATGAATTTATGAAGACATCCGTTATAACGATTAAAACATGTGGTTTTAGCTGATTCTATGATCTTTAAATCGATTGAGTCTATTGGATATGTTGTTAGGTTAATTATGATTATAGCTAGACATTTCACTTTATGTCTTCTTCTAGAATTAGTTTATACATATCTATTATTTTCATATGTATCATTATATCTCTTAATACCCAATTATAGAAAGACTTTGGATAACACAAGTCGTGAAAATGTACGAGATAGATGGGGTTACTTGGGGTCAAATCAACTGCCCTCACAGTCAACCCATGTATCTGTTTTCCGATAAGATAGGAGTAATCGTTCATTTTAAAATCCGATTGTATAATTCTTTTCTAATTAAATATCTAACATCTCTTGCGGGGACGTATTCTTTATATCTTATGCCTGACTGACTTCGAGATTCTATTTCATATCCGTAATGTAAAATATGACAGAGAACTCTCGTTATGGTTCTGTCTCCTAATTGAGTTCCTATTAGTATTTTACACCACCCATCAATCGTCGGCATCTAGTATCCTCTTATATGTTTCATTGGTAATTTCTTTGATTAGGAATTGTGATTTTCTTTTATCTGAAGTGTATTTTATATAATGTCGTCTTGTTACTGGTTTATATTTGGTTAATAACCAGTATTGATCTACTTTATCATATGCTCTCATCCATTGGGGAATACCTTTACGAATTCCTAAATAATCGATTAATATTCGACCACAACTGAAGGTCTTTATTCGATGAAGACTAGTCTGAAATGACCAAGTATAATATTCAGTTTTTACTACAGTTGTTGATGGGTAATTCATTTTCTTTCAGCTAATCTCGATTTCGGCATCCAAAAGGATGAATCCAAATCATCAATAACAAATTTAGGTTTACACATGCCCAAAGCTACGATATGATCAATATTCAACGCTTTAGCTACAGCTTCGGTCCATGCGTGACCGCCTTGACTCCAGACAATTATTGTATGACCTCTTGATGCGTGATGATATAATTGTTCGACGTTCTCTGTTAATACCCAATACCGCCTCTTTCTACCTTTAATTGTGATGTCAATATGATCATTTCTATCGGGAGGAGGATTTCCCCACCCGATAAGAGTATCATCTACGTCACAAAAAACTAAATTATCATCTTTAATTGTTTTCATATTAATCCGACCAATCTATTGTGAATACTTCTTCATCTAACGTAACTTTATATCCAAGATCGATTATATCTTTTAATGATGCTGACGCTAATTCTTTGTCGAATTTTCCTTTAGGAAACGCCACTTTACTGAATCCAATTTTCGAGTGATTCTCTATAGTTTCAGCTAAGAATGAAAAGAATTTTGGCTTCAAACTCTTAATATATTCATCTCTAGTGACTGTTTCTTTTTTTACATCAGATGCTCGTCTTAATTCTTTTAGTTCATTCATTGATATTTTCTCCTGTTGCTAACTTACTATCGCCTATTAATTTTTTTAAAACTTCAATAGACATTAATAGAAGCTCATGATCTTGTCTAGTTCCCATAAATTTAGACGCGACCTTGTTTAAATTATCTAATGCTTGTTCTGGTGTTAATTTATCCATATTATCGTCCTTTCGTTGTTAATATATCATTATACATTTTCGATTTAAGATGGTTAAGTAATATGTTGTAGTCATTTTTATGATACTCCGTTAACGATTCAGATGCGTCTAGGGGAATGTATACGCCATCGTCCGTCATTTCATGTAATACAACTGAACTGTTGATATTATAAAAAAAGCAATCTCCTATTTTTAATACCAGATATCCACTCGAATCTAAACATCCCCATGATTGATATCTATATATCATGATTCATCCGATACAACAGCCCCAGGAGCCAAGGGGGAACCTAATCTTTCGTGAATATTTTGAGAATACGCCAAAACTCTCCACGCAAGTTGATTTACTTCAGTTAGAATTTCTTCATTAGTTACAGGTTCTCCTCTCTCGATTTTAGCTAAGAGATCTTCTGTATCAATCAAATGTCTAATTACACAATCACCATGATCCATAGACTTATTCCTATCGTGATGAAGAGGTAATCCTTTATTATGTTTATCGTTTCCTTTTTTGGATATGTTGGCGACTCCAGCTAATGCTGCGGGAAAATATTTTAAACATCCAGACAACAAGGGATAATTCTTCCTTTCTGCTGAGTCGATAGGAAGAGTCATCGAACGAATGATTCTTTCTGAACGAATAGACTCCTCCATCGGAATCGTTTCCTTCAAAAGATTCTCCCCATCGAAAGATTCTTCCAGAACAACAGGAATGTTCCCTCCGTACGAAAAAGCGGGGGTTATATAAACTGGAGGAGGGGAATCCTTTTTACTACAACAATTGTAATTGCTGTGTGAGAGACAGTGGGGGCATCTATGCATATGTATTCTCCGTTGTTATAAATTCGTCTAGTTTAACATAATATGTTATAATTTTGTCTTTAATTAATACTCTAACAGTCTGCAAGTCTTTATCATACGAAAAGGAATGAATCTTTTCATTTCTATAATTATTATACACGTAGTCAACAATATCATATAAAATTATAGCATTCACGTAATATAATCCTTAATTTCAACGCTTACGACATTATTAATAATAATGAACCGATCTTTCGCATCTTCCTTAACGTAATCTAGTTTAAGAATTTCGTTTAATACTTCTTCTTTGTTAGTAGACTTACTATTGTGATGTATTGTGGATAATAATCCGTTACAGTCTCTTATAACTACTCTATATTTATTCATTTAAGTTCCTTTCTTCGTTTCGCTCTGAATTCTATCAACTCTTCTCTACTAGGATAATTCCCTGTGAGATACCACTGATAATACATCCACAAATCGACATTTTTCTCAAGTTCAATCTTTTTTGGGTTTATTTTTATATTAACGTCATTAATGATTTCATCCCAATACTTCATGTCATTCTTTTCAGAAGTGTATATAATTTTGCGAAGTTTTTTATTGATCTTACCCTTTTTCTCATCGTGAGCACTCAACGCTTGATCAGTTATTAAATTCCCCTTTCGGCCATTAGCCAGCCATGCTCTATGGTGGGCTAATTCGTGAATGAGTTTTAGGATTTGTTGTGTTTTAGATTCGTTTCGTCTTCTATAGATGATTATTTCAGTCCCATCAACAGTCCATTCCGCTCCAGGATCATTCTTACCTTGGGGTTTTCTAGTAATTTTAACCCCTAGAGCTTTAGCATAAGCTTCCAGACGTTTTAATTCTTCATCTCTAATCATGATACTCTTTCTTATTCGTAAAGTTCGATTTCTACTTCTTCAGTCTTTATATATGTGTTAATTTCTCTCATATCTTCAAATTTTACGGTAAGTGCGTGACCGTCTTCTCTATAGAAGATTAATAGAGGTATAGTTAGTTCAACATAACAAGATGTATACGTCTTTTCAACTTCGGCTTCAACAATTGTATATTTAGTTTTATTATTGTTAACATTTACGCTATCTTTAACCGAACGAGATTTGTATTTTCTTCCATCCCGAAGAATTAATTCACTATAAATCGTTCTTAATTCTACTTTTTTTCTTACTTTTTTCTTTTTTTTAAAAAACATTTAGTTGTCCTTTAGCGTTTTTATAAATTTCTTAAATTCTTCTTCTAATCCAAATGTAGTAAGTGATTCGGCGGTTATTTCTGCTTCATGGGTATGAATTCCTTCAATGTATGAAGTGGAAAGACTCACGGGTCTACCATTCAATAGATAGTAGTATATTTTCATAAGAATTAGAAATTACTTTTTAATGGTTTAATTAGTTTATCTAAGGATGAATCGTTGTCTGCATGTTTAACTCTGACAAATCTAACATCCCCAACTTTATGATCTGGCGTTACTTCAAATATCTGTTGTGCTGGATTATTATGCATAATACCAATCGACTGAGCAAATGGATCTGTTCCACTAAGAGTTCCGTTGACCAACACTTCTACTCCATTGTCTAATGTTTGCCATGTTATTTTATGAGCATGACCCAAGAGAGCAACATCAATATTTCCAATTCCTGAAATGATATCGTTAATCTGATCTTTCCAATTTTTCATATTGATAGTTTTAGATACATTTCCGATGTTGAATACAGTGTCGCCATGTGTAGCAAAAAAATCATGGTCATAGATTTTAAATTTTGCATATGGAGTTTCTGGAATTTCAAATTGTACGTTTTTATATCTACTCATACTATCACGCAATGCGACATAAAGAATTGTAGCAAAGCTATCCCATTTCATAGAACTTTGTCTACCTTTATCACTTTTATGCATAAATCTAGAATGATTTCCAGTGGTACATATCGCACGAATTGATTTGAATTTATTAGAAAGAAAACTAATTCCTTGCGAAAAAATACTCATAGCTTGAGCAAATTGTGTTGCCATAGGGAGAACTCCCCATTCTTGATTATGAATAACTCCCGCTAAAATATCAGCGTTTATTACTAACACTAAATCCGTATCTTTTCTATACTGAGGTTTGTAGTCTGCAATTTGTTTAAATAAATACGCAAATCTTCTCGCTGCGATTGTTTCATTAAATTCATTCACTCCACCCATCTCTTCTTTTCTGATACATACCCCAATATGTGTATCACTAATATGAGCGACCAAAGTTCTGTCGGATTTCTTTTTTGACTTTTTAATTTTAGGAATAGGGTATAGTTTCGTTGGATTATTTTTTAAAACATCCTTAAGCTCCATCAAGAAGTCCTCACTCTCAACCATATCCTTGATCAACGTCTTGTTGACTACGCTCATTTGACTCATTCTACCCTTAGCTCGATAGGATTCCTTTTGTGCGGAAAGGATGACTTCGGGGTCGATCTCGACATTTTTATAATTATTGATAATCTTCATAATAGCGTTAGGAGTTTTATTATGTCCAAATTTGGCATTAAACTTTTTTGTTTTATCCTGTATTGATCCACTTAAATTCAGTAAATATTTAATTTCTTCAAGCGTGTATCTCATCATTTTTCCTTATTGTTTAATAATTTCAAATCTTTTTCTTTAGCTCTAATTGATATACTTTGTTTACTAGTATCGCAATAAGCTTTAACATAGTAAAAGTAAGTATCTTGATTGTCATCAGATTTATCTTTTGGTATATATAGATTATGATAATCTTCTATGGTTCCAATACAGTTTCTATAAAATCCAGTTAGAGATACCGTGTCACCATATGCAAATTTTAATACTGACGTATCTGTTATTTTTTCTTTAATTTGGCGATAATTCATTTCATACAGTGTAAAGGCTGAAAATATAAGAATTGCAGTAATACCGACTGTTATACTTATCACCACAGATGCATCTCTTTTCGATGACATTACTTTTTCCTCACTTGTTTAGAAGGGTTCTTTCGTTTGGACAGATTCTTTCGTTTGGAGAGACTCTTTCGTTCGGAAATATTCTTTCTTTTGGGTGCATTTTTTTTAAGGGCTACCGATGCCTTTTTTGCTCCAAATTTTGTTAATGAAATTGATACTCCGACCAGAATCGACGTTATAATAAATAATGATATTATATACAGAACTGTCATATTTTTCCTTTTGTTTTTATAATTTCTTTACTCTGCAAGTAAGTATATCCCAATTCTTCTAAAGCTTCATCAATTGAATCTATTATTAATCCTACATGCATCAAATAAGCATATTTTTCAAGTTCTTTTTTAGTTCGCTCCAAAGAGGCAAGTATAACTGGTATGTCTTTTATATTTCTTTTGGCAATTGAGAGATTGCGCAAATTGTGTATATTCATATGAATTATTATAACAGAAAGAAGGAATATTGTCAAGTATGCCAACTATTCAATATAATTAAGTATTTTCTCATATAAAATTTCTTTAGCTAGAAACGATTTAACCTCTGTAGAATATGGAATTCCTTTTGTGTTATTAATGTATTCTTCTCTAGTTGTATATATCATTCGGTTCGTATTGCGTATAGTCTCATCGAATACCGGGGGAGAATTCCACCCTACTTTTCCACAAATTACCAGGGGAGAATTCCACCCTACTTTTCCACAAATTACCCAACATTCAAATAGTTTATTGTTTTCTTTTTTGTATAAAGGAAAATATCCTTCTATAGTAAAATATTCAATCACAGATTTCTCCTGTGGAATAGATTCCTCCAGTGGAATCGTTTCCTTCGGTGGAATCAACTGAAAGAATTTCTCGGTATATCCTCTCTTTAATAAGCGCATGATATAAACTTTGAGTAAATAAATCTTGTGCAGTATCATTCTTTATTTCTTCTATATGTTCATCAAGCGTTGTTTCAGTTTTATGTAGAGAGACAAAATATTTAGCCTTAATCTTTCTCCATTTGAAGCTATAGCAAATATTATCATTATAATCATAGATAATACTTTGATCCCAAAATTCATAATACTCATCATTTTCTAATTTAATTAATGGTCGATAATTACTTATTTTATAATATTTAATCAAGGATTCTCCCCCAGCGATTTTTCCAGACAGGCCATTTTTTCCAAAAGAATTTGGTTTTTCTTTAATTTATACCGAATAAATCGATCAATAGGAAGAACCGTCTTTAATATTGCTATGGTTTTATAGCATCTATCAACGTAATGCATTTTATTTTCATCATTAGTCCAATGTTTAGCTTGTTTTAGAATATTGTTCTCTTTCACTTTAGGTAAACCCGTCTTCTTATAAACTTCAATAAATCCATCAGAATCAACAACGGGAAGACTCTCTCCAATTGCTGAGTAAACCCAAATCTTATCGCCTTCTTGGACTCTATCATCACCAATCGCATCAACCACTTTAGTTTCATTAGCTCTATCAGATGTTAGTAATGTCGAAGTAATTGTTTTCTTTACAGCCCATCTATTGATGTCTATGATATTCATTGCCTCTCTAACATAATCATTATATATTTCAACGCATTTATCGATAGACGCATCGTTTAATAATTCATCAACAATTCTATTCATCATTTCCTTTAATGCGTCTTCTTTATTGGATGATTTGAATGCGCTTCCTTTAATGTATTTCTTTTCCCCGTCAAATAGGACATAGTTTTTAGCTTTAACTACAACCACACTTGGATAATATCCATCATTATTCCATTCGATGAAGTCGGGCATAATCTTATTGATTTTTTCTAATAATGAACTTTGTTCTTCTAAAGTGAAAGAGCTTCCGTCTGATTTACACACGGTAATCGAATCGGTATCAGCATTAACTAAATTAAAATTATTCGCCACACTTATCCTTCCAAAATAATATGTCTTTAGATGTTGCCCATTCGACGGCTGTTGCAATATATTCTCTAGATTTTCTAGTGATGAATTCTGCAATCTCAGGAGAATTATAGTTTAGTCCTGGAGCACCACACAATCCAAATAAACTATTTAAAAACGCTTTGTATGCTGCATCTAACCCAGCATAGTATAAATTCCCATTCTTAGCTAATATCTTATATTCAACTCTAGAATCAAAGAAAAATTCTGTAAGTTTTAATAAATTCCCTTCTGGATCTTTTTTTCTATCGTATAATTTAAAAGATTTAATTGTAGACGGATGCGCCGATTGAATATCAATTTTGAAGCAATTTTTATACATTCCAGGAATACCCAATACTTCACCGCCTTCAAAAGAATAAACCTCGCTCGCCTTTGCTACACTTTTGTTATCCTGTAGGTATCCTCTGATCATCATTGAGTTTAATTGACTCCCTGATGCGCTATTAATTACTTGCTGAAACGATTTTGGGATACTTTGCGTCATATAGAAAAATGCTTGAATAAATTTATCGTAAAGTTTTAGTGAGTCATCAACATCATCGATATTGTATTCTTTAATAAGTTGTCGAGACGCTGAATCCTTCCATAATTCACTAATTTTACTAGCATCAATGAACACTCTACCATCTTTTTCCAAGCCTAATTCTTTAACAAGACTCTTCAAACCATAAGAGTCGAATTTACGACCAATATCATATTTAATGGATAAAAAGAATGTATCAACCAATTCCCTACCATATACATGACAATTATTGTATTCATATGCTTGACTTCCGTCTTTTCTGAATTTTGATGATTTTTCATTAAATCGAACGGTACTATTATTTCTACCGATATTAAAATCGAGATTACAGAGATTCATGCAATGATTGATAAACGGCAAATCGTATCCATAGATATTATGTCCTAGGATGATGCTAGGATCAACAAGATTCACCCATTTCATCCAATCAGACAACATACTTTTCATATCGTTATCATATTCATCTAATGCAAATAATTTTCTTTCTATCTTACCATTTTTTCGATAAGCGTTCGCGATAGTGAAGATAACAGAATCCTTATTGTGAGCAAATCCATTAGCCTCTATATCAAACGAAAGTACGCTAACTTCATCATATTTCATTCCTTTAAAATAAGTAAAGCCGTTTCTAACCATAAATGATTCTTTTTCATCAAATATGCTGTATAAATCGTAGTTTTTAGTCCATTTATACGCTCTAGCTTTGTTCCATTGATCTTTAGTGTCGAATTCACATATCCATTTATAATGACTATCACCACTTAATCTAGTGAATTTTCCTCCATAATTTGAATCACCTAAAATCCAGTATTTGTGGGGTATTTTTCGCTGTTTAATTCCATTTTTATCTTCAGTAAATACAATCACATTGTTGTCTTCTGGTTCAACAGAAACAATATTAGTTAGAAAGTTTTTACCGAAAATAAGTTTATTATTCATAATTTAAAATCTTATCGTATAAGAGAAGCTTAATTATATATTCCATATAGGTTCGCTTGTGAATTTAAGTAAAGTATTTTGTCATTTTCTTCTTTATAGTCTACATCTTTACAAAAAAAATATTTAGTCAAAGTTGAATTCCTTCTTTTCTCCAGCCAATATTTTCCTTAGTTCTTTCAATTCCTTCTCTTCTTCAAATGTCAATTCTCCAATTTCACCTTTTCGACCATTCCACTTAAGATCGATAGACCCAGGCTCACCTAAATCGTTTTTAATCACGTTTATAGTTATAAATTTATCAAACTCGTTGTTTAAAGGATTAAATCCTTCTCTATATATTGATAAAATAATTCTAAATGATTGAGCTAAGAAACTACTTCCCTTAATAGATGTATAGGATGTAATTGGTTGACTCATGTCTCCTGTAATCTTGTTTGGCTGGACTAAAGTGATTGACGCTAAATTTAATTCATTCACTAAATCCTGAATTTGAGATGCTACACGCTTTGATGCGGCAAAATCATCGTTAACGTCGGAGTGAACTCGCTCGAAATAATCAATCATAACAAGTTTTATTTTTTCTCCGCACTCTTCTTCACATTTTAGAATGTATTCTTTAATATCATCTACCGATGTTGCAATTTTATCCATAAAATATACATTACCAAATTCCTCTTCAATTTTCTTGACTAATTCGCCTTCCTTGTCGTCTTCAAATGCTTTGTATAAATCTTGTTGAGTCATCCCTGTTACTTTATAGAGCATTTTTTCATACATTCGCGTGGTACTCATATCAAGCGATACGAACACACTTTTAATTCCAGACTTAGACGTATTGTTTAAAATGTTTAAGGCTAAACTAGTTTTTCCTGATCCTGGACTTCCAACAATCGAAGCATTAGCTCCGACGCTTATTACTAGACTATCATCTAAACTTTTAATTCCAGTAAGAATTCTATTTTTATCAAAGTTTTTAACGTAATCTTTAAATTTTCCACCGATATCTTGAATCAATTTAGGTTTGGATAATGTTAACAATGTTCTTTCTTCTTTTATATCGCATCGTTCGACGGTTTTTCTTAGGATTTCACTTTTTTCAACAGTGTATATTCCGCCTTTAAAGTTAGGACTATATACGTGACTAATGATGTTTCTTTCAATTTCTTCTTCTGGAAAAATAGATTGTCCAGTTCTTTCTGATTGTTTTTCAGCGGCCGACAACAATAAATGAGTACATTCTTTTTCATCATACCCTAGAGACTTATAATAGGTCGCTAGTGCGTGTAGAGCGTCATTTCGTTCTCCAGCCTCAAAATATCCTTGAGCCAACGCCCATCGTTCCTTTTTCATATGTTTAGGCATATGAGTGAAATCTATGTCGTATTTCTCATTATCATCCAATTCTTTTTGGATTGTTTTTGGTTTTAGGTCGTCTTTAGGTACATTTTTTAATAGTGTAGTAAATGATTCAGGGAGGTTTATTCTTTTTTGTGTTTTTACTCTGGATTCAAGCTTTAGATCAATAATTCGAGCTTTGTCTTTAATTTCATCAGCCGAAAGAGTATTCAATTCTTCGATGGTTAAGGGAATTTTATATAGCCCCGACTTATTATGTTTTGACAGTGGTGTTCGGAATAATCTCTGTTCATCAGTTACCCTAGTGTCAAGAGTTTTTAAATCTCCAGCAGTTCCATCTAAGAGAGTTTCATATTCTTTACGATTAAACTCATTTGTCGTGTAAATATCAATATGAAAACCTTTATTTCCTGAAAAGTAAATAATAAAGTCTTCTGGATTAAGTCCGTTTTCGAGTAGTCTATTGGTTAGAGTGATGGCATCGTTTTTAGCTAATTCGATGTTTTTAGAATCAAAATCGTAAATGATTTTATCAGTTTTAATTCCAGTGATACCAGCGGCAGTATGTGTTTTTAAATAAACATCATAGTGACTTTGATCGTAGTAGTAAAGAGAATTGTAATAATCGTTTTCTGTATCTATTCGTTTTAGGATATCACTATCAGCTCGAATCATTTTTTGCTTAGTGAACCCTTTAGAAACTCGTATATATTTTTTGTCGGACATTATCACAATATTCTCCTATAATTATCAATAAAAATAGGAAAGAGTGAGATCAATTTTGGGGGGAAATTACATCCCACCCTTTCCCCAGAAATGTCTTGGATTAGTCGTCTACTGACGCAAAAGCTTCCATCGTGATGAAATCTAGTTTCCCGCCTTTTTTGAAAGATTCGATCTCTTGTGCTAGTTTTTCTCTGTCACCTTTGAATCTCTCACTGTTTAAAATCGCTTCTCTTCGTTGAACTGGGTTCTTTAATGATAGACTTCTAACATCTAGAAGGTTTCCATCTCTATCTACTAGTTTAACGCCTTCATCTAGCGAAAAATAATAAACATTTGGATCAGATTCATTTTCCTTCTTCTGGACTTTTACGGACCCTACTTTTACTTGTTTTTTGTACTTTCTCATTAACTTTCTCCTCTTCTTGTTTAGTTAATAGTTCATTTTCTTCTTCTAATTTAATAGCTCTTAAAGCGAAAATACAATCTGTCATTGAATAAACGATTTTTGCTAAGGACTCCTCAGTGTAGTCCATAGGGCGTTTATCGTTGTCGATTAATCCCGCAGTCAATCCTAAGGATAACGCTCGAACAATACTCTTTTTCTTCACTGATGTATGTCCCGCAATTCTTAGCAATTCTTTGTGGTATTTCTCTAGCTCTTCCGTTGCAGCTTTTTTAACATCGTCTTTTGTTACTTTCACGCGAAGTCTCCTGTTCCAGATGCCGATTCAGCTTTTGACGCAGTAGTATTTTTACTTCTCCACGTATTAGGTTTTGACGATTTACTTTGTGATTTGGAATCAGGTATTAAGTGAGCATTTACATTTCCTTTAAACACTTCGTTTCCAACCCCGATATGAGATGCGGCTTTGCTAATTAAATCAGTCATAGCCCCTTTATATGTGTCTCCCATATTTTTCTTTTTATCAGCGTATCCAACTCCTAGTTTGGAATGCCACTCATCTCCGATTTTAAATGAGAGAGTTCCTACAAGCAGTACTCCAGTATCAACATCTTTAAACTCGCCTTCGATTTTCCATCCATTAATGCCTAATACGTCATTTAATCGCTCAACAACATATTGAGCTTTAATAGAGGTTAAATCAAATCCTCTGGACGAATCTTTTTGATATGCTTCTTTAGGGAAATCCGCTTTTAATTTTTTATAAATGTCAGACATATTATCCTACCTTCTTTGTATTATTTTTAACTGTAGTTTTGGCTTCGTCGGATAGAACTAGTCCAATAAAAAATAGACCTATCGATCCTAATCCAAATACCGAGGCCATACCGAGTAATTGTTTCACCGATGAATCAATTAGCATCGCTAATATTCCTGATGTTGTAGCTAAAAGGACGAATAAAATCGACCCCATTAACGCTTTAGTTTTTAAATTAGTCATTACTTTCTCCTATTTTTTTCTTAACTGGCTTTTGGCCGATAATTTCATTTTCTTTCTTTTTTCGTTTGTTTAGTTCTTTAAATTTATAGCTAATGATAGTATCAATATTATGTCTTGTGATATGAACAGTTTTATCTAAATTAAAAATTCCGATAATTTCGGCTGTACCTTCTTCTAAATTGTATTCAATGTTCACCAATTTGTATTGATTGTCTTCTTTTATGATATCGAAAGCTTTTACTTTCTTTGCTGCACTTTCTTTAATTACCATTTTTTCCTACCTTTTATTTTAAAATTATTTCTTCTTTTCAAGTCCGTCCATCTTTCCTTCCCAACAGAGTTTTCTGTAGGGACATCCGCCATAATTGTTACATGATTTTGGGTTTTTTTCAAAGATTTCGTTCTTTATATTTTCAGTAGTTTGATGAACCTTGTCCAGTATCTTCTCTTGTTGTTCCTTCGTTATTTCATCAAATATTATATCAACACTGGCCGAGAATTTAATCTCCTGAATCCATTTTCCGCCACATTTAACCTTATTTATAATACTATCACAAACTTTAGCCTTTGTCAAGAGCGTATTGTCTTTTTTTGCATATTTACCGCAAGTCTCACACTTCTTATTCCTAATCGTCTTTAAAGTCTTGTTGATTACGAAATATACAGCATAATTAATACCTTCCGATATACTATAGAGGGTAAGCTGTTGGCTAAGAGCTACGCTGTCAGACTTATATTTAATCGATGAAGTCTTGTTATCCGCTATTACTCTGTATATTTTTCCATCATCATGTAAATAGTCTATGTCTAAGTCCAAGAACCCAATTAAAGTGTCACCTTCACTGTTCTCTAATTCTATCTTCTTTTGTGTGCTATGGATTTTCTTTATTCTTGGAATTACTACTTTTTTATACTCATCAAGCCAATAGGGAATTTTATTTCTTAGGGATAACCAATTGGCCAAATTAAATAGTCTTACTTCTTCTTCGCTCATTCCATCATAGGTCTTATCCTTTTTTACTTGGATAATGTCTATCCCTTCAGGAAGATTCAGTTCTTTTCTTTTTAACTCTAGGAGTAGTCGGTCTTCATCTTGAAGTAATCTCTCATCATAGTCTTTATTGGAATATCTAACTAATATGTGATCGGACAGAGATTCAGCTTCTTTGTCTCTGTCGAATTTATGATAACTCCATAATGCATAAAACAGAGTAAGATAGTCCTTCCCTTCAATCATAGCGGTTACTACTTCATCCAAAACACTTCCAATAACCAAAGGGGATCCTGTTGTGATAGGTCTTATTTTGTCAATATAATGGTATTTATATAATTGTCCACATGATGTATATTTTTCAATTGCCGAGTGACTAAGTTGTATGTTTTTCTTTTTATCGCTCATTTAAATCTTGTCACTTCTTTTATTTGGAAAGTAGAACCTATTCCATGTTTTTGATAATCTTGTATTTTTTGTGAAGATGAAGGGTAAATCTTTGTCCCTAACCAAATTCTCCAATATCGATTTAAGAATTTAAATTCAATTCGGAAATTAGCATAGTAGTCTTGTGAAGCATAATACCAAAAAGAATCTTTTTCTTCTAATTGTCTTAATAACCAATAATCATAGTTATCTTTCTCAGTAATGACTAGTTTTCCATTTTTCAAATAGAATTTTACTTTTTCAGGATTAGGTTGTGGGGCCATTTGCTTTATATATCTAAGACCGTTAGCTGGATTTCTTATCATACTCCAATAGATCATTCTTATCCATTCAGGAGAATTTTTTAATTCATCTCCCGCAACAATACCATCTTCATAATTTTGATAAGGCTTCATTATTTTCCAACTAAAAACTAATATCTCTCTTCCATTTACATTAGAAACTATTGGTTCATAGGCTTTAAGTCCTACAGCTAACGGAACCAGTATTATTCCTAAAAGAACAAATGAAGTTTTAACTATAGCTATTAGGATAAATACTATTAAATGTATAATTATCATTCTTCTTCCCATTCATTAACTTCAAATCCGTATGTTCCTTCAGTTCGATTGTAGGACTCTTTCATTATTGTGATCGTCGGAGGCATCATTCCCTCTTTTTCAAGAAAATCTAATAATTCGTTGGCTACATTATCAAAATTAGGTTCAACTATGATTTCTTCATTAGAATATAGCCAATTTCTTATTAATTCAAGCATTTCACTTCTTTTCATAATAACTAGTCTTCCAACTTTTTTAATAATTCGAGGTTCTCATTGATAACTTCTTTTACTGTATTGGACACTAATTCTTTTTGTTGTGAATTCAATATATTATCTAGGGCATACAAAAATCCATCGACAATAACATCTTTATCCTCATCGGATTTAGTAGAATCTATCCAATATTTTTTTGCGATTGAATAAAGGGTTAGCTTCTCTTTTTTATTGAGAGTAAATCTACTCATATTGATTCTCGTCATAGTACAATGTTTCCAATGCTGTTTTAATCTTTGTGTCGGAAAGTAAAACCATATAGTCTTCAATATTTAAGTTAAATGAATCCATCAATATTGTTTTTAGTGTATTGTTGACTTGTTCTTTTAATGTATCTTCGTATTCAAAAGGTAAGTAAATTTCTTTATTTTTTATAGTTTTCTTCACTTCGGGATTAATTATTTTTATTAACTCATCTCGATTATCTAATAAAAAGTCGAATACATCATTAATTTTTTCGTTTTTATATTGATATGATTTCACTTTTCAACCCCTTTCAAAACTTGGTCAAAATTTTCAATTTCTTCTAAAAACTTCTCAGTGGAATTAATTTCTTTTTTCTGGGCGGGAGTTTTCATTTCTTGGGATGAATTAAAATTATTAACTATCAATTCGGCGTTTGTTCTTGAAAGTCCATATGCTACTGCTTTGTTATAGTCATTCCAACCGTTATCCCAGAATATATTATATTTATCATCATGTATTACACATTTTGAAAAAGTCAATTTCATAAATCAATTTCCCCTTCTTTAATATAAGATAGTAAAATCGTAGCAATCGGCCAAAAGAATATCCCAATGATAAGTCCTCTTAAAATTGAAATGAAATTTTGATTTTTAAAAGCCTCTCTTCTGATAATTGCGATACCACAATAAAACCCTAATCCTATAGATATATACATTAGACAAAATATACTCATCCATCCTCCAACAGTTTTTTAATTTCTTCAATTCTAGTTTTGCTCATGGCGGGTTTCCTCTGTTTGTCTGTGGTCAAAACAATATCTCTCCATCTTTAGGCACATGAAATTGCATCCTTTAAACTCACAATGTTTCC
Organism: uncultured Flavobacterium sp.; assembly: GCA_964409345.1. Classification (GTDB taxonomy): domain Bacteria; phylum Bacteroidota; class Bacteroidia; order Flavobacteriales; family Flavobacteriaceae; genus Flavobacterium. Next base: position 2,479 of record CAYPCZ010000006.1, on the reverse strand, counting down.
ACATATCGAACGGCGCAAAGAAGTCTTTTATCTTTTTCCAGATACTCATTCAATCCTCACTTTGGCTGTTAGGGTTTAGGTCCTCTAAGTTTAGCAATGCATTCATAGATAGCGTCACGAATTTTTTCTGCACACCGTGGACAAACATAATATTGTAATTCACTCTGAACTCTGGGGACATTTTTTAAATTCAAATGAATGTTTCCGTAACCCTGTGTCCAGTGTTTATAATCTCGGTCTGACCTCTGTTCTGTTTCGCATAGGTCACATTTATCAATATTTAATACGGCCATTATTTTTTCTCCTCAATCTGGGCAAGAGCTTGTCTTGCTCTAACCTTATAATGATGATAATATTCAATTGATTCTTCTTTGGTAAGTCTTTCTAAATTTAAAGAATCTTTCACTATTTTCACCAGCACCTTATTCTGTTCGAGTTTGGACTCTGCTTTACTTAGCAATTCGTTTAACTCTTTATTTACAACAAGGCACACTTCAAGTCGGTCGATTTCTTGGAGGAGGAATTTCATATCACGGTAGTAGGACGCTGTATTTTCAAATTGTTTTAAATTTTCTAAGCATGCTTTTATTTCTTCAATTCTAGTTTTGCTCATGGTTGGTCCTCCACGCTTCGGGCCCATCAACATAAAGTCCGTTTTCACAATCTTCCCAGCCTTCACCAAATGCTCCTGCGCCCATAGCAACATCTGCCAACATACATTTTCTTTCTTTTGCAAATCTTATTTGAATTTCGTTGCCATCAAATAATCCAATAATTGTTGAGCCGTCTTTTGGTGCTTCGTTTATATTTTTGTTCCATTCACTCATTCGTAACACCAATCTTCGCTTTCAAATCGGACAGGGCCTCTTCGCATAGCTCTCCTGCGTTCCCATTAACGTCATCCCTTCCTGAGTATTCCGAAGCTTCTATTGCGGCCTCAACCAATGGGAATAGCAATTCTACTGCCTCGTCAAAACCTCGGTCAAAAGCTGGGTGCATATTGTGCTTATCGGCGAGTTTAATTTTGTATTCGTCCAAAGCTTCGCGTAGGGTTTTCATTTCCCCTCCGACTCTGTGGCTTGGGTGTTATCTTTAAAAAGCAAGTTGAGAAATCTTTCTGCCGCTTCATTAGAAATGAAATGAACGCCTTTATGTCTATGAAGCTCATTGAATGTATCTTGAAAGGCCATTGCTATATTTGATTTCCATACCATTCGATAACTCTCATCTTCTTTGATGGTCTTGCTTAAATGGTCAATTGCGTCTTTAATGTTTTTCACTCTCTCTCTCCAATCGTTACTTAAATTTTCGTTAGTAACGATTTTTATGTTTTTCTTTCCTTACGCCACTTTTCTAAAAGCTTTCTTGCGCGTTTGCCGCCTATATTATCTACGGTTTTTCCAGTTTTAATTTTCTCTGCATCTTTATAATTAAAAGTGTTGTTAAATCTATCTTGGCCGCTATATCGCCAATTATTTCTGTCTCCATAGAACTCAATAACTTCTCTAGCATCATCAAGCATTTCAATAAGCGTATAAATATCTTGGAACGATTCTGGAACTCCGAATTGTTCTTCTAGTACTTTATGTTCTAGCTTGAATCTATCGTATTTATTTCTTATTTCATCTAGTTTCATTTAAGTTTCTCCCTAAGATCTTGTAGTTCTTTTTTAAAAAATTCTCCACACAGCGATGCAAAGTAATATCAGAAATATACCGATATTCGACTATACATACTAATAAAGTTCCAGAATCATCTGTCGTCTCATCAAATGGCAAATCTAAAAAGCTAAGCATTTTTCCAGAAGCAACACCTTTTAGTTCAGCAAAGGAAATTACCCTATGTAGGTTAAGTAGCTTTATATCTAATATATCAGAATTTTCAACGGCATAAAGGTCAGCTATCCTTAAAATGGCTCCCAGCATAGGTTTCTTAATTTCTAAACGATCTGCGATATACGAAACAAGCGTCTTGTTTGTGGCAATTGTTAAGTCCTTTTTACCATCACTATTCAGATCTTGTTCGCATATATCACATATTATTTTTTCTGTTTTACCAACACTCATAATATTCCCTTTTTAATTGAGAATCACATCTACCCGTTAAATGATGAACGATTGGGGTTAATTTTAGAAGTTCAAGTGTTTTAAAAGCGAATTTAGACGAAGTATTGCTATCAATGGACCTATACCACATCAAATTCACTGTGCCCTGAAATAAGACTACTAACAACATTCCAATAAATATATTTCTCAATTTTCCCCCTTAAACTTTCTATATTCTTCCAGAGCTTGTCTGGCTTCATGTATTCCGCACGCACAGACTCTATCGGTGCATTGACAACATAAATTCTCCAAAGCCTTCTCAAGCTTCTCTGCTTGCTCTTTGAGGGATTGGTAGGCTCCGTATTCGATGACTTTAATTCCGCTTAAAATAAAATCCCTATTTTCTGCTAACTCTAAATCTTGCTCCGTATAGA
>CAYPCZ010000005.1:0-76737 GCA_964409345.1 uncultured Flavobacterium sp. | reverse complement strand
ATTTGACAGACGGGTATTATGTGGTGGCTGATGCAGATGATGATGTAATAGCTACAAATACATTAAATAGTGGTACTTTTACCACAACAGCTATTGTTCTTACCGACAATAAAATAATTAACCCTGCTACTACAACCGTTTGGAAAATAGTAAGCGATGGAAGTAATTATACTCTTCAAAGTGCAGGGAATGATAAATATTTTGCCTATTCAGGTTCTTCTACCGACCTGAGTGCTTTAGACAATGCTTCAAGCGATAATGCAAAGTGGAATATTTCCTATGGTACAGACCATTTTACGGTATCGAATGTTGGTACTACTGCTAGGATCCTAAAATATAATTCAAGTTTAACCACACCTGGTTTCAAGGCTTATACTTCATCATCACAGTTACCTGAAGTAGGACTTTATAAACTAACACCTCCATCAACAGACCCGCTCTTTACTGTTACAGAAACAGAAATCACAGGTTTCAATTACGGTTTGGGTAACGGTCCTTCTGATGCACAATCTTTTGTGTTGAGCGGAGAGAACCTTGACGGTTCAGAAGATGTAACGCTTCTGGCAGATACAGGTTTTGAGATTTCATTAAACGATACTACTGATTTTGATGATGAGCTTACGTTAACAAACTATAACGGAGAAAACACAACGGTTTACGTTCGTATGGCTTCAGGTTTAGCTTTAGGTACTTATGACGGTATCATCCTGATAGACGGTTATGGTACAGACGTAGAAGTAAATGTTTCAGGTTCGGTATTGGCTGTTCCTGTGGTTACGGAAGCAGACCTGACGGCTCAGGTAGGTGTGGCTTATTCTTATCAGATTATAGCATCAGATGAACCTTTCAGCTATGAGATTTCTTCAGACGAGTTACCAGCAGGTCTTGTTTTAAATGAAGGAACAGGTCTTATTTCAGGAACTCCAACTGTTGCAGGAGAGTTTATCTTTGGTGTAACAGCTGAAAATACTATCGGAACAAGTGAAGAGACTCTATTTATAATTGACATTGCAAAAGGAACGCAAACTGTTGATTTAGCTGATATCAATGCTTATTTCGGAGCAGCCGATATTACTTTACCTGCAACCACAGACCAAGGATTTGCCCTTGTTTATGATATTGATCCAAATACCGTAGCTTCTATAAGCGGTAACACGTTAAGCATTAACGCAATAGGTGTTGTTGACTTTATGGCTTATACAGAAGATGACAATGCTAACTACGAAGATTACTTAGAGGTGTTTACAATTACGGTTACAGAAGTTCCTCAGACAGGTCTTTTAGTAATCAGTCAGGTTTACGGAGGAGGAGGAAACTCGGGAGCTACATATACTCACGATTTTGTAGAGCTATATAACCCGACAGATTCTCCGATAAATCTTGATGGTTTGTTCATCCAGTATGCTTCTAGTGCAGGTGCTTTTGGTTCTTCTAATAGCTTAGAATTGCCAAACAGTAATATCGCACCGAGAAGCTATTTTTTGATTCAGTTAGCAGGAGGTTCTAATGGTGTTGCTTTACCTGCACCGGATGCTACGGGTACTATAAATATGTCAGGTACGAATGGTAAGGTTTTATTATCTACTGCTATTACGACTAACACTTACTCTGAAGAAGTTATTGATTTGGTAGGTTTTGGTTCTGCTAATGCTTATGAAGGAACAGGAGCTACACAAACATTAAGCAATACAACGGCTGCTATCAGAAAAAATGGTGGAAACCAGGATACAGATGATAATAGTGTTGATTTTATAGTAGGAACACCAGCCCCACGCAACTCTGTTTCTCCAAGTACAACCGTAGTTTGGACAGCTGCTAATGTATGGTTAGGTATTCCTGCTCTTGACAAGGATGTAGTAATTGAGGGAGAGCTTGACATTACCTCTGTAAATGGTTTTGAAGCAAAATCGTTAACCGTAAATGGTTCTATCACTATCCAAAACGGAGGTGTTGTTGAGGTTGAAGAAGGTGTGGCTAATCAAGCAACTGCTTCTGATTTCACTATCGAAAAAGGAGGTAACCTTATCCAACTTGAAGATGTAGAAAATACAGGAGCTATTACTGTTAAGGTAGAGGCACAAACAGAATACTTTGGGTTTAATATGTTCTCTTCTCCGGTAGCCGGACAAACCTTTGAGGATTTCTCTTCTGGTAACGAAGGTGAAGTATTTGAGTATGGGTATAATGTTGATACAACAGGAAATTGGGAAGATGCCCTAGGCAGTAGTTTTGTTGAAGGAAATGGTTATTTGTTTGCCGCTCCTTATGTAGGTTTCCCTCAAGGAGAGCTTACTACTTTCTACGGAGAGTTTACAGGTGTTCCGAATAACGGAGATGTAACGGTTTCTGCTAATAATGAATTTGTTAGCTTAGGTAACCCTTATCCGTCAGCGATTGATGCCGATGAATTACTTAGCACAAACACTAATATAGGTGCACTGTATTTCTGGACGAATGCCAATTTATACGATTATGACTTTGACAATCCTGAAGATGGACAAGGTTGGGGAGTTGCAAATAATTATGTTATTTATAATGCGACCGGACAGACCAACACATCAGGTAACGGGGGTGACTTTAATGCTTCAAATACTATTATGACCGGTCAAGGATTTATAGCGGCTACTACAACAAACGAAACGGTAAGTTTCGACAATGATATGCGCATCCCTAATACAGGAGGTACGTTCTATAAAGTGATGGAACAGGACAAACATAGGCTTTGGTTAAACATAGAAGACCAAAACAACGTGAAAAATCAAATCTTGATTGGGTATATGGAAGGTGCTTCACAAGGAGTTGATGCCAAATTTGACGCAAAAATGTTCGGCTATGACGGGACAGCCTTGTATAGCCTTATTGATAATTCGGATGCTAACTATGTGATTCAAGGGCGTTATCCGTTTATGAACACAGATGTGGTACCACTTGGACTTAGAGCTGTAGAAGGAGGCGCTTATACGATTTCATTAGCTAACTTCGACGGATTATTTGCCGAAGGTCAAGACATTTTCTTAAAAGATAACCTGACCCAGAGCCTTATCAACCTGAAAAACGAAAATTATACTTTTGTGAGCAACCAAGGCGTGTTTGATGCTCGTTTTGAAGTGGTATTTAATGCAACAATGAGCATAAACAACCCAACCTTGGATAACAACTGGGTGGTTTATAAGCAAAACGGAAGCTTCCAAATCCACTCACAAGGTTTTGATATGAGCCAAGTAACGGTATTTGATATGTTGGGCAGAACAATTTATCAGTCGGAAGTAGAGGGCGCATCACACCAATTGCCACAGATGAATGCTAATGGCGTACTAATCATTCGAGTAAACTCTGTAGATAACGGGGTTTCGACCAAAAAAGTAATTAACTAAAACAACTGTTCAGAGGGGGCAGACCTGTTTTGCCCCATCTGAATTTCTTAACCCAAAAAATAAAAGTTATGAAAAATTTAGTTTTAAAAATAATAGTACCGACTGTACTTTTGTTAAGTAGTTTAATAAGCATAGCTCAGCCGTCGACACCTAAAAATCCTAATCCAACTGACGAGAGATTTAATCCTTTTAATAACCCGGAAGCTCCAATTGACGATGCTATTTTGCTTTTGCTAATAGCTGCTGTTGGTTTGGGTCTTTATATGTTGGCTCGCCGCTATAAGAAAAGAACAGCAAGAAGCTAAAAAGAGTTTTTGCTCGATAGAATTATTCAAGAAAGCTGCCTCTATTGTGAGGCGGCTTTTTTTGTGGGTTGTGTTTATTGCAGATTTGCTGAAAAAGTAGTCATGTAGGTCACCTTTGTCAAGCTGGTCTTGTTTCAGCTTCATGCTCTCAGGGTTATATGTTTCACACAAAAAAGCCGTCCGGAGACAGCTTTTTTATTGGTTTAGAAGAGCAGTTTACTCATAGTGAGCTAATGGGCTACTCCATATATTTCATCATAATCATCTGAAGGTCTAACCCCCATTGCTCTCCGGCAATTCCAGATTGCTCAACTATCGCCTTTTGTTTTGAAGCTAATTTTTTTCCTATTTCAGAATCATAAAACGCCAGCATTTGTTTTACGTCATCGTGGGTAAACTCTTTAGTATAAACCTCTGCTATTTGTGAGTATAAAGAAGGAAGTGTCGAATTGAAATCTTCTGTTAACTCTTGGTGTCTTTCTTCGGGTACCATGGTTTTAATCTGATCCAGCACCATATCAAAATGTACGGCTGCTCCCGAGGCTTCGATAAGTTTTGCTGCATCTTTCTTAAAAGCTTCATCTTGTGAGAAGCCAAACTGTGTGGCAACAACAATTGCCAAAACTGTAAAAACTTTTTTCATTTTTATAAATTTAAATAAGTGACAAATATATATATTATACGTGAATAATTTCAGACGCATCCAAAATTGTTTCTCTGCGTAACCTTAACATAATCTGTGCCACTGTAATGACATCTTTTTCGCAATAAATAATGATGCGGTCAACATCTTGTTCCTGATAATAGACTTGCGCTACTTGGCTGCCGTCTATGTCGTCTTTAGGCGAGGGGATACCCAAAATATGAGCCAGGAGTTTCAGCGAAGTAAAGTGCTTATAATCCCCGAACTTCCACAACTCCATAGTGTCAAGGTGAGGCACTTCCCACGGTTTTTTGCCAAAAAGGTTAAGTTTGTCGGGTATTTTGAGCCCATGTATAATCATCCTTCGGGCTATATACGGAAAGTCAAACTCTTTGGCATTATGCCCGCAAAGCACATGGGCAGGATAATTAAAGTGGTTGTTGATTAGATCAGAAAAGTCAGCCAAAATATTTTTTTCTTCGCCATAAAACGAAGTCACCCTAAAGGTGCGTATATCATTCTTAAAAGTAAAATAGCCGACAGAAATACACACTATTTTTCCGAATTCAGCCCAAATGCCTGCCCTTTGATAAAATTCTTCGAGGGTTTGGTCTTCTTTTCGCTGGTATTGGGTTTTCAGATCAAAAAGTTCTTTCTTTTCAGCAGAAAGTCCATCAAAATGTTGGGTTTCAGGCACCGTTTCGATATCGAGAAACAGGATGTTGTGGAGTTTAATTTTTTCGAGCATTTTCGAGCATTTTATAGGTTTGGTCGATATAAACGTATAAGTCATCACTATGCGGATCATTTTGGGTTTGCTTACCTTTTTTGTGGCCTAACCGTACGATAATCAAATCGTCCTGAGGGATGATAATCACAAATTGCCCCAGGTGGCCTCGCATATAAAATATTTTTTTGTCTAAATAATCTGAAAGCCAGAGTCCATAGCCATAAGGCGCACCTTCAAACCGTGGATGTGTAGATAATTCCACAAAAGTAGTGTCCAAAATCTGCTTGTCGTTCCAGCTTCCTTTTTGTTTATAGAGCCTCCCTAATCGTGCAAAATCTCTGGCATTACTCGCGATACAACAATAGGCTTTTTCGATTCCGTGCGTATTATCTACTTGCCAGAAAGCCTCGTTTTGACTTCCTAACGGTTTCCAAAAGTGTTTTGAGATATAATCAGAAAGGGGTTCTCCGGTAGCTTTTTCGATTACCATAGCCAGCAATTGCGTATCGCCGCTCGAATATTTAAAAGCCTGTCCGGGTTGCTCGGTTGTTTTTAGGTTTAAGATGACTTTTTGTAGGTCGTCACCAAAATAGGCTCGTGTTACCACAGAAAACGGACTGTAATACCGCTCATCCCAATTCAGACCCGAAGCCATAGAAGCCAAGTCACCGACCGTCATTTGTCCGGCTAAACCTCCTGAAAACTCAGAGAAAAACTCAGAAACAGGTTGCTCAAGCGATTTTATTTTGCCTTCCATTAGAGCTTTGCCCAGGGCAGCAGTTACATAACTTTTTGCTATCGAAAAAGAATTGCTGTGTGAGTTTTGGTCATATCCGTCAAAATAGTTTTCGTGCCAGAGGCTGTCATTTTTGATGATAAGAAAAGCAATAGTGCCCAGCTCCTTGTGGGTCTGAGTAAGCTCTTGGGTAGGTTCAGTGGTGTTATACTCCGGGTAAGTTGCCCAAGGCTGTGCCGCTCCGATTTCGATAGTTCTGTTGTCAAAATAACGGTAATCATCCAGAAAAGCCGTGGCATGCCCGTTCAGATAAGTAACCCTGACAGCTTTAAGAAGATAATCTATATCCAATAAATAAGTGAGTAGAATAAGCCCCGAAAAGGGTAAAATACCCCAAATTAAAATCCTTTTTAATAGATGATTCATAAAGCTTATTTTTAAAGTTTTTATAATTTCGACTCGTCAAAATTATCTATGTGCATTTATGTAAATTTTAGCTAAATATAAATCTGTGCATCTGTGGCAGTTATAGTTTTTGTCGTGTATTAAATTATAAAAGTATAAAAAAATCCGAAGCAAACATCGTTTGTCTTCGGATTTTGTTTTCGCCTTAAGCAAAATGACTTTATCTTCTGCTGAATATTTTACGTAGTATAAAGCTCAAAGTAGCCCCTTTGAATCCTCTGGAAAAAGTATCGACTACCCCAATGGCTACGTCGGGCAAGACTGAAGTAAACTTCATGCTTTCTTTTATCTGTTGCCCTTCTTGTAGGATTTTTTGATAATGAATTTCCTTTTGAAGTTTTAAGATTTTTAGATCGCGATCAATCTCTTGGTAGGATGTATATTGTTTTTTGGTCATAACTTTAGTCTTCATCGTTATAAAATATTTCAGAAAACTTTCTGATTATTGGTTGGTCGATTTTACTCCTAAGAGCATATATGATAAGGGTCAACATCAGATATACTCCCCCGATAATCAAAAAGCCATACACCAAGTTATCTAGAGCAAAGCCTATTGCCAAAGCTGCTGCGATAGAAAAGAAAACCAACAGCATAACAAGCGCTAAACCTATTAGTAATAGTTTAAACAAAGAAGTAACTGACTTGGTTATTACCTTAAACAACCATAACTTATAATAAGCCAAGTTGCTGTCTATGTATTCTTTGGTCTGTCCGTGCATCTGCTGCAGGTTTTCTTTTAATTTCCTAAACATACATGTTTTTCTTAAGATTAATTCTTAACAGAGGGCTTTTTCAGTTCCTCTAATTTTTTTTCTAACGTGGCTATCACATCTTCTTTTTTAGTATCTACATCTGCTAAGAGTTCGTCAAAAGTAGATTCTAAATCCATTTTTGCTCTGGATGCTTTTAGTTTTAGCCTTTCGGTAAGCTCACTAAAGGTGTTTTTTAGGTCTTCAGAAGATTTGTCAATCCCATCCTTGATTTTTCTTCGGGTGCTAGAGCCTTTGTCTGGCGCAAATAATACCCCCATTGCTGTTCCAATCGCTGCTCCTACTATAATGGCCGCCGCTGCATTTCCTATTTTGTTTGACATAAGTTTGTTTTTTAAAGTTAATAAATGATTTGTGTAGTATATAAAAAGCAAACATTATGCCGAAGTCAAGTTGAGATATTGGCTTTTTTCATACTTTCACTAAAAAAAGTGCAAGATTAATAAAGTTAGATGCATTACGCAACTTTATCTAAAAACTGGTATCTATTTAGTATAAATGTAGTTTTAGAATCTGTTAGCTGACTTAAGGGTTTTAATGTAATAAGATTAATAAGTTTAACACTTTTATTTTTTATGAAAATTTGGATGTTTAAGGAATTATTAAGAAGTTTGCGGTTAACTAACTCAAAATAATTAAATATGAAATCAAGGTTTACTGGGATTTTAACGCTGTTTCTGGCGTTTATGATTCAGTTTTCTTTTGCTCAAGAGAAAACAATTACAGGTACTGTGACCTCGTCTGATGACGGTCTTCCTTTGCCTGGAGCAACTATTCTTATTCAAGGAACTACTAGAGGGACACAAGCAGATTTAGATGGTGGTTTTTCGATTATTGCTTCAGAGGGAGAGAGAATAGTTGCTTCTTTTATTGGAATGGCCTCTCAAACGATAACAGTTGGTGCGTCCAATGTTATTAATTTTGCTTTACAGAATGATAACTTGATTGAAACGATTGAAATTGATCATTATCGTAAAATCACGCCTAGAACGTCTGTTGTTTCGGCTAAAGTTATTGATGCCAAGACAATCGAAGAAAGAGCTAATGCCAATGCTTTGCAGAGTCTCCAAGGCCAAATAGCAGGAGTTAATATTTCGGCGGGATCAGGACAACCGGGCGCAACTCCTAATATAATAATTCGTGGTATTGGGTCTATTAATGGTTCTACAGACCCGTTGTTTGTTATTGATGGTATGCCGGTTGACGCTACTGTTTTTAGAACTTTGAACCCAAACGACATTAGCTCTTATTCAATACTAAAAGATGCGGCGGCAACCAGTATCTACGGAAATAGAGGTGCCAATGGTGTAGTGGTTATAACTACCAAAAGAGGTGGGTTTAATGAGGATTTACAGATCAGATATATTGGTCAGACCGGTTTTTCTAAAATGCAAGATCTTAATATTGAGCTGATGAGTTCTTCTCAATTGTTGAATTTTCAAAAGCACTATAATCAAGGGGTTGGATCGACGATGGAGCAATGGGAAATTGATCAATTAGCAAGAAATACAAATACGTATTGGACAGACCAGTTTTTTAGAACATCTACTACAGAACAACACGATTTGTCGATATCTTCTGGAACTCAAAGGACCTCTAACTTTACTTCGTTAAGTTATATGAATCAACAAGGTATCTTTATTGGTTCTGAGTTTAAGAGGTTTAATATCAGAAATAATTTTTCTGGAAGATCAGCAAATGACAAACTTGATTACTCACTTAATATGAATATGGGTTATTCGAAGTCAGGTAATGTCCCGAATGCAGGAACTCAACAAATTTACTTTAATCCTTTTAGAGCGGCTCTTCATTCAATGCCTTTCATTTCTCCTTATGATGCAGATGGTAATACGACTTTGTACGGAAATTACTTTCCTGGTGCTGAGTTTGATGCGGATGCGACTCCTATCGTTTTGCTGAATTCTATGGCGATGAATACGAATGATTCTGATGAGTTGAAGTTAATGGCTAACTTTTCGGCAAACTATGAGGTTGCTAAAAATGTAACGGCGGGAATGCGTTTAAGTACTGATTATTCACATAGAACAGCCCTGTCAATTTTGCATCCGGAGAGTATTTTAGGTCCTTTTCAAACCAGATGGGATCCTGAGTCTCAAACAGGTGCTCAGTATGGAGGGTTGCACCAAGAGAGTACTGTTAGAGATCTTCGCTTTAACGCATTGTATAGTTTAGGTTATTCTAATATGTTTGATGATAAACATACTGTTTCTGTGACTGCTTTTGTGGAGTATAACAAGGCACATAGAGAGCTAATGAACTTTGCTCAGAGAGGATTAGATCCTAGGTTTGTGGGAGTTGGATCTTCGTTTATACCTGGTACTACAATTGATCCTGTTACGGATGAAAGAGAATATATACCTACTGTTGGTTCTAATAGACTCGAAGAGGGACTGTTTTCTTATTTTGCAACAGGTTCGTACGATTTTGATCAGAAATATGCTTTCAGTGCTACTATAAGACGCGATGCTTCTTTTAGATTTACAGAAGATAACAGATGGGGTACTTTCTGGTCTGTTGGGGGAGCTTGGAATATTGATAAAGAAAACTTTATGGAAAATTCGGGAATTTCGTACTTAAAGTTAAGAGGATCTTATGGAACTAACGGTAATCAGTATGTAACAGGAGCCATGTTTGGAGGGCTTAGTTTAACAAGAAGCTTGTATGGAACAGGGGTAGGATACGGCGCTACTACAGCGACATACCCTACTACTTTGGGCTATAGTGATTTAGTGTGGGAAACAGTAGAGCAAGCAAATATCGGATTAGATTTTGGGTTGTTCAGCGATAAGCTACAAGGTTCAATAGATGTTTATCAGAAAACAACCAAAGATTTATACAACGTGATTCCTGTTTCGCTTGTTAATGCTACAAGTCAGATTAGTGGTAATATAGGATCGATGAGAAATAGAGGAGTTGAGCTCGACTTGACCTATAGTATTCTTAGAAATGATGACTGGATTATTAGAGTTAATGCGAACGGGTCGTATAATAAAAACGAAATAACCGAGCTTCACGAGAGTTTTGAAGGACTTTATAACGCTGGAGGAAGTCAGGCTTTAGCAGAAGGTCATTCGTATGGCTCTTTTTATGTTTCACGTTACATAGGTGTAAATCCAGCCAACGGAAATCCGTTATTCTTAGATGTTAACGGAAACCCAACCGAAAGACTAATTGATGATAACAGAGTTTTTGTCGGAAAAGCTTCAATCCCAACATGGCAAGGAGGCTTTAGTACGTTAGTAGGGTATAAAGGCTTTGAGCTGAGTACTCAATGGACTTTTATGGCTGATGTATATCGCTCAAATATGGATTATGCTCAATTAGAAGATTCAAGCAGTATTTCTATGTATAATAAAACTGTTTCTTTGCTTGATGCTTGGCAAAACCCAGGAGATGTTACTACTATTCCTCGTATAGGAACAGGGATTACCGATATTGATCACGTGAATATGTCAGATAGATATATAGAAGACGCTTCTTTCTTAAGATTGAGAAACCTATCTTTTGCTTATTCGTTCTCTAACGATCAGCTTGACGGACTACCTTTGGCTGGGCTAAGAATTTTTGCTCAAGCAGAAAATATTTTAACTTTCAGTAAATATAGAGGATGGGATGTGGAGTCAGGTTTTAGAGCTACAGAGAATGCTCAATATCCAACACCAAAGATTTACACATTGGGAGTAATGGTTAACTTTTAAAAAAATAAATAAAATGAAAAATATATTTAAAATATCTTTTTATAGTTTTTTGTTTGTAGGTTTAGTAACAACATCTTGTTCTGATGCTACAGATATAATTCAAAAAGGAGAAGCAACAGAAGATATTGTCTATCAAACAGTTGGTGATTTACAGCTTGGTCTGAACGGAGTTTATAGGGTTTATAATCCTGGAGCAAATAGCAACGGAAACGGAGATGCCATTTTGTTTAATGATTTGTTTACTGATAACATTAAAACAGGGTCTTCTTATAGCGGCCACGGCATTCAGATGTATCAGTTTAATTTGCAGGCGAGCTCATATACTCCAGAATCAATCTGGGCTAATAGATATACTACTATTAACTATGCTAATAGAGTCCTAAGAGCTGCAAATAATATTGAGAGTACCCTTGAAACTTCAGAAGTAGCGCAGTTTAATCATATAAAAGCCCAGCTTCTGACTTGGAGAGCAATTGCTCACTATGATATATTCATGTATTTTACTCCAGACTATCAAAATCCTTCGTCACTGTCTGCCATTATCATGGATTATGTACCTGAGATTCTTGACAAACCTGCTAGAAATACAGCCGAAGAAGTAATTGAGTTCATCTTTAACGATCTAAATACAGCTTCAGATTTAATAGCTGCTGGAGGTACTAACCCATTTTTCATCAATAGTGACGTTATTGATGCCTTTAAAGCAAAATTGGCTTTGGCGACAGGTGATTATGATATGGCAGGCCAGCTTGCAACAGAACTATTAGCAAAGTATCCTCTTGCTGACAGACTTTCTTATATTGCTTTATTCGAAGACTTAGATACTTCTACCGAGTTAATATTTGGTTTGTCAAGAGTGAGGGGAGATAGTCAGGTTGCCGGTTCTTGGTATGCCAATGCTACCAATATAAACGGTTCGCCTTTATTTGAAATGTCTAAGCAACTTTATGACTTGTTTGAGCCGGGGGATGTCCGTATTGATGAGGTGTTATTAGATGATACTAGCCAACCCGAGAATGATATCTATTTAATAGATAAGTATCCTGGCTCAGAGCAACTTTTGTTAAATGACCTTAAGATTGTTCGTTCTTCTGAAATGGCGTTTATTTTGGCAGAGGTACAAGCAAGAAGTTCAGACTTCGCTGGCGCTGCTACGACCCTAACGAGTGTAACAGACGCTAGATATAATGGTCCTGGGACATCTCCAGCAATCAGTAGTTTCTCAAATTTAAATGATGCTTTGAATAGAGTGTTGTTAGAGAGAAGAAAAGAGTTATGTTTTGAAGGACACAGATACTTAGATATAAAGCGTATTGGTAGAGAAATTAATGCTGGAATTGAAAGGTATGCTTCTGATGCAGCTACTTTCTCATCTGCTGCTCCAACTTCTTTACCTGCTAATGATTATAGATTTACTTTGCCTATTCCACAAGCTGAAATCAATGGTAACAGAAATGTAGATCAAAATCCTACTTATACAAATAATTAATACAGATAGTTATGAAAAAGATTTTTAAGATATTACCTTTTTTTATATTGGTAGCTTTTATCTCTTCTTGTGAAGACAATGAAGGGGATATACATTATGAGGATGTTAATAAATTTACGCTACTTTCTTTTGACCAGTCTGCTTATAGACTGAATGTAGTAATTGACTCTACAGGAACGTTAACCATTCCTTTTAGAGCTAGTGCTATTTCATCTGTTGACAGAAGTTATAATATTGAGTTTGTCGAAGAAGGAAGTACTGCTGACCCATTAACTTATAATTTACCTTCATCAGTAACAATTCCTGCTAATGAATATTCAGGAGATATCGTTATCACAGGTCAGGATTTAAACTTGGTTGATTTGACACCAAAACCATTTCTTTTTCAGGTGACCGGTTTGGGTGAAACGGAATTTATTGATAATGATATAATTACGGTGAGTGTAGTAGAGGTTTGCCCTTTGTCTTCTGCCTTTACTGGGAATTATGTTGTGACTCCGATGGTTTCGGGTCTTCCTCCAGGGGATCCTTTTCAGGCAGGTTCTGTCGTTACATTAACTGAAGTAAACGAGTTCGAAAGGGAATTTAAAGCTTCTTTTTATCCAGGCTGGGCGGCAGCACCAATAGATTTTCCATTTACTTTGTCGTGCGGAAATGTTGTTGTAAGTGATTATGATACAGGTATTTATTGTGGTGAACAAGGTAGTCCAACAGTGATGATTTTGGAAGGAGATGTTTATGGATTCTATGACCCAGACGATGATTCTGAAATTATTATAACATATATGGAGGATTATGGCAGTTGTGCTGATGCAGCTCCTGTGCAGGTTACTTTTAGATTAACAAAACAATAAACACTTTTGAATTATGATTAGAAATTTTTTATATAGTTTAACGGCATTAGTTGTTGCCTTTACTTTTGTTTCTTGTGAAGATACAAATGGCGATAATTTCAGGGCTGATAACCAGGCTGGTTGGGTGCAATTTGAAGATGATGCACAGATAGATTTTATAGGTGGGTATCATACCACGCTTGAAATAGCTGTAGATTTGCACACCAATACAAATATTTCTGGAGTAGATGTTTACTACACTTTAGAAAATATTTCCGGAGATATATCTTCGGTTATTGTTAATGATCCAGGATTTGTTAGATTTGAGAAGGGAGAGACAACAGCTTATACTAATATAGAAGTTGCTTCAGAGATACCTGTCGATGGCTTCTTATTTAACATAAAGCTGACTTCTACAAGCAGAAATAATGTTGATGTTTTAACAGATGTTGGTACTGTTGTTTTGGTAAAAACAGTGTGTTTTAAACCAATATCTATAGCTAACACTGATTATGTAGGAGAGGTATATCTTCTAGAAATAGACGAAAATTCTGAACCAGAATATATAGCTACAATTACAACCTCATTAGTTCCTACCGAAGAAGGAACATACGCTTTTGAAAATGGGGCTTGGGGGTCTAATTACGTTCCTGCTCTTACACAAAGTCCTGAGGATGGGATGCTTAATTATCCTGCCGAACTAATCATTAATCCTGATGGGACTATTATAGTAAATGGTACAGGGAGTTACACTACAGAGGGTAATGTCGGAGAAATAAACAGCTGTACAGGTGAAATAACTTATATTTTATCTCAAGAATTATTTGTTGGCAGTCATTTTTTGACAAAAGTTGTAATTAAACCTACTGACTAACTTTAACTTTTGTTTAGTATAGATAATCTAAAAACTACCTTTTTATAAGGTAGTTTTTTGTATTTTTACAGACTGTTAAAAGGATTTAATTTTACTGAATAATGAAAAGAAATGTAATAAATATTGCTGTTGTAATGCTTCTTCCTGTTATGTTGTTTGCCCAAACGCCTAAGCAGGTTGCTAAAATGCAGGAGTCTACTAATAGAGAATATCATGCTAAAGTAACAGCACACTTAGAAAGAATGCATCTTGAGAAAGAAGAAAGAGTCCGAGATTATATTATGCGAGCCCGAGCTGAAAGAATTCAATTTTTAGAAGACGGTACATCTATTTATATGGTTGATGTATCTCCTGAAGGAAAGCCTATTTATTATGCAGTTGATAATGCAGCCGCAGCCGCAGGGACGTTAACAACTGTTATGCATGGGTTTTTAGGTTTGAATACCGAAGGCTTCGGAATGACTATTGGGGTTTGGGATGAGAATAGGGCATTAGGATCTCATCAGGAATTTACAGTTTCTTCAGTTAATAGTGCTTCAAGAATGAGCTATGGCGATAATGCTATTACCGGCACTAGCACAGATCATGCTACACATGTTGCAGGTACTATGGTTGCCAGAGGAGTTCAACCCAGCGCTAGAGGAATGGCCTTTAGAGCTAATATTGTCAGTTATAATTGGGCAAATGACGCAAACGAAGTGCAAACAGCTTCAAGCAACGGAATGTTGGTGACCAATCATTCTTATGGTGTGCCTTTGTATAATAATGGAAATTTTAATGTTGCTGATTGGATGCCTGGAAACTATTCATCAGAAGCTGTTTCGTGGGATATGATTGCCTATAGCAATCCTTATACTTTGTCTGTTATATCGGCCGGGAATGACGGGAATAATTCAAACCCGTATGCATTAGAAAACGGATGGGATAAATTAATTGGCAATAAAGTTTCTAAAAATACTTTAGTTGTGGCCAATGCCTCTAACCCTATAAGAAATTCGAATGGGGAGTTAGTATCAGTTGCTATTAATTCGGGTAGTAGCCAAGGGCCTACAGATGATTTGCGAATAAAACCTGATATTTCGGGTGTAGGTACAAATCTTTATTCTCCTGTAGGAACTTCGAATGCTAGTTATGCTACTCTTTCTGGTACTTCAATGGCTGCCCCAAATGTTTCAGGGTCTATTTTACTTTTACAACAATACTATGAGAAGTTATATGGTGATTTTATGAGAGCAGCAACTCTTAAAGGAGTGATTTGTCTCACAGCTGATGATGCAGGCACAGAAGGACCAGATCCTAAATTTGGCTGGGGGTTGTTAAACATGAAAATTGCCTCTGACCTGATTAGATTAAAAGGAGAAAATAAAGCAATTATAGAAGAGAATATTTTCACAACAGGACAAACCTATACTACAACAGTAACTTTAAATGAGCCAGGAACTTTGTTAGCAGGAATTTCTTGGACAGATTATCCGGGAAACTCAATGTATGGTGTCTTGAATAGTACTTCGTCTAAGGCTCTTGTCAATGATTTAGATATAAGGGTTACTAAAGATGGAGAAACGTATCTTCCTTGGGCGTTAAATATGTTCAACAAAACTGTCGCTATAAAAGCAGATAATGTGTCTGATAATATTGAAATCGTTAGAATTGACAATGCAGAAGCAGGAGTTTATACCATTACTATAACCGGCAAGGGCAGTATGTATAGTCCTCCGGGGCAGCCTGCTGGTCAAGCTTATTCTTTGATTGTATATGCCGATGAATTAACAGCTACAGTCTCAGTAGAGAACTTTGAATTAGCATCAAAAATAAAAATTTATCCGAACCCTGTGACGAGTACTTTTTTTGTTGAAAGTTCATTAAATAATCCGATTAACAAAATAGAGATTTATGACACTATAGGTAAGAAAGTTCTTATTTCTGAGGCAGAAAACAACGCGGTTAATATTTCGCACTTAACAGCAGGAGTATATTTTGTTAAAGTTTATTCAGGAAATAGTCATGTAACCAAAAAAATAATTAAGAATTAATTTTATCACCATATAATATTCAGAAAACCGAGACTAAACCCTCGGTTTTTTTGTTTTAATATTCATAGAACCTACGGTTAATGCTTTAAACAAATATTTTATTATATTTGATATATCTTTTTTGATATTCAAGCATGTTGTGATGGATAGAGGGATGAATATATTCAGTTTTACTAAAAAACAACGAAAAGGACTTTTGGTTTTTTTTGTGCTTATTTTGGTAATGCAGGTAATTTATTTTTGGGTTGTTTATAAAGATAACTTTATAGAAGAGAATCCTCATAAAGTAGATTGGCTATCAAATCAAGAATGGATAGACAGTTTGAAAGCTATCGAAAAGCCCACTTATCAGATGTACCCGTTTAACCCCAACTTTATAACCGATTTCAGAGGTTATCAACTCGGGATGTCGGTAGAGCAAATCGACAGGCTTTTAGAGTTTCGAAAGACAAATAAATATGTCAACTCGGCTCAAGAATTTCAGAATGTAACTCAAGTTTCAGATAGCTTACTCGCGGTAATTTCGCCTTATTTTAAATTTCCTGAATGGGTAAATAACCCAAGGGAAACTTATTTTCAGCCCTTTCAAAAATTAGAAAAACCTCAAGAGGAAATTATAGTCAAAGATATTAATGCGGCCACTCAAGATGACTTGATGAAAGTCAGAGGAATTGGTCCAGCTTTATCAGAGCGAATATTAAAATACAAAGCCATTCTTGGTGCATTTGTAGCTATGGAGCAACTTCAAGAGATCTACGGATTGTCTGATGAAGTTATTGAAGAGCTAGATAAATACTTTGAGTTATCTGCTCTTCCGGAAATTGATAAGATTAAAATAAACCAACTTTCTATTAAAGAGTTAGGAACATTTCCGTATTTCAAATATCCGATTTCTAAAGAAATTGTAAGCTACCGAAGTATGCACGGGAAAATCCAGAATTCTGAGGATCTAACTAAAATTAAAGATTTCCCTCTTGAAAAAATCGAAATAATTGCCTTATATTTGGAATTCTAAAAAATTGCAGAATAAATATTATGAATTTTCAGACATCCGATACTCAAAAAATGATAGCAGAATCTATTAGGGATTTTGCAGAAACTAACATCAGACCTTATATAATGGAGTGGGACGAAGCACAGATTTTTCCGGTTGAGCTTTTCAAAAAGCTTGGCGAAATGGGTTTTATGGGCGTTTTAGTACCAGAAGAATTAGGAGGATCAGCATTAGGCTATCACGAATATATTACTATTATTGAAGAAATTTCGAAGGTAGACTCATCTATCGGGCTGTCTGTGGCAGCACATAATTCGCTTTGTACGAACCACATTCTTACTTTCGGAAATGAAGAACAAAAAAAGAGATGGATTCCCAAACTAGCCACAGCTGAGTGGATTGGAGCTTGGGGACTCACAGAACACAACACAGGATCAGATGCAGGAGGAATGAACACCACAGCCGTAAAAGATGACGATTATTGGGTGATTAACGGAGCCAAAAACTTTATCACGCATGCCATATCAGGTCAAGTTGCTGTTGTGATTGTCAGAACAGGAGAAAAAGGAGATTCTAGAGGTATGACAGCTTTTGTGGTCGAACACGGTACGCCTGGTTTCTCGAGTGGTAAAAAAGAAAACAAACTTGGTATGAGAGCCTCAGAAACGGCAGAGCTTATTTTTGATAACTGCAGAATTCCAGATGCCAACCGTTTGGGAGAAGTAGGTGAGGGGTTTATTCAGGCCATGAAAATTCTTGACGGAGGAAGAATCTCAATCGGAGCTTTGGCATTAGGTATCGGGAAAGGAGCCTATGAAGCAGCTCTTAAATATTCAAAAGAACGCCATCAGTTTGGCAAGCCTATTAGCTCTTTTCAGGCAATCGGATTCAAATTAGCTGATATGGCTACAGAGATTGAAGCCTCAGAACTGTTATTACACAAAGCAGCATATTTAAAAAACAATGATTTGCCCATGACAACTATAGGAGCAATGGCAAAAATGTATGCTTCCGAAATGTGTGTAAAAGTTTCGACAGAAGCTGTCCAGATTCACGGAGGATACGGATATACCAAAGATTATCCGGTCGAAAAATTTTATAGGGATTCTAAACTTTGTACTATCGGAGAAGGAACAACCGAAATTCAGAAGTTGGTTATTTCTAGAAATATCTTAAAAGATTAATTTCTATTTTCAATTAGATAAAAAAACCTCCTAAAAATAATGCTTTAGGAGGTTTTTATGTAAGAAAAAGTAAATTTGCACCTAAATTATTATCATCAAGATGGATGTACTCACAACTACCACTTCGTTAGAAAAATACTTCGAACGATTCAGAAATAATATTATCGGAATTAATCAGGAGTTTAATTCGCCTTTTGGGAAGCAAAAAATAATTTATGCTGACTGGACGGCCTCGGGAAGACTATATCGACCGATTGAAGAAAAACTAATGAACGAATTTGGTTCGTTTGTAGCCAATACTCATACAGAAACTACGGTTTCAGGCACCGCAATGACCTTGGCCTACCACAAGGCCAGAGAAATCATCAAAAGACACGTAAAGGCTTCTGAGGATGATGTTTTTATTGCTGCCGGAACCGGAATGACTGGAGCAGTCAATAAGTTTCAGCGTATTTTGGGATTAAAAGTTCCTGAAAACCTCAGGAAGTATACCGATATTCCGCAAGAGAAAAAACCGGTTGTTTTTATTTCTCATATGGAGCATCACTCTAACCAAACCTCGTGGTTAGAAACCATTGCCAAAGTTGAAGTAATTCCGGCTTGTGAAAAAGGGCTGATTTGTTTGGATAGTTTTGCGGAATTATTAGAAAAATATCAAGATTATACATTGAAAATCGCTTCGGTTACGGCTTGTTCTAACGTAACGGGAATCCAGACTCCGTATCATCAAATCGCTAAAATGATTCACCAATATAACGGGGTCTGTTTTGTAGATTTTGCCTGTTCGGCTCCTTATGTAGATATTGATATGCATCCTGACAACGAATCATATTTGGATGCTATTTTTCTTTCTCCGCATAAATTCTTAGGGGGGCCGGGAACATCAGGAGTACTTATTTTTAATAAAAAACTCTATAAAAACATGGTGCCTGACCATCCGGGAGGAGGCACAGTAAGCTGGACAAACCCTTGGGGCGACCATAAATATCTAGATAATATCGAAGATAGAGAAGATGGCGGAACACCCGGATTTCTGCAGGTAATAAAAACTGCATTGGTGATTCAGCTCAAAGAGGAAATGAGAGTCGACAAAATGCGAGAGCGGGAAGACGAGATTTTAGAATATGTTTTTAACGAACTCGAACGGGTTCCGAATCTTACTATTTTGGCCAATCAGCATAAAAATAGATTGGGAGTGATTTCGTTCTATATTGATGATTTGCACTATAACTTGGGAGTTAAGTTACTCAATGACCGCTTTGGGGTTCAAACCCGAGGAGGTTGTAGTTGCGCAGGAACTTATGGGCATTTTCTGCTTCACGTCGATCAAGAACAATCTAACTATTTAACCCATAAAATATCACAAGGCATCCTTTCAGAAAAACCAGGCTGGATCAGGATGTCTATACATCCTACTACTACCACTCAAGAAGTAGAGTACATCTTAAAAAGTATAAAAAAATTAGCTGAATACCATAAAGAATGGAGCGAAGATTATACTTATAATACCGCTTCAAACGAATTTACACATAAAAATGCTGTTTCGTTTGAAAAAGATTTGGTACAAAAATGGTTTGAGTTATAATTAAGGTAACCAACCATCAGAAACATATATAATTAAAGTATCCGACAAGTTATGTTGAAGAGTTTCTTTAAAATCATTAGTCTGTTTTTTTTAGTATTTTGTTTTTCTAAAGTATATACACAAGAAAAATTAGAAGGCACTTGGCAAGTTACTCAGGGTTCGTTAGTCGAGTCTTTAACCTTTGTTGACGGATATTTATCATATATAGTTTTTGATATAGAAAACAAAGAATTTATAACTACTCGCGGAGGAAAGTATAAATTTGATGAAAATCAGTTAAGTATTATCTGGCAGTTTGATACAGAAAAAACCTCTAAACAAGTTACTCTAGACCAATGGTTAGGTCAGGAAGAAAGTTTTGAGGTATCTATAAACAGTGAACATTTAAAAACTGATTTTTCGGAGCAAAATTATAATTGGGTAAAACAAGACGATGCTCAAGGAGGTTTAAGTGGAGTTTGGCGGATGTCTGGTAGAAAGCAAGCCGAAGAACTATCAACGACTCCGCTCAGAGATAGACGTACCCTGAAAATATTAACAGCTTCTAGATTTCAATGGGTGGCTATAAATATTAAAACAGGAGAGTTTTTCGGAACTGGTGGAGGTAGTTACACTTTTGAAAACGGAAGATATACTGAGCATATTGAATTTTTCTCTAGAAATAGCTCTCGTGTTGGGGCAGTTCTTTCTTTTCAAGGAGAAATCAAAGATGGGCAATGGCATCATTTCGGAAACAGCTCGTCAGGTAATTTTATCTATGAAATCTGGGAAAAATTAAAACCATAAACTTACTGCAAAAGCTTTTTGTTTGTCAGTTTAATAGCTGTCTTTAGCATGATATTAAAATCAACCACCGTTTAGAATTTGTGTAATTATTTATTATTCTCATAACGCTCAAATATAAATTTCCTGCTGTTATCCTTTTTCAGTTCTTGTTTTTAAGTTGAAAAAACATACTTTTTATTATCTAATGTTTTTTTATTAAAAAATTAACTTTAATTTAGCGAAAATGCTTTGCTTGTGAAACTTAGATTTAGAAAGAGTTTGTTCT
Source organism: uncultured Flavobacterium sp. (assembly GCA_964409345.1). GTDB lineage: Bacteria > Bacteroidota > Bacteroidia > Flavobacteriales > Flavobacteriaceae > Flavobacterium. The sequence continues at coordinate 55,952 of CAYPCZ010000005.1, read as the reverse complement.
TTGGTGTGAGTTTAGTACTCTTATTTGCTTTTGGTTGCCAACAGGATGATTTCCCCGATTATATTGTAGCTGAAAATATTTCAGGGTATAAAATTACTCGCCTAAATTATGTTGATTTGCAACAGATGGAAGGCGTAAGAGAGAAATTAGATGAGTTTTTGCTGAATAAAACTAATATAACCTCTAGAGGATTTCCGAAGATAAGAGGTTTTGAGGTTGATACTGTTAATGTGTTGATGGCAGAAATGGAGAATTTTCGTTCTTTTAACTTTCAGATAATTGAAGAACAAAGAAGTACACACAGGAATTTAGTTTTGAACCGAGAAGAGGATGAATCCTATACGGCATATGTGGTGGAGTATGACTTGAGCGAACCGGAGAAAGAAATTCTTAAAACCGGAGGGGGTATTAATATTAATGGTAAAGCATCATTAGTATTAAAAGAAACAACAAACGGAAAAATCACCGCTGTTCCTGAGTTTGTGGATGAAACAGACCCTTATCACCTTTCGATATTGGTAAATGATGAACCGGTTGCTTTTGGTAAACGCAGATGCGGATGTCCATTGGATGATGAAGGAGGGGGCTCATCTTCATCTAATCCGATGCTTATAACTGTTATTAATTTTCAAGGTATCACTCTAGATTATAATAATTTTTATGGGGGCGGTCCGTTTAATCCGGTTGATTTGGGAGTTGTATTACCCGGTGGAGGTGGTGGAGGCGGTAGTGGTAATCCTAAAGGAGTGATAGTAACTCCCGTGGTAGCTATAGACCCTATAGCAGAGTTAAATAAAATTACTGAACAAAATGCTTTAGGAACCAATGGGTTAAGAAATAAAATTGATGAGTTTGTGGGAGAACTACATATTCTTATAGAGTCGGGAGTTGAGTTTAGTTTTAATACTTATACGGGGATGTATTCTCAATATCCTGCTTTAAATAATGTTTACAATGGAGTTAGCTTTTCTCCTGTCAGTCAGAATAACCCTTTGATAAGGATACACAAGCATCATAATGAGCTTCACCCTATTTTTAGCTTTGAAGATATTTTTGGAATGGCGGAGTTCTTTTATCAGAAAAAGCAAGTTGATTCAAATAATGCGAACAACATCACCTCTGTAATGGTTTCTAAGACAGGCTTGCATGCTTTTAGGGTTAAAAACCCTCAAAAAGCAGAAGATTATTATGATTATCTAATGTCTAACAATCGAATAGGAGCTAAGAATCATAGAAATAAATATAAAGAAGGGATAATTGAGCATTCTACAAATATTTGTATTGCAATCGGAGGGTGCACTTATACCCAGTTTGAAAACTATTTGTTTGACAATTTCTTAGATTTCTTTAAATGGGCAGACACGGGGTTTGATTACTATTTTGCACCTCACCCTGCTAACCCTAATGATAACTATATATGGACTAAACAAAATTAAAATTTTATGAAAACACATTTAGCAACCTTTTTCTTTTTTATTTGGTCATTTTCTTTGATGGCACAAGTAGAAATTCCAATTGAGCAATATGGACAAAATAACAATATGTATACAATTAGTAACTCTTATTTTAAAGATATAAACGGACTTTTAAATAAGTATATAGGTACTTGGGAATATAATGAAAATGGGCATTACTTTAAGGTTCAATTTATAAAACAAGAGAATTATCAGGAGGTTCCGTTGAATTCACCTTCCAAAACAAAATGGACGTCAGACAGGATATATGCTCGGTTTCAGTATAAGCTAAACGGAGTGGAAATATATAATACACTTAATTTAGCTATACCAAGTCAATCGCTTATATATAGTACTGCAGGATCTTTTTCTATACAAGGATTTAAGCTTTTTTATGATGAACCAAGTGTAAGCCCTTGTGGAAGACCTTTAATGGGTAGAGTAACTCTTGAGCATTCCGTAGTAAATGGAGTAGAAAAACTAACTTGGAGCAGAGAAGATAGTTATTCAGGGACTTTTTGCCAGCAAGGACAAGTGGAAGATAATACACCCTTTCAAATTCCAGCCAATATGATTTTGACTAAAATATAGGTTAAAGTAGGTGAAAAAATTTTGATTTACCACAAAAAAATAACGATTGGTTGAATACTAGAACTAAAAAATGATATCAGATGAAAACAAAACATATCCTAATTGGGTTTTTATTTTTATTTTCGATAACCATGAGCGGTCAAACAGAAGTTCCTATTGAAAACAGAGAAAAAATAAAGTCATTAACTGGCAAGTATTTCAAAGACGTTAACGGGCATTATAATAAGTTTATAGGAACGTGGGAATATAGTGATAACAATACCTATTTTAAAGTGCAATTTTATAAGGTAAGCAAAATATCAATTCCTCATTTAAAGTTTTCTTTCTATGATAGATTAGCTTCATTTATAGAATATAAGGAAAAGCAAGACGGACAGTGGGTTACTATATACAATACTTTTGGCACATCTGCTATCAGAAATAACAACTATTATGATAGTAGAGTGATAATAAAAGGAGGAGAGATGATAAGTCCGAACGAGCTGACTCTAAATTATACAGAACCCTCCGATGATTGTAGATATCAAGGACCTTTACTTTCAGTTAAATACCAAAAGGGAAGTTCTATGCAGCTTCTTTGGGAAAGAGATCCTCTTATTACCGTTACAGGGCCTTTCCTCTGTCCTCATGGGGAATTGATAGATGATAATCCTTTTAAAATCCCTGCTCATATGGTTCTAACAAAAGTGTCCCATTAATTATGGGTATAAAACATTTCTTACAGAACAAAAACCTTATCAAATTCTATTAACTAAGTAACTTGTATTTCAATAATATTAGTTGTATTCATAAAATCTGGGAAAAATTAAAACCATAAACTTACTGCAAAAGCTTTTTGTTTATCTGTTTAATTAGTTGAGGACCTTCATAAATAAACCCGGTATAGAGCTGTACTAAACTGGCTCCGGCTTCTAATTTTTGTAGCACATCTTCGGGCGTATGAATGCCGCCCACTCCAATAATCGGGAAAGATTTATTATTGTTTTGTGCTAAAAAACGAATCACTTCGGTAGAGCGGTTGGTTAAAGGTTTTCCACTTAACCCTCCGGTTTCTGTTTGGCTGTCAGATTTTAAACCTTCTTTTGAAATAGTGGTATTCGTAGCAATAACTCCCGCAATTTTGGTTTGCTGAACAATATCAATAATATCCAGAAGTTGTTCGTTAGTCAAATCAGGAGCTATTTTTAATAAAATAGGTTTTGGCTTTGTTTTGGTCTTATTTTGGTCTTGAAGTGTTTGCAACAAATGTGTTAAAGGTTCTTTATCTTGTAGCTCTCTTAAATTCGGAGTGTTTGGGCTGCTTACATTCACCACAAAATAATCAACTACATCATAAAGCGCATCAAAGCAAATAAGGTAATCACTGATAGCTTCTTGGTTCGGGGTTGCTTTGTTTTTACCAATGTTTCCGCCAATCAGTACGTTTTTATTTTTTTTTAATCTTTTAACGGCTTCAAATACTCCTCCGTTATTAAACCCCATGCGGTTGATAATTGCACTATCTTCTTTTAGTCGGAATAAGCGTTTTTTAGGGTTTCCGTCTTGGGGTTTTGGGGTAAGTGTTCCAATTTCGATAAAGCCAAACCCTAAGTTAGATAGCTCTTTATAAAGTTTTGCATCTTTGTCGAACCCTGCTGCCAACCCTACGGGGTTTTTGAATTTAAGTCCAAAAACTTCTCTTTCTAACCGTGGGTCATTTACCTCATAAGAACTTCTGATAAGGCAAGATACAAAAGGTATCTTGTTTGCTATGCGTAAGAAAGAAAAGGTAAAGTGATGTACTTTTTCTGGGTCAAAATTAAATAATATAGGACGAATAATGCTTTTGTACATAATTATTGAGCTTTAAGATAAGAAAAATGTAGTCTGAATAAATTTATTTTTTCAGATCTTCTGAAGCTTTCAGAACAATATCACGCAAGGTTTCTTTATAAAATACTATGCGGTCTTGAATTGTTTTGTTGTTTGCACCTAAGATTTGTGCTGCTAAAATACCTGCATTTTTAGCTCCGTTTAGTGCTACGGTAGCTACCGGGACGCCGTTAGGCATTTGTAAGATAGACAAAACAGAATCCCAGCCATCAATTGAGTTGCTTGATTTTATCGGTACGCCAATAACCGGTAGTGGGCTCATTGAAGCTACCATGCCCGGTAGGTGAGCTGCACCTCCTGCTCCTGCGATAATTACGCTGATTCCTCTGTGGTGAGCCGTGGTCGAGAATTCAAATAATTTTTCTGGAGTTCTGTGAGCAGATACTATATCTACTTCTACCTCGATCTGAAAATCTTTAAGGATGTCAATGGCGTCTTGCATAATGGGCAAATCGCTTTTGCTTCCCATAACGATGGCTACTTTCATATTTAGTTATATTGTTTGTTACTTTTGCAAAAGTACAAATTAAGATTTAAGATTTGTTTTTTCTAAGGTAAATGAAAATTCAGATCCTTTTCCGATTTCGCTTTTCACGAATATCTTTTCATCATGTGCCTCGATGATGTGCTTTACGATAGACAGACCAAGTCCTGAGCCGCCTTCTTTGCGAGCTCCGCTTTTATCCACCCTATAAAAACGCTCGAAAATCCTTGAGATATTCTGCTGGGCAATTCCTTCTCCGTTGTCGATTACTCTGATAATTATTTTTTTGTGAGTTAGATCCTCGATACTCACTTCGGTTGTGCCGTCCTGTTTACCATACTTGATAGAGTTGTTAATCAGATTGGTCAATACTTGTTGTATTTTGTCTTTATCTGCCTTGATCACAATAGGACTTACATATTTCATATCAAACATCAAGAGAATGTTTTTTGAAGAGGCTTTCATCTCTAACAAGTCAAAAACGCTCTGTATTACTTCTATAATATTAAAGGTGGTGTAATTAACATGTAAGTTTCCGGTTTCAAGTTTGGTAATCATGTCTAAATCTTCTACGATATAAATTAATCGCTCTACTCCTTTTGCAGCCCTTCCTAAATATTTTTTTCGAATGGATTTATCTTTTAAACCTCCTTCTAAAAGTGTAAGTATATAGCCTTGCACCATAAAAAGCGGGGTTTTGAGCTCGTGTGACACATTGCCAATATAATCTCGACGGTATTCTTCTTGAAGCTTAAGGGTTTCAATTTCAAGTTTTTTGTGGGTGGCAAACTTTTTTACTTGCTCGGTAAGGGTTGCCATATCAGTAGTTATCGGTTGTTTTATCAGACTGGTTGAGTCTAAAATAGATACATCATCGTATATTTTTTTGATACGCTTATAAATGAATTGTTCCGCTCGATATTGGAGCACAAAAAATGAGAAAATTGCGGTTCCAAAAAAGAAACATAGACAAAACAGCCACGAGAATTCGAAGAATAAGCCCAAAAGTCCGCTTACAAATACTGTCGAGAAAATCGTTATATAAAACGACGAACGAAGGGCAAATTTATAGGTTTTTTTGATTTTCATTTTTAACTAAAAAACAAAGATACGTGTTTTGGTTTGAGTAAAGTTCATCAAAACTTTAAAATAAAATTCAACTAATACGGCTATTTTTTTACATCTAGAATGTCGCGAAGTGCATTACCAACCATCATAAAGCTTAGAGTAAGCAATAATATTGTTGTTCCGGGAATAAGTGCCAGATAAGGTTTGCCCAAAACAATATCGCTATAACTTTCTTTTATCATACCTCCCCAGCTCGGAATCGGCGGTTGAGCTCCTAATCCTAAAAAAGAAAGTCCGCTTTCGACCAAAATAGCCGAAGCAAAATTAGCAGCCGAAATTACAATAATCGGAGCGATTACAGAAGGCAAGATATGCTTGACCAGAATCCGGTAATGCGAATAACCGAGTGCTTTGGCGGCAGTTACATATTGCGATTGCTTAACGCTGATGATTTGTCCTCTCACAACCCGAGCAACTTCAACCCACATGGTGAGCCCCACAGCTATAAACACTTGCCAAAAGCCTTTGCCAAGTGTTAAGGTAATGGCAATGACCAACAGAAGAGTTGGGATAGACCATACGATATTAATCAGCCACATTACAAAAGCATCAACTTTTCCTCCGAAATATCCAGCAATACTTCCGAAAAAAAGCCCGACTACCAGCGAAATAAATACAGCAACAAATCCGATAGAAAGCGAAATCCTAGAACCCACAATCATGCGACTCAAATAGTCTCTTCCCGACTTGTCAGTGCCTAAATAAAAAGTTTGTTTTTTGATGTGTTGTGAAGCTGCTACTTCGATGGTGTTTTGATTAGGAAAATCAGTGAGGATTACTTCTTTTTCTATTCTGATGTCAGGGTCATCACTATAGGGGATATATACAATTTTGTTATCAATAATTTCGAAACTCTGAATCGGATATTTATAAAACCTGTTTTTTTGACCCCAAAAATATTCCGTTAATTTAAACGCAGGGGCATTATCGATAGGAACTTTCAGCATTAAAACCTCAAAGCCAGGTTGTTTTGATTTGATAGACAAATCGCCCCAATTAGCATTGGTAGTTTTGTCGGGAGCAATGATATAGGCCAAAAGAGATATCCCTATCATTATAAAAATATAACATAAGCATACGACTCCGAGGGTGTTTTTTTTAAACCTTGTATAAGAAGTGTTTTGCAGAAATGCTCTGATTTTATTCATAGTGATAGTCGTCTCTTCTGTCGGATTTTAAAAGAATTACATTCCGAATTTACCCAAAAGCCACCAAATAATAATAAAAACAATGATAGTGCCCAAGCAACCTCCTCCTATTTTTTTTGCCCCATAGCCCGCAATCAAGGCTTTTAATAACTTTTTCATAGGTTTTGTTTTTTAGTTGATGTAAAGTTATAAAATAATTCTACAGTTGCACTTTATGGTAGTAAGTTTTAGAAATAAAAAAACCCCAAACATAGTACCGTTCGGGGGTTTTGAGTTTTAATCTATTTAGCTATTATTTAAAAGCTGCATATCCTGTGATATCCATCCCTGTAATCAACAAGTGGATGTCGTGTGTACCTTCGTAAGTAATCACACTCTCGAGATTCATGCTATGTCGCATAATCGAATATTCGCCTGTGATTCCCATACCACCTAATATCTGACGTGCTTCGCGCGCGATATTGATGGCCATCTCTACGTTGTTGCGTTTTGCCATAGAGATTTGTGCAGAAGTTGCTTTGTCTTGGTTGCGAAGTACTCCTAGTCTCCATGTGAGCAATTGTGCTTTGGTGATTTCGGTAATCATCTCTGCCAATTTCTTTTGTTGAAGTTGTGTGGCTGCGATAGGTTTGTCAAACTGAATTCGCTCTTTGGCATAACGCAAAGCTGTATCATAACAATCCATAGCGGCTCCGATGGCTCCCCAGGCAATTCCGTAGCGAGCAGAGTCTAGACATCCTAGAGGCGCTCCTAATCCAGATTTGTTAGGCAATAGGTTCTCTTTGGGTACTTTTACGTTATCAAAAATAAGTTCTCCGGTTGCCGAGGCACGAAGTGACCATTTGTTGTGTGTCTCTGGAGTAGTGAATCCTTCCATACCTCGCTCAACTATAAGTCCGTGGATTCTTCCTTCTTCGTTTTTTGCCCAAACCACAGCGATATCTGCAAAAGGTGCGTTAGAGATCCACATTTTGGCTCCGTTTAATAAATAGTGGTCGCCTTTATCTTTAAAGGTTGTTACCATTCCTGAAGGATTCGAACCGTGGTCTGGTTCGGTAAGACCAAAGCACCCGATAAATTCTCCTGAGGCTAATTTGGGTAAGTATTTTTTACGTTGCTCTTCGTTTCCGTATTTCCAAATTGGGTACATTACTAGCGAAGATTGAACAGAAGCCGTTGAGCGTACGCCACTATCTCCTCTTTCTATTTCTTGCATGATAAGTCCGTAAGAAATTTGGTCAAGTCCGGCTCCTCCATATTCCTCTGGAATATAAGGTCCGAATGCACCTATTTCTGCTAATCCTCCGATAATTTGTTTCGGAAACTCGGCTTTTTGTGCATAGTCTTCAATAATCGGGGAAACCTCACGCTTCACCCATTCGCGTGCTGCATTCCGCACTAATTTATGTTCGTCTGAAAGTAATTCGTCAAGTAAATAATAGTCAGGCGCTTGGAACAAATCTGGTTTCATAATATTTTTTTTAAAACTGTTGCAAAAATAAGCAAACAAAAGCAAATTGCTAAATCTTTTGGGCTCATATCCAAAATATTTTTAAATTGTTATGGTTTATTAATGATTCTTATTATCTTTATTGTCTGATAATAATTTTTAAAAAGTAATATTTTCTGAACATGAAAAAAATTCTAGTACCTACCGATTTTTCTAAACATGCAGAATATGCCTTAAGGACAGCTGCTCAAATTGCCAAAAAAAATAACGGAGAAATTTATCTGCTTCATATGTTAGAGTTGCCTTCGCAGGCGGTTGACAAAATTTCTGGAGGGGGAGGCGATATCCCTGAAGTAATGTTTTTTATAAAAAAAGCACGTGAGCGTTTTGAAGAAGTAAAAAACAGTGATTTTCTCGAGGGTATTAAGGTAATAGAAGCCGTTCAGTTTGAAAGAGCTTTCGAAGGAATTATCAATGCTAGCAAAGCACATAATATAGATTTAGTAGTGATGGGCTCACATGGAGCTTCGGGTGTACAAGGGTTTTTCGTTGGGTCAAATACCGAAAAAGTAGTCCGCACATCAGATATTCCGGTACTGGTTGTAAAGAGAGAATTGAATATAGGAGAAATTAATAATTTTGTATTTGCTTCAGACTTTAGTAGCGAAATAAAAAAACCATTCAAAAGTGCTATCGAATTTGCACAAGCTTTTGGTGCTCGTATCGATTTATTAATGATCAACACGCCAGGACACTTTATGTCAACAGAAGAAGCAGAAAAAAGAATTCTGTCGTTCTTAAAAGGCTTTGATTTACAAGATTATACTATGCACGTTTATAACGATTATAGCGTAGAAAAAGGGGTGCTTAACTTTGCAGCTCGATCAAATGCAGACTTGATAGGAGTAGGAACGCACGGAAGAACCGGTATCAGCCACTACCTTAACGGAAGCATAGGCGAAGATATCGTAAACAATGCATTACGCCCGGTAATTACATTTAAAATATAATTTTTTCTTACATTAAATGGAAGAGCGACCGGAGTTTTCGGTCGCTTTTTTATGAAATGAAGTATTTCGCAGAGTTACCTATATCACTTTGTGAAAAGCCTGAGATAAAATCCTCTTAATAATTATTATCTTTGCAGACTAATTTTAATCCTAAATATTTAAAAATAATGAGCTTACAACACATCCTTACGCCAAAAATCAAGCAGGCTGTTCAATCACTTTTCGGTTTGACTATCGATAGGATAGAATTTCAGGCTACACGTAAGGATTTTGAAGGAGATATTACTATGGTGATATTTCCGCTGGTAAAACTCATCAAAGGAAATCCTGTTGAAATTGGTAATCAAATCGGAGGCTTTTTAGTCGAAAGCCTAAAAGAAGTTACAAGATTCAACGTGGTTTCAGGATTCTTGAATATCGTTATTGCAGATGAATATTACCTTGGTTTCTTTAACCAAATCAAAGATGACGAAAAATTTGGTTATGTAAAGGCAGGCCAAGAAGCCATGATGGTAGAATATGCTTCGCCAAACACCAATAAACCACTGCATTTAGGTCACGTTCGTAATGTGCTTTTAGGATATTCGGTAGCAGAAATCTTGAAAGCTTCCGGTAAAAAAGTATATAAAACACAAGTTATAAATGATAGAGGAATCCACATCTGTAAATCGATGTTGGCTTGGCAAAAATTCGGATATGGAGAGACTCCCGAGTCTATAGGGCTCAAAGGAGATAAGCTAGTTGGAAATTATTATGTTGCTTTTGATAAGGAATATAAAAAACAAATAAACGAGCTTATTTCTGAAGGAAAATCAGAAGAAGAAGCTAAAAAACAAGCTCCAATTATTTTGGAAGCCCAACAAATGCTTTTGGATTGGGAAGCCGGGAAACCTGAAGTGATGAAACTTTGGAACAAAATGAACGGTTGGGTGTATGATGGGTTTGAAGTAACTTATAAAAACATCGGAGTTGACTTTGACTGTAATTATTATGAAAGTAAAACCTATTTGTTAGGAAAAGATATTGTAGAAGAGGCTCTTTCTCAAGGAGTTTTCTATAAAAAACCAGACAATTCGGTTTGGATTGATTTGACCGATGAAGGTTTGGACGAAAAATTAGTGCTTCGTTCAGACGGCACTTCGGTGTATATGACCCAGGATATCGGAACGGCAATTCAGCGTGTAAAAGATTATCCGGATGTAAACGGAATGGTTTATACTGTCGGGAACGAACAAGATTATCACTTTAAAGTGCTGTTTTTGATTCTGAAAAAATTAGGCTATTCGTGGGCAGAAAACTTATTCCATTTGTCATACGGAATGGTTGATTTACCGTCGGGAAAAATGAAATCAAGAGAAGGAACGGTTGTCGATGCAGACGATTTGATTGTCGATATGGAAGCTACCGCTCGTGAGATTTCGGAAGAATTAGGGAAATTAGACGGATATTCAGATCAAGATAAAGACAGACTTTATAAAATTATCGGTCTTGGGGCTTTGAAGTATTATATCCTTAAAGTGGACCCGAAAAAACGTATTTTGTTTGACCCAAAAGAATCAGTAGATTTTGCAGGAAACACAGGGCCTTTTATTCAATATACTTATGCCAGAATTCAGTCAATTATCAGAAAAGCAGATTTTGATTTTTCGAATGCGATTTCCGATTATACTTTAGGAGAAAAAGAAAAAGAACTGATCAAGCAAGTAGCTTTTTTCCCTGAAATAATCGAAAGTGCTGCTAAAACCTACAGTCCGGCTCTGATTGCCAATTATACTTATGATTTGGTTAAAGAGTACAATTCGTTTTATCAAAGCACTCCGATATTGGCAAACGAAAATCAACAAGAGAAGATTTTTAGAGTACAACTTTCTAAAAAAGTGGGCGATACGATTAAAGCCGGTTTCTCGTTATTAGGAATAGATGTGCCGGAGAGAATGTAATCTGACCCAAGACGTAACCAGTGAATAAATCCTATTTCTTTCAATCCTTTTTGATTGTACTTTTAGCCGGAATATTATTTTTGGGCTTAAAAGAGGTTTTGCCTTCACGCATTTTTCCTGAAACCCCCGCTACAAATGCTAATATGGTTATTGATAGCCTGATGCTCGAAGCTCTTCAAGAAGAAGAAAGTTACGTAGAGCAAGAGCAAGCAAAAGATACGGTTCTTGTTGAGAGTTTAAAAGATGAAATAACAAGAGAGCCTCACCCAACCGATACTCTGCAACACCTCACGCATTTTTTCGAAAAACTACAAAAGCTCGAAGAAGGAAAAGTAACCAAGCTGCGCATTGCTTATTTCGGCGATTCGATGACAGACGGAGATTATATTGTGCAGGATTTAAGGCGTCTTTTTCAGAATGAATTTGGCGGAAAAGGAGTGGGTTTTGTATCTATCACTTCAGAATCGGCAGCCTCTCGAGGAAGTATTCGGCATTCGTATTCTGATAATTGGCATTCGCAATCTTACGTAAATGTAAAACAACCTGCTCGTCCTTTCGGAATTAACGGACACGTGTTTTTTGCCAATGATACGCTACACTCTACGTGGGTGGACTATAAAGCATCGTATCAAAAAAACCTAAATGAGCTGTATAATCCTACGCTTTTTTATGGCGAATCAGAAAATAAAGAGGCGTATGTAGAACTTTATTATAACGGAGATACTACCAAAGTCATAAAGCCACTTTATACAGACAAAAAACTGAACACTCTTCGGTTAGCCGACGAAAACCTCAAAAGCATAAAGATGAATTTTGTCAATGCAGATTCGATTGCTTTTTACGGCATAAATTCCTCTAGTGATAAAGGAGTGCATGTGGATAATTTTTCTAGTAGAGGAAATTCCGGACTTCCACTTTCGTTATTTAACCCTTCGTTTATGCACCAGTTCAATAAAGAGTTGGGTTATGATTTGATTGTTTTACATTACGGAACCAACGTACTCAATTACGGAAACCTCAACTATTCGTGGTATGAAAGAGCTATGACGCGAGTGGTTAATCAGTTGAGAAGTTGTTTCCCTAATTCAGCTATCCTGATTATCTCTACTGCCGATAAAGCCACCAAATATGGAATGGAAATGAAAACTGATTCGGCTGTAGTGCCTTTGGCAAATTCGCAAAAAAGATATGCAGAAGCCACACAGTCAGGTTTTATAAACTTATATCAGCTAATGGGAGGAGCGAACTCCATGGTAAAATGGGTCGAAGAAGAGCCGTCATTGGCCAACAAAGATTATACACATTTTAATACCAAAGGCTCTCAAAAAATAGCTCAGTTTATCTATGCCCAACTCAAAAAAGAATACGAAGAGTTTAAAAAAAGCTCCTATTCCAAAGAAACTATTTTAAATCAAGAAGCAGAAAACCCGGACGAAAATGAAGATGATTATGATGAAATACACTAATACATTCAGCCTATTAGCATTTTTTGTAGTTAGTTTTGTGTATGCTCAAGTTGATTCGCTTGAAGTCCATACAGATTCTTTACTTGTCGAAGAGCATATCGTAAATTCAGATAGCTTAGCTGTTTCTCCGATTTATAATCCCGATTTTTTAGGTGGTTTTATGGAGCAACTAAAAGCCTTGGATTCGCTCAAAGACCGCAAAATAAATATTGTTCATATAGGTGATTCGCACATCCAGGCTGATGTAATGACCGATGCCTTGCGTCAAAATTTTCAAGTTCGTTTTGGCAATGCAGGTCTAGGGTTTGTTTTTCCGCATTCATTGGCTCAAACTAACGGAAGCTCACACTTGAGATTTGCTTCTAATAACACTTGGGACAGTCATAGGAATGTGTTCCCCGACAACGGAAGCCCAGTAGGCCTCAGCGGCATCGCACTTCATACTACCCAAAATAATTTTGCTATTGAGCTTGCTATCCGTACAGAAAGCTATCATTTTAACGACCTAAAAATCATTGCGCCTGATAATCAGCCCATGTTTGATGCGGCTACAACAACCCAAACTATTGTCTTAAGGTCAACGCCTAAAACCATTACACACAAAATCAAAAGCGGAGAAACCCTGTCGGGAATTGCTCAGCGATATAAGACTACAGTTACTCAAATCAAACAATCTAACGGACTCAGAAATAATAACATCAGGGCAGGAGCATCGCTCAAGATTCCGACCAACGAAATGCAACCTCAAAAAATCGATCAAACCGCTTTTGAAAAACTCAATATTGAGCCTGTGGTGTCCGATTATTATTACCATTATCAAAATCTAGAATCAACAGATAAAATTTATTTAATTCCAAACAACCAATACGATAATTTTGCTCTTAACGGAATTGTTTTAGAGAACAATCAAAGTGGAGTTCTTTATCATTCGATAGGAGTAAACGGAGCTAAATTTTCTGATTATAACAAGTATCCGTTATTTTTTGAGCAAATCAATGCTTTAGAGCCTGATTTAATTGTTATTTCATTAGGAACTAATGAGGCTTTTGATAAATTATGCAACGATTGCTTTTATAACCAGATAGAGGCATTTTTGTTAATGCTTCGCAAGCAAAATCCAGAGGTTGCTATTTTGTTTACCACTCCCCCTCCGGCTTTGTTCCACAGAAAGCACCCCAATACTTTTTGCGAAGCTCTTGCGGAGATTATAATTAGCAACTCTTTAAAAGACCAATACAGCGTTTGGGATTTGTATCGAGAAATGGGTGGGAATCAGTCAATGCAGCAGTTGATTAACCAAGGAATTATTGCCCGAGATCGAGTGCATTACTCCTCTGGCGGATATAAAAAACAAGGCAATGCACTTTTTGAAGCACTTATGATAACCTATCAGAATTATTTAAATTCCGAAAGCCTTTGAAAGCATCTATACAAAATTGGTTTTCAGAAAACTTGAGCTTTACGTGGGAACAAGTGCAGACTTGGGTTACTTATGACCCTAAGAACCCGTTGCTTTTCAGCACGAGTTTGTTTTTAGGGATGTTCCTTGTCTTTTATTTGGTTTATATCTGCACCAAAAAATTCGCTCATTTCAGAACTACCTATGTGGTTTTGTTTTCGTTATTTTTTTATTACAAAGCCGGAGGTAATTATTTTATCCTACTCTTGATTTCGGCCATTGGCGGTTATTTTTTGGCCGAAGGAATTCATAAAAGCAATCGCCCTAGCCTACGGAAGTTTTATTTAGTAACCAGTATGGTGGCTAATTTGGCATTACTTGGTTATTTCAAGTATACCAATTTCTTGATAGATAGCTTCAATAACCTTTTTAGCGGAAGCCTTGCCTTTCAGGATATTATTTTGCCTATCGGAATTTCGTTTTATACGTTTCAGACAATGAGTTATACCATTGATGTGTATAGACGTGAGGTAGAACCAGCTAAAAACTTGATGGATTTCACCTTTTATGTATGCTTTTTCCCGCAATTGGTGGCAGGACCTATCGTGAGAGCCAAGGATTTTATTCCGCAGATTTATAAAAAAATAACCCTGACCAAAAGAGAAACCAGTTTTGCTTTGTTTCTCATTATCGGAGGTTTGCTAAAAAAAGCAGTTATTTCAGATTATATTTCGCTCAACTTTGTAGATCGCGTTTTTGATGCACCTAACAGTTATACTTCGTTCGAAAACCTAATGGCCGTGTATGGTTATTCGCTACAAATTTATTGTGATTTTTCGGGTTATTCAGATATGGCAATTGGGCTTGCTCTTCTGATGGGTTTCACATTGCCGATTAACTTTAGAACACCTTATCAGTCAAAAAACATTACGGAATTTTGGCGAAGATGGCACATTTCGCTTTCGTCTTGGCTCAAAGATTACCTTTATATCTCGGTCGGAGGAAATCGAAAAGGCACTTTTTGGGGCTATTTCTTTCCTGCGGTTTTTTTTATCGGAATTTTGGTTTGGTCTTATACTCAAATCGAAACAACAACGATTCCGTTTTATATTTCGATAGCAGCGGTAGTCGTTTTTATTTTGTCGTTTGTTCTTTCAAAAAATCCGAAAAAAACTAGGGTTACTAATGTTAACCTAATGACTACTATGCTTTTGGGTGGTTTGTGGCACGGAGCCAGTTTGCGTTTTATCATCTGGGGTGCTCTCCACGGAATGGCTCTTGCGGTTCATAAGCTTTTTATGGAAATCTTCCCAGATAAAAACCCTGATAAGAAAACTTTTGGCAAACGCATTTCGAATGTTTTAGCTATTGTGTTGACTTTTCATTTTGTGGCTTTTTGTTGGATATTCTTTAGAGCAAAAGATTTTTCGTTAGCCATGGATATTATCAACCAGATTCAAGGCTTATCATTTGATACCAACCAATGGTGGGTAATTATTATGGCATACAAAAACGTATTTATCCTTTTTTTAATCGGGTTTACTTGGCACTTCTTTCCTCAAAGTTTTAGTGACAAACTTTTTTCGGTTTTTGAAAAAATGCCTTTACTAGTTAAGGCTCTTCTTATTGCTTTGGTGTTTTGGGTGATTTATGCAACGGCTTCGAGCGGGCCTCAACCTTTTATTTATTTCCAGTTTTAAAAGCTACAAATGCTTCCAAGAAACTTGTATGATTGTTCCTTTGCCTATTTCTGAGTGAAGGACTTTTATTCTTCCGTCGTGATATTCTTCTACGATGCGTCTGGTAAGCGAAAGCCCTAATCCCCAACCTCGTTTTTTGGTAGTAAATCCGGGTTCGAAAATTTTCTTAAACTTATTTTTTGCAATTCCTTTTCCGGTATCTTCGATTTTTATTTTGACGAATTTAGGTTCATCTTCAATCGTTACGCTAATTTTCCCTTTTCCCTTCATGGCATCTACCGAATTTTTCATTAGGTTCTCGATAGTCCAGCTGTGTAGGGCAGGGTTTAGCATTAGATAGATAGGATAATCAGGTAGTGAAATCGAAAACTCAATCTGATTCGAAAAGCGAGATTTTAGGTATTCATAAGAGGTCTTAGTGAGCTCCACTACATCTACTTTTTTGAGTGCGGGCTCTGAACCGACTTTCGAAAATCGATCAGCAATAGTTTGCAATCGAGCTACATCTTTTTCGATTTCGCTAACGGTGAGCTCATCTACATCATCTGTTCTTAAAATTTCTACCCAACCCAAAAGCGAAGAAAGCGGAGTGCCTATTTGATGTGCTGTTTCTTTGGCCATTCCTGCCCAAAGCTTGTTTTGAGAAGACATTTTGTTACTCCTAAAATAACTTACAATAAGAGCAAGAAATAAAAATATGATTAGCAACAAAGCCATCGGATAATACGTCAGCCGTGTTAGAAGCGGCGAGTTGCCATAATACAAATATTGAATATTGTCTTCAAATTCGATAACGATAGGCTCGTTTTGATTCTTATATTTTTCTAAAAGTTGTTGTGATACTTTCTTAAAAGTTTCTTCGTCAAGATCGATATTGTTTATTTTCTCGATATTTCCGTTTTGATCGGTCAAGATGAGAGGTATGGTCGTGTTTTTCGAAAAAATTTCTAGAATTAAAGAGATGTCTGTCTCTATATCTGCGGTGTGAAAATTCCGTTGAGCCTCGGCCCAAAGTTCCATTTTGGTGCGTTCTTCTTCTTTTACTTTTTGAAAGAATTGATAAGTATTCCACAAAATAAGGCTTACTACTATAAAAGCACTAAAGATAAGAATCCATTTGAGTGTATTTCGTTTGTCAGACAGCATTTTTATAATTAACATAGTTCAGACTTTAAATATAGTTTTTTTTGTTTGTTCTCAACACCTTTGTGTCAAATAATTGTTTTTAGGCTATAAATACCATTTGCTATGGGCTTAAGTTTGAAACAAAAAACAGTATCTTTGCCTCTTTATTTTTAAACGAAATTGTTATAATGAAAGCAGGAATTGTGGGTTTGCCCAACGTAGGAAAATCAACCCTTTTTAATTGTTTATCAAACGCTAAGGCACAAAGTGCTAACTTTCCGTTTTGTACGATCGAGCCGAATATAGGTATAGTAAATGTACCTGATCCTAGATTAGAAAAGCTATCAGAACTGGTAAAACCAGAGCGAGTGCAGCCTGCTACAGTTGAAATTGTAGATATAGCAGGATTGGTAAAAGGTGCTAGTAAAGGCGAAGGATTAGGCAATCAGTTTTTAGGGAATATTAGAGAGTGTAACGCCATTATCCACGTGCTTCGTTGTTTTGATAATGACAATATTGTTCACGTAGATGGAAGTGTAAACCCGATTAGAGATAAAGAAACTATAGACATTGAGCTTCAACTCAAAGATTTAGATACGGTAGAAAAACGTTTAGAAAAAACCAAACGTGCTGCTAAAACCGGGAATAAAGAAGCTCAGATTGAAGAAGCTCTTTTGGAGCGTATTAAATCTGCGTTATTAGAAGCAAAATCTGCTCGAACCGTTACTGCGAATAATGATGACGAAACCGAATTGATAGAAGAATTCCAATTGATTACTTCAAAACCTGTTCTGTATGTATGCAACGTAGATGAAGAATCTGCCGTAAACGGAAATAAACATGTAGATCAGGTAAAAGAATTAGTGAAAGACGAAAATGCAGAAGTAATTGTGCTTGCTGTAGCTACCGAAGCCGATATTACAGAATTAGAAACCTATGAAGAAAGACAAATGTTCTTGGAAGATTTAGGGTTAAAAGAACCCGGAAGCTCGGTGCTTATTCGTTCGGCCTATAAACTTCTAAAACAACAAACCTATTTTACGGCAGGCGTAAAAGAAGTTCGCGCTTGGACCATCAATGTAGGTGATACAGCTCCCAAAGCAGCTGCGGTTATTCATACCGATTTCGAAAAAGGGTTTATTAGAGCCGAAGTTATTGCTTATGAAGATTTTGTTGCATACGGTTCAGAAGCCAAGGTAAAAGAAGCCGGAAAACTCCGTGTAGAAGGAAAAGAATATATCGTAAAAGACGGAGATGTGATGCACTTCCGATTTAATGTGTAAACAGAGTTTTTTTTAAATAAGCCTTTAAAAGCTTGAGGTGTTTTGTATAATTAAAATCCGAAGGAAATGATTAAAATATTGACATTCGCAGGAAGCAACAGCAAAAATTCCGTCAACAAAAAATTAGCAACCTATGCTTCAAGCCTTTTTAAAGCAGCCGAAGTCGAAGTTTTAGACCTGAATGACTATGAATTGCCTCTTTTTGGAGTAGATTTAGAAAATGAAATTGGTAAACCGGAATTGGCAACTCGATTTTTAAAGAAAATTAGCGAAACCGACTTTATCGTTTTGTCTTTAGCAGAGCATAACGGAAATTATTCGGCAGCTTTTAAAAACCTTTTTGATTGGGCATCTCGAGGTGGTGTTAAAGTTTTTCAACAAAAACCCATGCTTTTGATGGCTACCTCAGATGGAGCACGAGGCGGAAAATCTGTGCTGGGAATTGCCGAAAAACGTTTTTCGTTTGACGGCGCTGAGATTAAAGCCACTTTTTCTTTACCAAAATTTTCAGAGAACTTTGATAGAGAGAAAAACGAAATTTCAAATCCAGAGCTCAAAGAAGAATTAAAAAAAATAATAGTAGAAATACAAAATTCGCTATAACATTCAAAAATTGATAGAGCTTAAAACTTAAAACCAATAAATTATGTTGAATAACAGAACCTTGCAAGGGTTTTTAGCTATCGCTCCTCTAGTCTCATTGATTTTGATATTTGTAGTATATTTTGCTGCGCTTTTCTCGATTTTCGCCAATATAGAAACACTTGAAAATTCCAGTAATACTCCAACAGGCCTGCTGACAGGAATGGGAATGGTGTTTGTGGTTTTGTTTCTGACGATTATTATTTCGCTGGTAAGTTTTATTTACTTTATCGTTCACGTAGCTAAAAACCCGAATTTAGAGCAAAACAATATGCGAATAGTTTGGATTCTGATTATCGTGTTAGTGGGAGGCCTAGGAAATCTAATCTATTGGATTGCCGAAATTCAAACTAAAAAGCCAAAACCAATTATTTCGTAATTAACAGATGAACCAGAGAAATCATAACCTTTTTATATAAGCTACAGAAAATTATTCTGCTTTAGTAGCAAAAGCCCTTTTGTTGAAAACTAACAGTATACCGACACCTGTGCTGATAGCGACGTCGGCGACATTAAAGATTGCATTAAAAAAAGTAAACGACTCACCTCCTATAAACGGAATCCAACTTGGAAAAACTCCGTTTTTTATAATCGGAAAATAAAGCATATCCACTACGTTGCCGTGAAAAATAGTTCCGTAGGGTTGATCAGAAAATAGTGTAGCTAATTGCCCTTCGGAGTGATTAAAAATAATACCATAAAAAACAGAGTCGATAATATTGCCCAAAGCTCCGGCAAATATTAAGGCAATAGCAAGGGTCAGGTAGTTGGAGGCTTTCTTTTTAAAACTGTCCCAAAGCCAGTATCCGATACCGATAACAGCACAAATTCTGAAAAGCGTTAGGATAAGTTTGCCGTCTTTAAACGGAAGGGTTGCTCCCCAAGCCATGCCGTCGTTCTCTACGAAATAGATTTGAAACCACTTGAAAACTTCGGTTTTTTCGTATAACTCAAAATTCGTTTTGATATATATTTTTGATATTTGGTCTATCAGGAGTACTAAAAGAATTAGTAAATAGGCTTTTTTCAGAGACATTGTTTTATTTTTAACTTTGCAAAAATAGGAATAAATTCTTTACCCCTAACACCTTTATGATGGATAAAAAACAACTCAGAGCCTACTACAAAAAATTGCGTTCGATCTTAACCCCAGACGAAATAGAAAAACACAGCCTAGCTATTGCCAATCAATTACTCTCAGTAGATGTTTGGAACAAAACCTATTATCATCTGTTTTTATCCATTACTGAACTCAACGAAATAAATACCGAGTATATCCTGCAAATTCTGATGGGAAAAGATAAAGAAATTGTTATTTCTAAGATGGAACTCGAAACCCGAAATCTAATTCATTATTTACTGACCGAAAACACCAAAATAAAAAAGGGAAAGTTTAATGTACCTGAACCCACCGACGGAATTGAAGTGCCTGTTAACAAAATTGAAGTGGTGTTTATTCCACTTTTGGCTTTTGATCTAAAAGGAAACCGAGTAGGTTACGGCAAAGGATTCTATGACAATTTTTTGAGTGAGTGTAATAAAGATACCCTCAAAGTTGGACTTTCATTTTTTGAAGCTGAGCCTCAGATAGATAATGTTTATAAAAGAGATATCCCGCTTGATTTTTGTGTAACCCCTCAAAGAATATATAAATTTTAATTATCTTTTTCTTAAAAGTTACCGTTTTATTTGTTGGCCTTAAACGCTTGGGGAGAAAACAGTTTTTACTCTGAATAAAAAAAACTACTTTTGCATAACTAACTATTTTGAACAAAATGAACACAACAATTTCACAACTACAAGACTTGTCGGTTCAAGTCAGAAGAGACATCCTAAGGATGGTACACGCTGTAAACTCAGGTCATCCCGGAGGTTCTTTGGGGTGTACAGAGTTTTTAGTAGCTCTGTATCAAAACCTAATGCATCGCAAAGAAGGTTTTGATATGGACGGCAAAGACGAAGATTTGTTCTTCTTGTCTAACGGGCACATTTCTCCCGTATTTTATAGCGTGCTTGCTCGAAGTGGATATTTTCCGGTTTCAGAACTGGCTACTTTTAGAAAGTTAAACTCACGCTTGCAAGGCCACCCAACTACTCACGAAGGGCTCCCGGGCATACGTGTAGCTTCGGGTTCTTTAGGGCAAGGGATGTCTGTAGCCATTGGTGCAGCACTCACCAAAAAACTAAACAATGATCAGCATTTGGTGTATAGCCTTCACGGAGACGGAGAGCTGCAAGAAGGACAAGTCTGGGAAGCAGCCATGTATGCCTCGGCCAAAAAAGTAGATAATCTGATTTCGACTATTGACCTTAACGGAAAACAAATTGACGGGCCCACCGAAGAAGTACTGTCTTTAGGGAGTTTAAGAGCAAAATTTGAAGCGTTTGGTTGGGATGTGTTGGAAATCAAAGAAGGAAATAATATCGAAGCCATTATTCAAGGAATGACAGAAGCTAAAAATAGAACCGGAAACGGAAAGCCGATTTGTGTATTGCTTTATACCGAAATGGGCAACGGAGTAGACTTTATGATGAACACCCACGCGTGGCACGGAAAAGCCCCGAATGATGAGCAGCTAGAAAGTGCATTGACTCAAAACGCTGTTACTTTGGGAGATTATTAAACAAAACAAAACATCACAATGAAAAAATACGAAAATACAGGAAGTAAAGATACCCGTTCGGGTTTTGGAGCAGGGCTTACAGAACTCGGAAAAACCAACGAAAACGTAGTAGCCCTTTGTGCTGACTTGATTGGTTCGCTCAAAATGGACGAATTTAAAAAAAATCATCCAGAAAGATTTTTTCAAATCGGAATTGCCGAAGCCAATATGATTGGTATTGCAGCTGGTTTAACTATCGGAGGTAAAATTCCGTTTACTGGTACCTTTGCCAACTTCTCTACCGGTAGAGTGTATGATCAAATCCGCCAGTCGGTGGCGTATTCAGATAAGAATGTGAAAATATGTGCCTCGCATGCCGGGCTTACTTTGGGCGAAGACGGAGCTACACACCAAATTCTTGAAGATATTGGTCTTATGAAAATGCTTCCAGGGATGACAGTAATCAACACTTGTGATTACAATCAAACCAAGGCGGCTACTTTGGCAATTGCCGAGCATCAAGGTCCGGTTTATTTACGCTTCGGAAGACCTGTAGTGCCTAACTTTACATCCAGTACAGGTGAAGATTTCGTTATCGGAAAAGCCCTTATGCTGAACTCGGGGATAGATGTAACCATTATTGCAACGGGACATCTGGTATGGGAAGCACTTCTTGCTTGCGAAGAATTAGAAAAACAAGGCGTTTCAGCCGAAGTAATTAACATACATACCATTAAGCCTTTAGATGAAGAGGCAATATTAGCGTCTGTAGCTAAAACAGGTTGCGTAGTAACAGCCGAAGAGCACAACTTTTTAGGCGGATTGGGCGAAAGTGTTGCTAGAGTACTAGCCCTTAATCACCCTGCTCCACAAGAATTTGTAGCGGTAAACGACAGCTTCGGAGAAAGCGGAACGCCTGAACAATTGATGGAGAAATACGGATTGAACAGTGAGGCCATTATCAAAAAGGTCCATAAGGCAATCGGAAGAAAGTTTGAAGTATAATCAATTATAGTTCTTAATTGATTTGATAGACACAAAAAATCCTGACAAAATTACTTGTCAGGATTTTTTGTAAATACATAGTGCTTACCGAATGTCTCTCACTTTGAGTTGTAGGGTTACATTTCCGTTCCAATGATTCTCGTCTAGAGCATAAACCATTTCAAAAGGATTTATTCCGCTAATTCTTTCTAATTTATGACCTAACCCGAAACCGATTGCATCGATAGGTGCAGAACCATTTTGTTTAACGAATATTTTTAGATGTTCGTCATTTTTGCCAATTGTTTTTGCATAGCCGGTGTCTTGCAGGTTTTTTGTAAAAAAAACAGGGGTCATGTTCCCAGGCCCGAAGGGTTCGAATTGCTTGAGTATTCTAATGAATTTAGGCGAAATTTCTGCAAAGTCAATTTCTGAATCAACTGTTATCTCAGGATAGAGAGATTCTGGGGTAATTGAGTTTTTTACTACTTCTTCAAAGCGGTTGCTAAATTCGCTAAACTTTTCTTTGGAAACCGTAAGACCTGCTGCATATTTGTGTCCTCCGAATTGTTCAATAAGTTCCGAGCATTTCTCGAGTGCATTATGAATATTAAAACCTTTTACAGAACGAGCCGAAGCAACCATTTTTCCGTTACTCTCTGTAAAAACAAGTGTAGGTTTATAATAGGTTTCGATAAGTCGCGAAGCCACAATTCCGATTACGCCTTTGTGCCAGTTTTCACTAAAAACAACCGTTGTAAAGCGATTCTCGAGATTGCTTTCGGTAATTTGTGTGAGAGCTTCTTGAGTGATTTGCTCGTCTAATTTTTTCCGTTCGGAATTAAATAACTCTATTTCTGCGGCAAAAGTAAGGGCTTGTTCCCAGTCAAATTCGGTGAGTAGTTGCACCGCATAATTTCCGTGTCGGATGCGTCCGGCAGCATTGATTCTTGGGGCAATTATAAAAACGACATCGGTTATAGTAAATTGTTGTTTTTTAGCATTGTGCATAATAGCTTTTATTCCGTTTCTTGGGTTTGAGTTGATAACCTCTAAGCCAAATTTTGCCAAGATTCTGTTTTCTCCGGTAATGGGTACAATATCAGCTCCGATAGCTGTGGCAACCAAATCGAGATAAGGGACTAAATCTTCAATGGTTTGACCTCTTTTTTCGGCTAGTGCCTGAATGATTTTAAAACCAATTCCGCACCCGCAAAGTTCTTTGTAGGGATAATGACAATCACTTCGCTTGGGGTCAAGTACGGCTATCGCTTTTGGGATTTCGTGGTCAGGCAAATGGTGGTCTGCGATAATAAAATCGATGTTTTTTGTTTGGGCATATTCGATTTTTTGATGCGCTTTTATCCCACAGTCTAGAGCAATAATTAATGTAAAATTGTTGTCATGAGCAAAGTCGATTCCTTTTATCGAAATGCCATACCCTTCGTCATATCGGTCTGGAATATAAGTAGCCAAGTTAGGATAGTAAGACCGCAGGTAAGAATAAACCAAAGACACGGCAGTTGTTCCGTCCACATCATAATCGCCATAAATCAGAATGTTTTCGTTGTTTTGAATGGCTTTTTCGATTCTATCGACCGCTTTGTCCATATCTTTCATCAGATAAGGGTCGTGCAAATCGGTAAGCGAGGGTCGAAAGAAAAGTCGGGCTTTCTCAAACGAATCAACTCCTCGCTGTACTAAAATTTTAGCCAAGCTCTTGTCAATCAAAAGGCTGTTTTTGATTTTTTCTACTTTTTCTTCTGATGAATTTTTATAGAATGTCCAACGCATTTTTCAACAAATTAGTTTTAGGTGGTTTAACTTTAAAACGATTTTTTCTCATCGTAAATATACATAATTCCCTATAGAAAACTCTCTCGGTCTAATAAAAGCTTCGACTGTTTTGCCTTTACCAAATAAAAAATATTACTTTTGTGTCCAAAAATTTAATTAGATGGCGAATAATTTAGTGATAGTGGAATCTCCTGCAAAGGCGAAAACGATAGAGAAGTTTTTAGGCAAAGAATTTCGGGTGGAGTCGAGTTTTGGGCATATTTCTGACTTGCCTTCCAATGAGTTAGGAGTAGATGTAGATAATAATTTCAAACCCAAATACATCGTTTCATCAGACAAGAAAGCAGTAGTAAAAAAACTGAAAGATTTGTCTTCAAAAGCAGAAACAGTTTGGCTGGCTTCTGATGAAGACCGTGAGGGAGAGGCCATTGCTTGGCATTTGGCAGAAACATTAAAGCTGGACGAAAGTAAAACCAAGCGTATTGTTTTTCATGAGATTACCAAGTCGGCAATCGAAAAGGCTATTAAGAACCCTAGGGCTATTGATTATAATTTGGTTGATGCCCAACAAGCCCGAAGAGTTTTAGATAGATTGGTTGGATATGAGCTTTCGCCTGTTTTATGGAAAAAAGTAAAATCAGGGCTTTCGGCCGGTAGAGTGCAGTCGGTCTCTGTACGGCTTATCGTAGAACGCGAAAAAGAAATTCGTAATTTTAATTCGGAAGCTTCTTTTTCTATATACGCAGAATTCTTTACCGAAAAAGGAAAAACATTCAAGGCTAAACTTCCGAAAAACTTTTCGACTCAAAAAGAAGCAGAAGATTTTCTAAACAAAAACACAGGAGCTTCTTATAAAGTTTCAGATTTAGAAACTAAGCCGGCCAAGAAATCACCTGCTGCTCCTTTTACTACTTCGACTCTTCAGCAAGAGGCTTCCAGAAAGTTATATTTTTCGGTGGCTCAAACAATGGTTGTAGCTCAAAGGCTTTATGAGGCAGGACTTATTACTTATATGAGAACCGATAGTGTCAACCTTTCAAATGAAGCTACACAATCTATCGAGAACGAAATTATTAATTCGTATGGTCAAGAGTTTAGCAAGCCTAGAAGTTTTGTAACCAAAAGTAAAGGAGCTCAAGAAGCACACGAGGCCATTCGCCCGACCGATATGTCTCGACATTTTATAACAGGTGACAGAGAACAAGCTCGGCTGTATGATTTGATTTGGAAACGCACCATCGCTTCGCAAATGAGTGAGGCTAAATTAGAGCGCACGAACGTAAAGATTGAATCGGATAAATACAAAGAAGTATTTGCGGCAACCGGCGAAGTATTGCTTTTTGAAGGGTTTTTAAAGGTATATCTGGAAGGCAATGATGACGAAGAAGAAGAACAAGAAGGCATGTTGCCGGCATTAAAGGTAGGCGAAAGCTTAAAGAATAATTATATTACCGCAACAGAGCGATTCTCTAAAGCTCCTTCACGCTATACAGAGGCTTCTTTGGTGAAGAAGCTCGAGGAGCTGGGTATTGGTCGTCCTTCTACCTATGCACCGACTATTTCGACTATTGTCAACAGAAATTATGTAGAAAAAGGTACCTCAGAAGGAAAAGAACAACCTTATACACAGCTTACATTTAAAGAAGGAAAAGTTCAAGCTAAGCAATTAGTCGAAAAAACAGGTTCAGATAAAGGAAGACTTATTCCTACCGATATAGGGACGATTGTTAATGACTTTTTGGTTGCACATTTTGATACCATCTTAGATTATAATTTTACCGCAAAAGTAGAGCAGGATTTTGACGAAATTGCTTCCGGAAACATAGAGTGGACTAGCGTAATGAAAAGCTTCTATGATCATTTTCATCCTACAGTCAAAAAAGTAGAGGAAACTGCCGAAAGAGAATCAGGCGAGCGTATTTTAGGTACCGATCCTAAATCAGGTAAAACTCTATTGGTGCGTTTGGCAAAATTTGGACCGGTAGCACAAATAGGAGAGGCAGATGACGAAGATAAAAAGTTTGCTTCACTACGCCCGGATCAAAACATCAGTAGCATTACTCTCGAAGAAGCATTAGATTTGTTTTTGCTCCCTAAAAAATTAGGGCAGTATCAAGAGGAGGAAGTAGAAGTGAATATCGGTCGATTTGGTCCTTATGTGAGATTCGGAAAGAGTTTTATCTCGCTCGATAAAGGCGAAGAACCTTTGGATGTCACTCTGGATAGGGCTATTGAGTTAATAGTTAAGAAGCAAAAAGCCGATGCTCCTATTGCTGAATATCAAGAAATGCCAGTTCAGAAAGGTGTCGGACGTTTCGGACCGTTTATTAAATGGAACGGAATGTTTATTAATGTAAATAAAAAATATAACTTTGATAACCTTTCTCCAACCGATATTAATGAGCTTATCGAAGATAAAATCCAAAAGGAAAAAGATAAAGTAATCCATAATTGGGAAGATGAAGGAATTCGGGTTGAAAAAGCTCGATGGGGACGTTCTGTAATTCTGAAAGGAAAAATAAAGGTAGAACTCGGTAAAGAAATAGATGCAGAGAAACTTACGCTCGAGCAGGCCAAAGCCTATATCGAACAAAAGGCTCCTAAAAAGAAAAAGAAATAAATTTCTTAGTGTTCAGCCTTTGCTTATAAAATAGCAAGACTAGACACTAATCAATTAAATCCAATAATTAGAAATGATTGATTTTTTACAACCTATACAACCAGAGGTGGTGGACTTTATTAATACGATGTCTAATCAACAGTTGGGGGCAAGAGTGCAATTACATACCCAAGGCTCCTTTCCTGATTTAGAGAGTATTCAGATTGCTATTCTAGGGGTCACAGAGAATCGAGTTGCAGGAGTCGAAGAAGACAAAGATTTATGGCTTTTCAGAAAAGAGTTTTATAAACTATATGCCGGAAATTGGGATTGCTCTATAGCTGACATAGGAGATATTAATAAAGAAGGTACCATAAGTGATACTTATTTTGCTCTTAAAGAGGTTGCCGAAACATTATTAAAAAAGAATATTGTACTGATAACGATTGGAGGAACTCAAGATTTAACCTATTGGTTATACCGGGCCTATGACGGTTTAGACAAAATGGTTAACTTAGTATGTGTGGATAACAAGTTTGATTTTGGGGCCCTGAACTTACCCATCTCTTCTAATTCCTACCTGGCTAAAATCATTATGGACAAACCCAACAACCTCCATAATTATAGTAATATAGGCTATCAGACTTATTTTACTTCGCAAGAAGAAATCGATTTGATAGAAAAAATGTTTTTTGACGCATATAGATTAGGAGAAGCCGGAGCAGACATAGGAATCGCTGAGCCAGTATTGAGAGATGCTGATTTAATAAGTTTAGATTTAACATCAGTGAGTTCTGCCTACACCGGAAACTTTTCAGACTTTACTCCTAATGGTTTTTCTGGAAAAGAAATTTGTGCCATTTCTCGTTATGCCGGGATAAGCGACAAGGTTTCAGTATTCGGTGTTTTTAACTCAGAAGGTAGCCTTCGCTCAGAGGCTGTTTTGCAGGCGCAGATTGTTTGGTACTTTATAGAAGGATATATTTGTAGGTATAATGAATTTCCTTTCAAAAATAATCAAAATGCTACAAAATATATCGTACATTTCGAGGATGAAACCGATGTAGTGTTTTATAAGAGTGAAACATCGCAACGATGGTGGATGCAAATCCCTTTTGATATAGATGTTAAAAATAAAACAAATAATTTTACGTTATTGCCTTGTAGCTATAAAGATTATCAAGAAGCTTTAAAAGGTATATTCCCTGAAAGGTGGTGGAAAGAACAAAAAAAGGTGCATTCTGTGCAATAAAAATACAAAAATTGAGTTTTAGTTTTTTTTAAGAAAGTGTGTTTCTTTTTTTAAGAAGGTTTTTTAGTGTTAAAATTGTCTTTTAGAGAAAAAAAAATTGGTTTTTAAAAAAATTATAAATAGGTTTACGCCCTTAAAATGTAGAACACATCAAATATCCGATTTTATATATGAAAAAGTCTATTGTTTTGTTATCAGTTATGTCTATGTTGCTCTCTTGTAGTAGTGGTGATAGAGGAGAAGTAGTAGGAGTGAAAGGCAAGAAATGGCGATCAGAAACTCCTTATGAAATGACACTTGTGCCTGGAGGTTCTTTTGTTATGGGTAAGTCAGATGATGACTTGGCCGGCATAGGAGATGCAAGCACAAAAACCGTTACGGTTCGTTCGTTTTATATGGATGAATTCGAAACGACTAACTCCAAGTATCGTCATTTTGTTGAGTGGGTAAAAGATTCTATCATCCGAACTCGTTTGGCTATAAGAGCAGATGAGCTGGGTGCTGCTCCGGGAGATGGAGGTATAGGAGAGTTTGCTTTCGCAGATGGAGGAGATGTAGAAAATATGTCACCATATGATAGATTTATGTATGAGAATTACTACCAATTCGGGAGTGATGATGATATGTATTTCGGAAGAAAACTTAACAGAGATGCAACTATTTTTGAAAACCCACAAGAATATCCTGATGAAGATTATGTAGAGGTTATGGATGAGTTATATCTGCCTCCTTCAGAGTGGTATAATGGGTTGAGAACTATGGATGTTTCTCAATTGGTTTTTCATTACCAAGAGATGGATATAGACGGGGCTGCTAGAGACACAAGTTCAAACACGCGTGAGAAACGAAGTCAGTATATGAAAACAGAAAAGCTACCTATCTATCCGGATACAACGGTATGGATCAAGGATTTTGCTTATTCATATAACGAGCCAATGCACAATGATTATTTTTGGCATGCGGCCTATGATGATTATCCAGTAGTGGGAGTGACTTGGAAGCAAGCTAAAGCGTTTACCAGCTGGAAAACAATCTATAAAAACTCTTGGATTAAACAAAAGAAAGGAAGAAATCAAGTAAATAAATTTCGTTTACCTACCGAAGCAGAGTGGGAATATGCAGGACGTGGAGGATTACAGTCTGCTACTTATCCTTGGGGAGATTTATATACGATGAATGACAGAGCTTGTCATTTAGCAAACTTCAAACCTAATAGAGGAGACTATGCAGCAGACGGAGCTTTATATACCGTAGAGGCAAAGTCGTATGACCCGAATGATTTTGGTCTTTATAATATGTCCGGAAACGTAGCAGAATGGACTGATGCCGCTTATGATCCGTCGGCTTATGAGTTTGTTTCGTCGATGAATCCGAACGTGAATGACCCGACCAATCAACGTAAAGTAGCACGTGGAGGTTCTTGGAAAGATGTAGCCTATTACCTACAGTTAGGAACTCGTAATTTTGAATATGCAGACTCTTCGCGTAGTTATATAGGGTTCAGAACCGTTCAAGATTATATGGGACTTGAAACTACAGGAAATTCAATCGGAAACTAATTCCACACACCAAAAAGTATTTAATTTAACCAACTAAATAAACTATTTAATTATTAATCTAAACAACAAATTTAAATTATGGCAATTTTAAGTAAAAAAGTAATGAATGTTATTTATAGCGTTGGAGCGGCTATAGTAATTTTAGGGGCATTATTCAAAATTATGCACTGGCCTTTCGGAAACGAAATGCTTATCATCGGGCTTGTAACCGAGGCAGTAGTATTTACGTTATCTGCTTTCGATACAGTAGAAAAGGACATAGACTGGACTTTAGTTTATCCTGAATTGGCCACTGGCGAGGCTAGAAAGCAAGAAGTTAAAAGACAAGAAGAAACAGAAGCCCAAGGGTTACTTTCTAAAAAACTAGATAACTTACTAAAAGAAGCCAAAATTGACGGAGAGCTTATGGCGAGTTTAGGAAGCAGTATTAAAAACTTCGAATCGGCTGCAAAAGGAATTTCTCCAGCTGCTGACGGAATTGCTGCTACAAACAAATACAGCGAGCAATTGTCATTGGCTGCTTCACAAATGGAGTCTCTGAATAGCCTATACAAAGTGCAGTTAGAGAGTACGTCTCGTAACGCTGAGGCTAACAAAGAGATAGCTGATAATGCAGCAATGCTTAAAGAACAAATGCAATCTATGACAGCCAATATTGCTTCATTAAACAATGTTTATGGTGGAATGCTTTCTGCTATGGGGGGTAACAAAAATTAAGAATTTCAGGCAAGGCTGAAAATCTTGATTATTTACTAACTAAAAAAATAAATTTCAAAAAAAATGGCAGGAGGAAAATTAACCCCAAGACAGAAGATGATTAACCTGATGTATCTGGTTTTCATCGCTATGCAGGCTCTTACTATGTCAAAAGAAGTTTTAACAGCTTTCGGTTTGATGAACGAAAAATTAGAAACTTCGAATGTTGTAGCCTCAGAGCAAAATAAATTGATTTATGAAGATTTAAAACAAAAAGCAATAGATAGCCCAGAGCAGTATGGAGACCCCAAAGAAATAGCTGATCAGGTAATTGCTTCGACTAACGAGTTCTATAGTTTTATAGATACTGTAAAACCTACTTTTACAGATGGGGTTAGGCAAAACGAAGACGGGTCTTACGATTATGAAGTGATGGATAAAACTATCAAAAACGACGATTGGTTTATCGAAGGAAGATATACAGCAAAAGGAGAAGAGATAGAAAGCAACATCAATAAGTATAGAGAATCTTTAGCTGCAGCTTTATCAAGCGATCCGAAATATAGAGTGATAGTTGATAAAGTGAACAGACTCTTTAATACAGATGATGTTGTAGATAGAGAAGGAATTACAAAACCTTATTTGGATTATCACTATAAAGGATATCCGGCTGTTGCTTCTTTAACTAAGCTAACTGCATTGCAAAATGACGCTAAAGTATTAGAGTCAGAAATATTGAACGCTCTTATTGGTAATACAGCTTTAACGGCTGCATCTATGAGCAATTATACAGCAATCGTGGTTCTTGATAAGAGTGCTTTTTTCCAAGGTGAGGCAGTAACAGGTAGAGTAGTTTTAGGTCGTTATGACGAAAGTACTGTACCGACAGAAGTTTCAGTAACGGGTGGAGAAACCAAAATCGAAAATGGTCAAGCTGTTTTCTCTATCGGAGCAGGTTCTGTAGGGGAGCATGATATCAAAGGACAGTTTATATTTATGGAAGACGGAAAGCCTGTGCCTATCGAAATAGAAGGAAAGTATGTGGTTGTTCCAAAACCAAATTCAGCTACTATTTCTGCTGACAAGATGAACTCTATCTATCGTGGGGTAGATAACCCAATGACAATTTCGTTTGCAGGTGTTTCTGATAATAATGTAAAAGCTACTGCTCAAGGTCTTAGAGCAGCGGGTAGTGGAGGTAAATATATCTGGAGACCAGACGGAATTCAAGGAAGAGAAGCTACGGTAACTGTGAACGGAAAATTACCTGATGGTACTTCTGTTAGTGATAAAAGAACATTTATTGTAAGAAATATCCCTGCTCCGCTAGCTACACTAAGAGGTAGAACCGGAACACACAGAGGAAATAAAAATGACTTGTTAAATTCAACCATTGGTGTTTCTTTCCCTGATTTTGTGTTTGACATTAACGTAAACGTTACGTCGTTTGAGGTTTCAGTACCGGGTAACCCTCGTGTAATTGTTCAAGGAAACAGATTGAATGCACAGGCTCAGGCCGCAATCAACAAAGCAAGAGTAGGAGATATCGTAGTGATTGGTAATGTTAAGACCTCTATTCCAGGCTCTAATGTTATCATACAAGACTCGGCTCCGTTTACTTGGGAAATACAATAAAAGAAAAATTATTTCGTTTGCTTCATATAGAAGATTAAAACAAAGAAAATTATGAATCATAAAAATGTTTTTTTAGCCATATTAGCCTTTGCTGGAGTATATACTTCACAAGCTCAGATTAATATTCTTAATGCTAGAACACCGGATGAGATTGGAGTGAAATCTGAAGAACAGAAAATGTTAGAGAATGACAATCCGCTACCTTACGGTTATGTGAACGAAAGCAGAGATATTTTGTTTGCTAAAATGGTATGGGAAATTATCGATTTAGAACAAAGAATCAATTTTCCGCTATATTATCCGATAGAAGATAACTTGGGTGCAGAAAGACGCTCTTTGTTTAATGTTTTGATTTCTGCTATTGAAGAAGGCGATATTACCGAGGTATATGGGGATTCTTATTTCAGAACCAAAAAGACTCTCGAAGAAGTACGCACAGGTTTCTATCATAGAGAGATAAGCCCTTACGGAATTGATGTTAGAAATCAATATCTTGACTATACTGTTGAGGAGTTAGTCGAACAGGGTATCTTGATTGACGAACACTTTGACACCTCTGAAGTAACCGGTGCTGATGTGGTTCAGTATGCCATCAAAGGATACTGGTATTTTGACGCTCGTCAAGGAGAATTAAAGTATCGCTTGATAGGCATTGCTCCTAAAGCGGTTCCGGCACTTGACAAAATGCGTGACGGAGACCGAGGCGAGCCTATCGAATTGTTCTGGGTATATTTTAGAGATGCAAGACCAGTACTTCACAAAGCTTTAGCTTTTAACGGTGCTAACTCTGCTTCACCTTTTAACTTTGATCACCTTTTGAATTCAAGACGTTTCTCATCATATATTTATATGGAAGAAAATGTTTACGGAGACAGAAGAATAGAGGAGTATATGAGAGATAACGCTCAACACCAGCTCTTAGAGTCAGAAAGAATTAAAGAAACTATTCGTAACTTCGAGCAAGATATGTGGAGCTACTAAACAAGCTTTAATTAACTAAACACAAAACTCTTACCCTTGATTGGGTAAGAGTTTTTACTTTTATATTATGACTAGCAAATGGTTGATTATATTATAGTCGGTGCGGGTTTAGCTGGAATTGGTTTTGCGGAAGTTGCTTTGCAAGATCAAAAGTCGGTATTTGTTTTTGCAGGAGACAAACAACCATCGTCTGAAGTGGCAGCAGGCGTATATAATGCTGTTATTCTAAAAAGGTTTACGTTGGTTAGCCAAGCACAAGATCAGATCAATCTTCTCAAAACTTTCTACCCCCAAATTGAGCAAAGAATCGGCAAAAAGATTCTTTTTGACCTTCAAACTTATCGAAGGTTAACTTCTATAGAAGAGCAAAACAATTTTATTGTAGCTTCAGATCGACCTTTGTTTGAGCGATTTTTATCATCAGAGATTGTTTTTCAGAAATTTGATTCTGTATTATCCCCGTTTGGTTTTGGTCAGATGAAACAAACGGGCTATGTAGATACAAAGGTACTATTACAATCTTATCGCAGCTACTTACAAGAAAAAGGTTGTATCTCTGACGAAAATTTTGATTATACTGCACTAACCATTCATCAGGATTTTGTGGAATATAAAGGCAAAAAAGCAAAACAAATTATTTTTGCAGAAGGTTCTGAGATGAAAGATAATCCGTTTTTTAAAGATATGCCTTTAGATGGTGCAAAAGGTGAGTTGCTTGTTATTCGCTCTAAGAACTTGAATGTTAATGTGCTGCTTAAGGCCGGGGTTTTTGTGCTTCCTATAGGTGATGATTTATATAAAGTCGGGGCGACCTATAATTGGGCAGATAAGACCAACACACCAACCCAAGCTGCTAAAAGTGAGCTTATCTCTGAACTTGCAGAGCTTATTACTTGCGAATTTGAAGTGGTAGATCATCTGGCAGGAATTCGTCCTACAGTAAAAGACAGAAAGCCGCTTGTAGGGAGGCACCCTATCCATAAAAACATATACCTCTTGAACGGACTTGGGACCAGAGGAGTGATGCTTGCTCCTTATTTGTCTTATAAGCTTTTCGATTTTATCGAAAGTAATTTACCTCTTGATTCATCTATTTCTATCGAAAGATACTACAACAAAATTACAGCATCGAATAAGTAGCAAAGGTTGCCTATTCAGAGTAGGATTCGCTTTTAAAAGAACGATTTGTTTTGGGTGTATTACGATTGTTTTTTGACGAATTTAGTCAGAATAACAATAGATTGTCCTTCGATTTTACCTTCGATTTGCTCGTGGTTATCATGCACCAATCGGATGTTTCTTACTCCTGTTCCTATTTTCGCGTTAAGCGTAGATCCTTTTACATCCAAATCCTTGATTAGCGTAACGGTATCTCCGTTTATCAAGATGTTTCCGTTACAGTCTTTGTGAAGTGCCGATGCTTCGCCGGTGTGATCTCCGGTTGCTTCTGCCCAAGCTTGTTGCTCTTGGTCCAGATACATCATCTCTATAGCATTTGCAGCCCAACTTTCATTTCTAAAGCGATTGAGCATTCTCCATGACACTATTTGCACAGCCGGTACTTCGCTCCACATGGAGTTTAACAAAAAGCTTTCCCAGTATTTGCTGTCAAGTTCTTCTTTTTTTTCTATTTGATTCAGGCATTTTTGACAAATCAAAATAGCCCCGCTGACATCATTGCTCTTGGCGAATGGAACTTCATAAACGGTCAGATTTTCGGTAGCTCCGCTCAATTCACATTGGTTTGAGCTTCTTTGTTGGAGTTGGGTTTCTATTTTCATTTTTCTACTTTTATGGTGGCCTAAAATAATTAGGCAAATATAAGCATTTTAAATCATTGTTGTTTTAATGGGTTGTAACGAGAGAAAATGATAAAACCTGTTGGATTTTAGTACACGACAAAAATTAGTCTTTATGAGCTAAAATCATTCTATCGTTGCCGTATATATCTTTTCTGAGAAGGATGTTTTTAAATCCTTTTTCTTCAAGTAGGTTTATGGTTTCTTTGCCTAAATATTGATTGATTTCAAAGTAAAGTTGACCGTCTTTATTTAGATGCTTTAGCGCAAAATCAGCTATTTTTTTATAGAAAATTAGTGGGTCGTTGTCTGTTACAAACAAAGCTAAATGGGGTTCGTTATCTAATACGTTAGGTTTTATTTGTGTTTTTTCGAGTTCTCTTACATATGGCGGATTAGAAACAATAATATCAAAATTATCACCTTCCCATGTATCGGTCAGAATGTCAAACTCTATAAAATGAACAAAAGTTTGGTTATGGTCAGCGTTTTGTTGGGCAACTTCTAATGCTTTTTCAGAAATATCAAAGGCAAAAGTTTCTGACTTTAGAGCTGTAGAAAGCGAGATGGCGATGGCTCCGCTGCCTGTTCCGATATCCAGAATATTGAGTTGAGCTTGGTTTTGACCCTCGGTAATAATCCACTCAACTAATTCTTCGGTTTCTGGTCTCGGAATTAACACATCAGGGTTAACAAATAACTCGAGCGAGCAGAATTCTGTTTTTCCTAACAGATATTGTATGGGCTTATAAAGAGAGAGTTCGTTTTGATACAATTCTATTTTTTGAAGTTCGTCCTCAGTAAATTCTAATTCCGGATGCAGAGCCAAATCTACTCTTGAAATATTTTTGATTTCTTTTAAAATCAAATAAAAGAAATTCTCAATTTCGTCTTTGTCATATAAAGGAATTAACTGCTGAATAAATCTATTTTTATACGTTCGGATTTTCATAAAAAGATACTTATGTATGATAAATTTTGTTTGGCTCTCAATAGTTTATAAAAAGAAAAGAACTTTGCCCAAAAGAGCAAAGTTCTTAAAAAAGTACGAATTAATAAAAACGTAACCTAAATTATTTTGTCGCTTTTACGGTAAGCTTTATTCCGATATTATTGCTAATGATGTTATCTTTAGCCAAATCGGTCATTGTCTCGTTGTTATAGTTAACTCCCCATAATGTTCTATTGATGTTAAAGGTGTCTGCAGAGATAGTAACCTCTGAATCAGTAACGTTGATTGTTGCTGGAAAAGCAACGTTTTTTGTTTCTCCTTTCAAAGTCAAGTTACCTTCTATTTTTCCGTCTGTTACCGAAGTTAATTCAAATTTTCCTTCAGGGTAGGTTGCTACGTTAAAAAAGTGGTCAGCATTTTCTTCTGAAGACCCTTTTAGATGCCCTTCAAGCCATCCTCTTTTTTCTTCGTCTTCGATGTCAAGCACAACAATTGAGTTCATGTCAATCACAAACGAACCTGCTTCAACTACACCGTCTCTTACGCTCATTTCTCCTGATGAAAGCGTAATTGTTCCGTTATGTGAACCGCTAATGACTTTGCTTCCAGACCACTCGATTATAGAGTTGTCTGTATCTACTGTGTAAGTTACTGCCTCAGCGCTTGCCTGGGTAGTTTCTTGAGCCTCTTTTGTTTGGGCTGTTTTGTTACAATTTGTAGCTGAAAACGCTAATCCTGCTACGATTGCTAAAGAAAAAACTATTCTTTTCATAAATTAATGGGTTTTTAGGTTAAAATAATGATGCAAATATAGTGTGAAATTTTTTTCTATTTCTTAAAAAAATGTTATAGTTGTATGTACAAGTGTTTTGTGAGTGAGATTTAAAGTGCAAAAGTTAGTTTATTTTATTATGGATAAATTCCGATATTTCTTTTATAAACCGCTCTTCAGAAAAACGAAGTGCATTTTCTCTGACTTGAGTGGGGTCGAAATTCATTTTCTCGAATTTGGCTATTGCTTTGTTGAGCGATTCAGGAGTTTGTTCTTCAAAAAACACTCCTGTTTCATTTTCAATGACGGTTTCCAAAACTCCTCCTTTGCCATAGGCAATAACAGGAGTACCGCAGGCTTGAGCTTCTAGAGGTGCTATACCAAAGCCTTCAATACCAACTTGTATAAATGCTTTTGCTTTTTTGACATATTTTTCGACTTCTTCAGAAGATAAAGAGCCTGTCATGGTTATGTTGTCGGGAATTGAGGCTTTCAATTTTTCATAAAGTTCTCCATCGCCTATTAGGATGAGTTTCTTCTTATTGATACGAAAAGCTTCAATCAACACATCAAACCTTTTAATGTGGACAATTCTCCCAACTGCAACATAGACGTTACTTTTTTCTTCATAAAGATTAAATTTTGACAAATTAACAGGAGGATATACAACTGTAGACTCCCTTTTGTAAGTTTGCTTTACCCAGTCCTGAACAAATTGTGAATTACAGATTATATGGTCAGGCCGTTGAGCTTGTTTTTGGTCAATTTTTCTGAGCAGAGCAATCAACGGATATAGTAGAAAATAAGAACGACCGAAATATAGAGTTGCCTCCTCCCAGATATAATTTGCATTTCGGGCCTGAAAATAACTGATGTGTATCTGTTTTGGGTTGCTTTTTTTTACTCCTTTGGCAACAGCATGAGATGATGACACTATTAAATCAGTGTTTTTATCTACTTTAATTTTAGAAATAAAATAAGGAAAAATAAAGAAGAGTAACCGAAATTTTCTTCCTATTTTTTGCAATAAGGTAATTTTAATATCAGGATTGTCAGGTAACATTTTAGTCAGATCTTCCTTCTGCATTATGTTTATCAAAGTATGTATTTCAGAGAAATTAAAAGTATGATAAAGTAATGCTATAACACGTTCCGCTCCTCCGTATTTATCAAGCCAATCAACAACTAATACTTTTTTCACAATATTTTATTTTTATAGTACATAATTAGTTTTGTACTGTAGAATTTATTTTTTTCGAGAAATGATTAAACTAATAAAAGAAAAAACGATTCCCATAAGCATTACCCCGACCTGTCGATGGATTAGATTTTCTGTTACTAAAAATAACACTAACAATAAGATAAGAGCGGTAGCAAAATAATTAGTTCTGTTTTTTACAAAAGTAATCAATAATAGTAAAACAAAAAATACAGTAGAAATAATTCCTGCACTTAAATAAAGGTCAAGATATTGATTGTGTGTGTTGAAATTGTTATGTACGAACCATTGTTGCTGGTCAAGAGTTACAAAATCTTTTTTGTTCTGATAGCAATCTAATAATTCGCTTTGAGTGGCTCTAAAACCTTTGCCTAATAAAAAAGAATAAGTGGTGTGTTTCATCTCTCCGGCACAATTCCAGATATGATAACGAGGCTCATAAGTTAGTTTTTCATTTATAGAAGATTTTCTTTCTGAAAAGAAAAATCTACTTTTTATATTATCATTTAAAGAAATTATCAGAAAACCAAAAACTAATGTTCCTAAAAGAAATCCGATTGTTAGTTTTAATCTTTTAAAATAAAAAGAAGATGCTAATAAGATTATAAACAAACTAATTAGAGCCATTCTGGCAGCAATAACAGCAACAAATAAAATGAGGCAGCTACTTAATAAATACCATAAAACAACTTGTTTTTTGTGCTGGGTTTGTCTTGCCAAAAACCAACAAACACAAGAAGCAACTACATAAATAAACCCTAAATAAGGTCTTTCTCCAAGTAATATATCGTTGATATGCCCTCCTGAATTGAAATAAAAATCGGTAGTGTTAATGTAGTAAGAAATAAAATTCAAAGAAGAAATAATCATTAATATTGATGCACTTAACACAAAGGCTTTTAGAGGAATAATGTAATTTTTGACAGGAAGAGATAATACTATAATTAAGAAGATTATGAGGCTATTGGTTAAATAACCCAGATCTTCCCATCGGCCGGAAGCCAAGATATTAAGAAATAGGGATAAACAAAATAACCCTAGGAGTAAAGTGGTTTTTGAATATAGTTTTTTAAAGTCTTCTTTCTTAACTATAAAACCAAACAATACAACTAATATTCCCATCAGAATATTGGGTATTGCTTTGGCTAATTCCGTAAAAGGTATAGTAGCACAAAATAAGGCAAATAAAAATGTGTATGATTTGTGAAGCCTAACCATTTATTATTT
This sequence comes from uncultured Flavobacterium sp., assembly GCA_964409345.1. Taxonomy (GTDB): domain Bacteria; phylum Bacteroidota; class Bacteroidia; order Flavobacteriales; family Flavobacteriaceae; genus Flavobacterium. The sequence continues at coordinate 17,185 of CAYPCZ010000005.1, read as the reverse complement.
TCGGATTATTTTTTTTATAAAATTGGCAGAGTCTCGAGAAATATATAATAAAATATAACTTCTTATTAAACCATAGACAGGATAGAATCCCCAATAAAAATGTTTTTTAATGATTGATATTCTTGCTTTTACCTGTTCTTTTCTGCCTTTAGTAGAAAGCGAATTCGGGTTTACTTCATAATCTAAGAGTATTTCGGGAAGATTTTCTGCTTTATATTTCTGTACTGCGTTAAAGAAAAATGCATAATCTTCTCCGTTTCGACTATATTTTTCCGGGAAAAGGCCGATTTCCTTTAGAATATCAACATAGAAAATAGTAGTAGAATTAGTAAATGTGCTGTTCAGATAGGTCTTTTTTTTGATTTGCTCATAATTTGTCGGGTGTTTTAGAACAAACAACAAATCTCCGTTCATATCAACCATGTTTACCCAAGCACCCAATATTTTTACTTCAGGATTTTGTGCTAAATATTCTAGTTGCTTTTTATAACGATTTGGATGGTTCAGGTCTCCACAATCAAGTCTTCCTGTGAGCGTGTAACCTAATTCTATTATTTTTTCGAGCCCGATGTTGGTTGCTTTTCCTACTCCGACATTCTCAGGCAGCAATTCCAAAAAAACCTTTCCATCTTTATAAATAGACCTTAAGTACTCTAAATCAGGTTTTTGAGAACTTCCGTCATCGACAATCAAAACATCAATATCGATATCTTCTTTAATTGAAAGTAATGAAGCCTCCAAACCCGAAGGATTGTTATAATGGCAAATGAGAGCTATAAAAGCAACATTCATATTTAGTAATTAGATTTATAAAACACTTTTCGGTAATATAGGTAATTGCTCAGGTTAGCAATAACAAACGCTCCTAACATAGCCAAAATTAAACCGTGATCTCCAATAATAACTATGGCAACATAGCCCAAAATAACCATCATCAGAGCAGCATACAAATGTGATAAAAATAGCGGATAGGTTACTTCTTTTACTTTTAAAGCAATAGCCAAAGGTTTGGTAGAAATGGCGATCAGCTGTGTGAGCCACATAATGACAATATAGGCTAAACCATCTCCATAACTATCTTGGTAATAAAGCGTATATACACCATACATAAACGGAATTACAAGCAGGTAAATCAGAAGAGTTTTCTTAAAATGACTTTTGTAAATATTTTCGGTAGCTCCAGAAATAGAACTTTCGGCAACCACTGCTTTTTCGGTGAATAAAGGTGTCAAATAATTTTCCATTGCTACCATTAAAATGGTAAAAATACCAAACAAATTTTGAATGGTTCTGGTTTTGGCGATGACAAAATCAGATACTCCTAAAACACTTCCGTAAATATAAATTCCTTGTGTATAAACCCAAAAAGACACACTTCCTAACAAAATCCATTTAGAATAGTGAAAATGAGTCACAAAAATCTCTCTGTTATAAGAGATATCTGCAGCTGTTTTGCCTTTGAAATTCACCTGAGTAGATTTCGAAAAAATAAAGAAGGCAAGTGTTATAACTACCATACAAAGCAGATAAGACAAGGTATATATAATCAAAATCAGTTCGAGTGTGAGTTGTTTTTTATATAAAAATATTCCTCCAAAAAAAAGAAGATTTACCAGTACAGACGAAATCGGAGCATAAATCAGTGAGGTCGATTTGGTTGAAAAAACAAATCGTTTGAGCATATCGGTAGCAGACATCCCGACAATCACCAAAAAGAACAACCAAAAAGGAGAATTAGGTATTTGTTTTTCTAAAAAAAAGAATTCTGATACAGCAAGTAAAAAACCAAAAAAAACCAGCAAAACACTGTTTGAAAATAGATAATTAAACTGCGTATTACTCCACCTTTTTGTTGCAAAAACTAACATAGGCGAAGAGAAAACAGCAGTTAAAATAGTGTTTGCCAAGGTGATGTAACCAAACAATACGACAAATTGGGTGAACAAACTTTCAGATAAAAAGCTTGACAGGAAGAAAACAGCTCCAAAATTCATTACAGACACAAGGGCTTGGTCTGAAAGTATATAATATTTATCTGAAAAAAAGTTCTGAAAAAAACGCATACAACAATTACATCAATACAGCAAATTGTTTATCCTAAACAAGACTTCAAAGCTAAGTATAATAATTATATTAGAGGATAAAAGGTATAATTAATTTAAATTTTCGTTAATAATACGTAACTTTGAAAACTACTAAAACTTGAGGAAGAATCTTAAATGAAAGACATAATAAAAAAGCTAATCGGTAGGAATAAAAACAATTCTGTTTATAAATTCAGCTCTAGGTTCTATAAAAAATATGCTCCTTATATCACTGTTTTCACCAATATGTTTTATGACTTGTATTTTTTCTGCAAGCATTCTAATGTGTTTTCGGTAAATACGATTCAAAAAATTGAAGCCAAAATCATTCTTGATTATCACTCTATCGAAAAGGGATTGCTTCATAAAAACTTGCGTTTGGGCTTTGGTAAAGAAAAAGTGGTTCGTCTTCAAAAATACCTTAACGACAAAAAATTACAACAATGTGTCAATTTGTCTCAAATTGAAGTGGGCTATAGGGTAATGTGTGAATATTACGAACTCCATCAAGAGCACAATTTTGATATTGCTGATTATTTCCCTGAACAGACTTATTTGAATTATAAGAATTACTTAGGGGAAAGATATAATAAAGATTTTAAAGGGTATTTTGATTTTACTGTTACAGATTATTTTAACCCCACGACAGCTTCATTCGAACAGTTTTCCTATTCCAGAAAAAGCGTTCGTAACTTTTCACCTGTTCCTGTAAGTGACGAATTGATAGAAAAAGCCGTTCAGCTGGCAAGCAATGCTCCTTCGGTATGCAACAGACAGCCTTCGAGAGTATATTATGTAAAAGACAAAAAGAAAATCGAGCAAATATTAGAACTTCAGGCAGGTTTGGAAGGTTATTCTAAGGATATTAATCAACTTTTGGTAGTAACGGCCGATGTGAATTATTTTTATTTAGTAGGCGAACGCTATCAGCACTATATAGACGGAGGCTTGTTTTTGATGAATTTGCTCTATGCTTTACACTATTATAAAATAGCTGCATGTCCTGCCAATTGGGCTAAAGAGCGGTCTGACGAAAAGAAGATTAAAATGTTGATCCCTATCAAAAAATCAGAAAAAGTGCTTTGTATCGTAGCCATCGGAAATCCTACAGAAACCTTTAGAACCACCTTGTCGAAACGTAGAGATGTAAACGAAATTCTAACCAAGATTGAGTAATAATGAGCGGAAAAAAAGTTGGAATTTTAACCTTGCCTATTAAAAATAATTATGGAGGAATCATTCAGTTGGCTGCCCTATATCATTTTTTACAGACTAAAGGTCATAGTCCTATTTGGATTGATAAAAAACACTGGCATAGCCCTCTGAAAAGAAATCTTATAAAACTATTAGAGAAAAATCCGCTTTATCAAGTATACGACCCAAAAGATTTTGCAAAAATTGATTCCCTTCACCAGCAAATTCGACCTTTTTTAGAGAAATATTTACCCAACCAAACTCAGGGAATTTATAATTTAACACAGCTAAAAAAAGCCACTCAAGATATAGATACTTTTGTAGTGGGTAGTGATCAGGTATGGAGATTGGAGTATGTCAAAGATAATTATCCTACCTATTTCTTAGATTTTGTTTCGCAAGAAAAAACAAAAATAGCTTATGCTGCCTCTTTTGGCAAAGAATATTGGGAAGGAGACGAAAACTCTATCCAAACAGTATCAAAACTCCTTAAAAACTTTGATTTTGTATCTGTTAGAGAAGATACAGCAGTATCGGTTTGTAGAGAAACCTTTGATTACGATAAAGCTGTTCAGGTATTAGATCCTACTTTTTTGCCAGAGGTATCTTTTTATGAAAATTTAATTAATTCTATCGATTTCAATAAGAAAACAGAGCTTTTTAATTATGTACTTGACGCAAACCCGTTCAGTGATGAATTGGTCGAAAGTATTTCAAATAAAAAAAAGCTTGCTGTCCATAAAATTTATTTAAATAACTCTTCCTCAGAATCAAAAACTTCATTAGTCGAAAACTGGCTAGCTCATTTTTATTATGCTGATTTTGTAATTACCGATTCATTTCACGGAATGGTGTTTTCCATTATATTTAACAAACAGTTTTTGGTGATTGGAAATGAAACAAGAGGATTAACCCGTTTTACTTCATTATTAAAATTGTTAAATTTAGAAGAAAGACTGATTGATGCTAACGACCTAACCGATATTGAAAAAATACTAGTAAAACATGTTGATTATCAGGAAGTAAATAATAAACTGAATGTTCTGAGAAAACAGTCAGCTGATTTGCTTCTCAGGAATCTCTAAAAAATTATCTTTATGAGAGTGCTGTCTAAAATTTTACCGATACTGTCTTTTATCTTTCTAGTCGGTTGTGCAGGTTTGAATAAGTTAAGTGAGGTAGAACAAAAATCTATCAGAAAATCAAACTCTTATCCGGTTGAGGTAGCCGATAATTTTATTTGGGGAATAAACGGACATCCGATTACTCATTTAGACTATGTGGTTGGAAATATAGAACATCAGATTACGTTGTTAAAAGAACATCTGTTAGAATATTACAGAGTAGATATTACTACCCGCAACAATGGTGCTATTGATACATATCCCGATAAATTTGAAGAGTTGCTCAAAATAGCAAATAAACATCAGATAAAAATACTCCCAATTATTAAAATCGACAAACAGTTGGGTGATTATTCCCATACCAAAGAAGAAGCCTATAATATGGGTAGAGAACAAGCACACGGGTTTGTAAAAAAATATGGAAGTCATTTTGAGTATTATGAATTAGGAAACGAGCAGGAGAATAAAATAATATTCAAAGATAAAAACGGAACAGCTACGGAGCATTATGATTACCAAAAACTGAAAATCCTTACCGCATATTTTAAAGGAATGATTGACGGTATTAAAGCTATAAATCCAAAGGCTAAAATTATGATAACCGGAGGCTGGCTGCATTGGGGATACTTTGATTTACTGGAACAGGAAAAAGTAGATTATGACATCATCAGCTATCATTGGTATTCCAATATGGGAAGTATGTTTAATGCAAAATGGGGAGGAGGTAATGTTATTGATACACTAACCGCCAAATTCAGCAAACCTATATGGATAACCGAAATCAACAAGAAAGACGGTAGTGTGAATGAAACATATCAGGAACAGGCTTATTGGGTAGAATATTTTATAAACGAATTAAACCAACAACCTAATATAAACGCCTTTATTCTGTATGAATTATATGACCAGCCTAACTTATATCATCAGAGCTGGGCAGGTCCCGGTGAAGCGAGTTATGGAATTGTAGAGTGGGAATCCACACCCGAAAAATATAATGAAATTAGATACAAACCCGTTTCAAATACCTTAAAATTTAAGATTGAAGAAATCAAACACGGTTACGAGAATTATGTTTATGCTGTCCTGAAACACATAACACAAGCGGTTCCTGATAGTGAGGAGTTAGACTTCTGGGCCAAAGAGCTTCAGCAACATAAATCCAAAGAAGAATTTATAAAGCAATTGTCTTCAGAAAAAGGAATTCATTTTGCAAATGCAAAATTCACTCAAAAACAAAAAGAACTGATTCCGAATGCTATTGATAGGGCTTATAATTCTTTCTTGAACAGAAAACCATCAGTAAATGAAGTAAATTATTGGACAAAAAAGCTTAAACGAAAAAAACACTACATCGACCAAACTCTTTTATTATCAAAGGAATATTGGGAAAATGCCATCTGGAACGGATACGAAAGAAGAACAGGTTTTAAAAATCAGTTGTAGAATAGTATCAGATTATTTTTCAACAGGAGAATCGGTTTGTTGATTTTTCATATCAAGCATAAATTTTATTAGTACAGCCAGGCATAGCCAGAATCCATATTGTTTAAAGTAATCCACCTGTAACCAATTTACTGCAAGCCCCATAAAAGACGTAAACAAAATCAAACTTAAAATATTGAGATGCCCGTTCTTAGTTTTCTTCCATATTCTGTAACTTTTTATAATAGCAAGCACTATAATAGCTAAGAACAATCCGAGCCCTATAATTCCTATTTCTGCCAAAAGTCTGGTGTACATATTATAGGCAGGCGGAAAGGATTTTATTTGTTGGTTTTTGTACACCCCCTTATACTCCCAGTTATTGTGTGTAGACCAATAGGGGTATTCATATATTTTATGGTAAGTTTCCTGACCTAAACCTACACCTGCTACAGGATTTTGTTTAAAAACCTGTAGCGAAGCATATTGCATGCCGAAGCGTGTTCGGTTAGAGATGTCATGATCTGTTTTTTTAGTGAAATTTAAAGACTCTATTTTCGTGGCTACACCTTCAATAATAGCCTTTGAATTAAAAGCAAAAGCAATACCCAAAACAAGAACAGAAGCAACTGCTATACGGATTAATTGTTGTCTGTACTCTTTACTTATAAACATGGCTGTCAAAAAAATAAGGAGTTGAAAACTCACATTAACAAGTGCTGTTCTCGAGCCTGAAAAGAACATCAGAAAAAGCACCATCAACGTAGGTATAAATCGATAATAACCTTTGTGTGTCAATATATAGCTAAACATCCAGGCAGAAATATAAACAAGATAAGTGCCTAAATCAGGTACCCGATAAGACACTCCACTAATTCTTTTCATACTGCCTCCTATATCTACATTAACAAAAGGGAATATTTCGAATAGCTTTAATATAGGAAATAATTGTCTTATTCCGAATACTACAATAGCTGTTTCTATCACACCAAACGCAAACACAAAAACTAGTGCTACAAGCAAGGTCTTTCTAATAGTTAAAAGTATTTGTGCAAGAGACATATGACGAACAACGTTCCAGAACAGAGAAAAAAACACAAAAGCAGAAAGTGAAAACGAAATAAATTGTCTAATAAAGCGACTTATACCTGAGGTTTGTTTATAATAACTATCTAGTACAGTCGGTAAATTTAATAGTGTAGCTATAATGGTCCATAGTGCAAATAAGCATATCACCTGAAAAATAATGTTCTTATAAGGTAGGTTTATAGAACCCTTAAAAAACGACTCCACACATAAAACTCCAAAACCTAAAATAAAAAAATAAGACCCTGCCTCTCTTTGGTACTCTCCCAAAAACGAAAGTCCTTCAAAATTATTAAACGGAATAAAAAATAACCCCACTATGAATAGAACGCTATATATCTGTCGTAGTGTTATCATAGTGTGTTGTTGAATCAGTAGAAAATGCTTTAAACTAAGAAAGAAATAATTACTTATAAAGTTTTGGGGCTGTATCGTTTATATGTTTTTATCATTATTGCCAGAGCTATAAAAGCCAAGAGCAATACAAAAGGCAAAATAATCATCATAGACATAGAATTTGCCTTGATGTTGGTGATTTTAGTAGCATCATAAAATATTTTTGTCTGCTCGACTTGAGCAATTTCAAGTTCGTTTAATCTTTTTATTAGATTATCTTTGCTATAAAGCAAACCGTTAATTTCTGGGTACATTTCGATATTCAATTCGCTTTTCTCGCTTGATTTAGATGAGTTTGCTAACCTTTGGAAAACAGCATTAATATTTTGTATAGAAGTTAGACTCTCTTCAATTTCACGAGCTGTGCTGTGCTGTTCGATGGTTTGTCTTTCTAAAAAATATTTCTCTTGATTTAAATCAGCTAAAAAGCTGTTGATAATATTCCCGTTTACATCTTCTGTATTACTAAATAGGGTCAGTAAGTGATATTTATAGATTTTTTCGGTCTGATTACCTGGCTTGTGTTCAGTAAAACTTACGTTATTCTGACTCATAAAATCAATAATTTTTAGGTTATCTGATTTAGAAGATAAAAAATCATATATATCTATAATCGGTTCTATATTAACGCCTGTAATATTCGAGTCTTCTTCAAAACTTATGTTTTTTACTTTCTCGTATAAAAAAGTAGAGCTCCCAAAGTTAGGAACTAAAATCACTTCGTGTTTGTAGTGGGCTGTTTTGTTTGAATCTAAAAAATAACCAATAACAGCCCCGACAGCAAGAAGTGCCAGAATAACAAAGATATTTCTGATTAAAAAATGAAAAGCTCTTATAAACAGTAAAATTATTTTTTCTATAAAACCCATAAAGTTTTTCCAGATAAAATACAAATCTACATCTTGTTGAGAAGGATTGGGTGTTTTAGAGTTCATATCCAAGCGTTTTTTAAGTTAAAGTGAATTCATGCAAATATAACAGAAATAATCAAAAAAAATTGTTTTGTTTCAGTAGTTATTGTTTCAGTTTTTTGTCAAAAGTAAAAAATAAAATTACCTTTGAAGCCTATCAATAAAGTTATGAAAAAACGACTGCTGCTCATCTTATGTATAATGTTTTCGCTGTTGGGGTTTTCTCAGCAAATCCATTGTGGGTATGATTTTACCTCTTACTTTGTAGTAGAACCACGCGAAAACGGAAAATCAGAGGTTATAAAGGAGTTGAAAATCACTCTTACCGATTTTTTCGGCAATGATTTGGTGAATACTGATAATAAATATTCCTGGACAAAATCCAATGACGTACTTCGTTTTTACGAAAATTATAAAATTGACGACAAAGGAAAACGAGTGCCGGATGATGATTCTAACGGAAAGTGGTATTTTTATTTTGCTCAAGCTTCTTATCTAGTTTCAGTAAATAACGAATTTCAAGCCGAACACTTCAAGCTTAAAGTTGAAGACCCTAACGGAATTTACAAGACAGTCTTATTACCTTTAAACAGTTTCAATATGTATGTTTTATGTACAGGAGAGACTCGTGTTGCCCAATTCGGACGAAGAAGCAATCAGCCAATTAAGATATTTTTAGAAAAAGTATAAGACACTCTTGTTAATTTAGCAACAATTACTTCAGTACACGACAAAAATAATAAATCACAGACTATTATGTTTTTAGCCCCAGATGCACAGATGAAATTGGATTGCAATCAAAAAAATATTTTGTGTTTAATTTTGAACTCTTTATAATTTCGACAAATCGAAATTATCTGTGTCCATTTATGTAATTTGATCTAAATTAAAAATATAATCTGTGCATCTGTGGTAGTTATAGTTTTGTAGTGTACTAAAAATAATTACTCTTCTATTATAACTACAAAATTATAAGCCCCCATATCAGAAGGGTTGCTTCTGTGGTTGCCCAGAATATCTTGTGTGCCGTTTGAAACTGTCCAGTTGGCAGTGCCTTTGGCGGCTGAAGTTTCGAGAATTCGCACATCATTCAGAATACCATTCACGAATTCGGCTTTATGGGTTTGCAAAGTTTTGGCAATCAGGCTATTGTTATATAATGCAGCATTCTCAAAATCATACAACGGATTGTTAGTAAACCGGTTATTGATATCAACAAACTTGATTAGCGAATTGGTAAACGAATAATCAAAAATAGAGCCTTCTGCTTTGTTAATATTCATCTCAATACTATTCGAACCATAAATAATACAATTTTCAAAATGTGCCATAAGAGGCATAACGCCTTGAGTAGTTTCATAGGTGTTATCCAAAATCAAAGCGGGAAGTGAGCGATGCCCTTTATTCCAATGATTGGCGATAGTAGAATGAGTGAAGTTATAAGTGCCGCCAATGGTGCAAGCCAGCGAACTTTGTCCGGCATTATTGATTGCTACATTAAATCCGTTAATAGTGGCCGTTGTAGCCAAAATACCAAAGTTGGAAGCATTATAAATTTGTATGTTCTCCAGCTCTAAAGGGCAATCCTGAACATATAACCCGATAACGGCATTTTTTATAATAGCGTTACGTATAGTGTTATTCACACTGCCACTAGTGAGCCAAATACTTCCCCATTGTCCTGGTACATCTGCAAAGAAAGGCTCTAGCCGATCTCCTTCAAAAATAATCGGATTTTCGAGAGTTCCGTTTACCTGAATCGATGCATTGTTAGTTACGATAATTCCCGAACTGTCGTGAAAATGTACTTTTGTTCCTTGTTGCACTTCAAGGGTTTTTCCGTTAGGTACAGCGGCATACCCATAAATCACATAGGGTTTTTCGTGGGTCCAAATGAGCTCGTTGCCGTTAATAGGGTCATTTTCGTCCAATATAAATCCGTAGATTTTGTCATCTGAACCGTCAACAGGAAGCCCTTCATACACTCCGTCTTCATCACGATGCGGATACAGAAAAACAGCATCCTGCACAAGGGTTACCAACTCTACTTTTTGGTATCGGTCGCCTGAATCAAACTCAATTTTATCAGTGTATAAAAAAGAGGTCTCAGAATTAGCATATTGGTTATAGTCAATAGTCGTTTCGATAAATATAAACATACTGTCACGAGCCAATAATTCGATATTGTCGAATGTTTTACCAGATATTCCATCTACCATAAGGCGGTAATTAGAGTTATGACCCTCACCAAGTTTTATACTCGGAATCTTAATGTCATCATTACTTTTGTTATATACCTTTAGGGTATAGGTGCTCGAGCCAATATTCGTGAAAACGGTATCCAAATAAACCGTGTCTCTCGAAAATTCGAGACCGCCAGTGCTTGGCTTAAATTCAAAGTCATTCCGACAAGAAGAAGCCAAAATGAGTAAAATCGCTATGAACAGAAAAGACAAAAATCGCATTAGGTTATATTTTAAGCAAAAATACTAATTTTTAGACAGTCACCTATCAAACGTAAAAAAAAATGGTATAGTATTTGAAAAACATAATAATATACCTACATTTGTAATAAAGCTCTAAAAATGGCAAAAAAATATCTAACATACTTGTTTTTCGCTCTGATTCTTTCAGTAAATTCTGTGGTTTTTTCACAGGAAAACAAGCCGAATGTTGCCCCAAAAACGGAGCTTAACTTTTACCCAAATCCGGTAAGTGACGGCAAAATATTTATTACCTCTACCACCACTACCTCAAACAAAGAAGTAGAGATTTTTGATGTGTTAGGCAAATCGGTTCTTAAATCTACGGTGGTCAGAGAGTTGAACATCAGTTCGCTTACTTCCGGAGTTTATCTCATCAAAATTAAAGAAGGCGAAAATTCTGCTACCCGTAAGCTTATCATAAAATAGTCTTTACAAGCTGAATTCTAAATCTTCTGAAAAAGTTTTATCTTTGAGTTTTAATTCAAAAGCAATACAACCCAAGTTAATTTGAAACTAATGCATTGGTTACAAAAACTTTTCGGTAAAAAACAAGAAGTACAAGCAGTCACAATGAACAAATTTTTAATTGTCGGGCTCGGAAATATCGGAGCTGAGTATGCCAATACCCGACACAATATAGGTTTTAAAATTCTGGATTTTTTTGCTCATCAGCAAAGTTTGAGTTTCGAAACAGTAAGGTTAGGAGCTTTGACCAGCTATCGTTTTAAAGGGAGACAATTCTTTTTACTCAAACCCAACACCTATATGAATTTGAGCGGAAAAGCAGTTCAGTATTGGATGCAAAAAGAAAAAATTCCGTTGGAGAATGTTTTGATAATTACCGACGATTTGAACCTTTCGTTTGGTACTATTCGCATTAAAGCAAAGGGGAGTGACGGAGGACACAACGGACTCAGAAATATAAATCAGGTATTAGGCAGGCAAGATTATCCGCGTTTTCGTTTCGGAATTTCGGATGCTTTCAGAAAAGGACAACAAGTAGATTATGTTTTGGGAGAATGGTCAGAAGAAGAAAAAGTAGCCCTGAAAGAACGACTCGAAAAATCGGTAGAAATTATCAAGTCTTTCGGAACTATTGGGCTGGCTCAAACCATGAATGAGTTTAACGGAAAATAAAAATTCTTCGTTGCAAGTTAGAGCTTACTTTAGCTCAAAATTGATGACTCCACGCTCAAAACCACCTCAGAAGGAGAAATCGTTCGCATTACATCTTCATAACCTGCTACGGTTTTATTTCCGTACACCGAAGTTGGAAGTTTTGGGTACTTCTGTAAATCGGGAACAAATGCATTTTCCAGCGGTTGTCCGAAAGGCATAAATCCTGCAAAAGGGTGCGTAGCACCAAAAAGAACGATGGTTTTTACTCCGTACATTGAGGCAATGTGAGCATTTCCACTATCCATTGAGAGCATTACATTGAGATTGGAAATGAGTTTTAATTCTTCCGTAAACGAGAGTTTTCCTGCAATTACAATTACGTTTTCGTGAGATTTTTTAAGGATTTCTAACTGTTCAGTTTCGGTTTTTCCTCCTCCGAATAAGAAGATTTTATTTTCGGGATTTTCCGCTAATCGGTCGATTACGATTTGCATTAAATCAAGCGGATAAACTTTGGTTTGATATTGTGCAAACGGAGCAATTCCAATCCATTTTTCTGATTTTTCTCCTGTAACGGATGTGATTTTTTCAGATAAAACCGCTTTTTCGGGAAATGATATTTTGGTTAAATCTACCTTAATTCCTAATTTCTGAAACACTTCTGCATACCTTTGGTACATTGATTTCAAAGGTTTGAAAACTTTGTTTTCTTCTCGGGTTAAGGCTTTCTTTTCGCCTCTGCCTTTGTTTAAAAAAGCTACTTTGGTGCCTGATAATTTAAGGAATGTCCGAACTATTTTTGAGCGAAGTACATTATGCAAATCAGCTACTGCGTCAATGTTTCGTTTTTTAAGGTCGCCATACAAACGAATAAGACCCGCAAAACCTTTGTGTCTTTCTTTTAAATCCACTCCGAAAAAATCCATTCTTTCGATACCTTCAAAAAAAGGCTTAAAAAAAGGTCTTGAAACAACCGTAATCCGAACATCGGGATTTTGAGCTGTAACAGCCCTTAAAACGGGAATTGTCATTGCCACATCTCCCATTGCAGAAAGTCGGAAAACTAAAATGTGTTTCATTTATTTAGGGTTAATCCAAATTGAAAAATGCACTTTGTGGAACGTGATTGTTTGTGATGTATTCAACAAAATAACGATTGTCCATTTTGTCGAAGAACACATACCAAGTCGTGCGGTTACTGCCTTTTATCTTTATGTAGTATTTTCCGTCGCGTTTCAGTTCTTTTGGGACAATACGATGATTGATTTCCTGTGGTAAATCTGTACGAATGTTTTGTCGCATTTGCTCAACATATTCGTGTGCTGATTCTTCAAAACCAAAATATTCTTTTTCGTAAAGTATAGCAATCAGCTCAATCAAATAGGCACGAACACTTGGAGAATAGATAATTATGGTTTCTTTTCCCATTTCAAGGTTTTGATAAAATCGTGTACTGCACCAAATGTTTCTTCTTCAGAAATACCTGTTGCCCATTTTTTTTCAAACTCTGTGGCTTCGTCTTCTGCAAAGGTTTTTGCAACGGTTAAAACAGCTTCTTTCCTCGCATCAGACAAACGACTGACATAGTCTGCTATTTGTCGGTCAATATTTTTAACTTTTGCTGTATCTGACATAATTCAATAGCTTTAATACAAATTTACATTAAATTACTAAATTATATTACAAGCGAAGAAAATCTTTTCAAAAGTTCAGGTTTTGATTAGAAGATTTAAAAGGGTTCGTGAATATTTTATTGGTTTCAAATACAGTCCAAAATTATACACTTTCAGTTCATCAACTTTAGTTTCTAAAAATTTTTGCCACGGATTAAAGGATTTACAAGATTTTTTTATAATCCTAAAAATCCTTTAATCCGTGGCTTTTTTAAAAAATAGAACTTTCACTTCATAGTGATTTAGCTCTAATTTAAAACCTAGAAGGTTTGTGTGTTGCTTACCTCAAACCCGCAATACTTTGTTCCAAAGCAGCAATTTTAGCCAATGCATCCGCTTGTTTTTTTCGTTCGTTTGCAATAACTTGTTCGGGAGCTCCTGCTACGAATTTTTCGTTGGAAAGTTTCTTTTCTACCGAAGCTAAAAATCCTTTTGTATAGTTGAGTTCTTCCGTAAGTTTTGCAATTTCTTCTTCTCAAAAATAGAACCTTTTTTAGTTATTTAGATTTATAATATTCAAAATATTTGTTTAGAATTTTTTCAAGTTCTAAAGATTTTATCTTTAAAGGAATTGGATTTATATATAAAGGACTACCATTCATTTTCCATCCTAATTCCATAAATTTTTTAGAAGTTTTACTCTTTGCATTATCAATATATTCTTTTGGTTTGTCTGTTAAAATAATTATTGTTCTCGTTTGTTGAACTTCAACAATTTTAAAACCTTTGATGTCTTCCCATTTTATAAGACCTATATTTAGAATTGAAGAATTTTCGTAGATTCCTTTATCATTAATGATAACCCCTTTAAATGTTTTATCAAGCAGTTGAATAATCATAATAAGTAGGCATAATCCAAAAAATATTATTGAAACAATTCCGATAACTTGTGTAAAATAAGGATTTCTATTTCTTGTAGATGTTGATAAAGATTCAGGTTCAATAACAAACCAAATTCCAATCAGAACAAAAGCTAAAGCCCCTAAAACAAGGAGTATCATTTTTTTGTTGCTAATTGGAATTTTAATTTCTTTCATATTACCTCAAACCTGCAATACTTTGTTCCAAAGCAGCAATTTTAGCCAATGCATCCGCTTGTTTTTTACGTTCGTTTGCAATAACCTGTTCGGGGGCCCCTGCTACGAATTTTTCGTTAGACAATTTCTTTTCTACCGAAGCTAAAAATCCTTTAGTGTAATTTAATTCTTCTGTAAGTTTTGCAATTTCTTCTTCGATATTGATGTTTCCTGAAACAGGAACAAAATATTCATTCGATTTTACTCGGAAAGTCAAAGCTCCGTTTACGGCTTCGCTTATGTATTCCAAAATGGAAATATTTCCGAGTTTCATTATAACCGAATCGAAATGAGAAACCGCCTTTTCGTTATTAATAACTTTCAGTTCGATAGCATCTTTAAACGGAATATTTTTGTCTTTACGAATCGTACGAACACCCGAAATTACTTCTGTAGCAAAATCAAACCCTGAAATTACATTTTCGTCAAATGCTTTTTCGGTCGGATATTGAGCAATAACTAAAGCTTCTTCTGGAGTTCTTTCGGTGATGTGTTGCCAAATTTCTTCGGTCAAGAACGGCATAAACGGATGTAGTAACTTTAATAAATCTTCTAAAATTGAAATCGTTTTATCGAAAGTTACTTTATCAATTGGTTGTTGGTAACCGGGTTTTATCATCTCTAGATACCACGAACAGAAATCGTCCCAAACCAATTTATAAATTGCCATCAAAGCATCTGAAATTCTGTATTTCTCAAAATCGTCATTGATTTGGGCCAATGTTTTTTGGAATTTATTTTCAAACCAATTAACCGCAATTTTTGAATGCTCCGGTTGAGCGATATCGGCTACTTCCCAACCTTTAATCAATCGGAAAGCATTCCATATTTTATTGGAAAACCCTTTTCCTTGGTTACACAATTCTTCGTCAAACAAAATATCGTTTCCAGCAGAAGCCGAAAGCAGCAATCCGCAACGCACTCCGTCTGCTCCGAATTTTTCAATCAAATCCAGAGGGTCTGGTGAGTTACCCAATGATTTCGACATTTTTCGTCTTTGGTTATCTCGTACGATTCCCGTAAAATATACGTTTGAGAACGGTTTTTCGCCTGCATATTCGTATCCGGCAATAATCATACGAGCCACCCAGAAGAAAATAATATCGGGTCCGGTCACCAAATCGTTGGTCGGATAATAGTATTTGTATTCTTCGTTTTCAGGATTCAGAATTCCTCCAAAAACGCTCATTGGCCAAAGCCAAGACGAGAACCAAGTGTCTAAAGCATCTTTGTCTTGTTTTAAGTTGAAGCCTCCCCTAACCCCTCCTAAGGAGGGGAATTTTTCTACTGCTAATTTTCGGGCTTCCTCTTCTGTTTCGGCAACAACACATTGACCGTTCAGTTCTCCCCCTTCGGGGGAGTTAGAGGGGGCTTCTATATACCAAGCAGGAATTTGTTGTCCCCACCATAATTGACGAGAAATATTCCAATCGGTAATGTTTTCTAACCAATGTTTGTACGTATTGTCAAAACGTTTCGGGTAGAATTTAACCTCTTCGGTTTCCAAAACAGCTTTTAAAGCAGGTTTTACCAAATCTTCCATTTTCAAGAACCATTGGTCTGAAAGTCTTGGCTCAATAACCGCTTTTGTTCTTTCGGAAGTTCCTACTTTATTAAGATGCGTTTCCGTTTTTATAAGTGCTCCGATTTGCTCTAACTCCTTCACAATTTCTTCACGAACCACAAAACGGTCTTTCCCTTGATAATGCAATCCGAAAGAGTTTAGCGTAGCATCTTCGTTGAAAATATCGATGATTTCTAGTTTGTGTTTATCACCCAAAACTTTATCGTTTACATCGTGAGCAGGAGTTACTTTCAAAGCTCCCGTTCCGAATTCCATATCTACATATTCATCGAAAATAATCGGAATCTCACGGTTTGCAATAGGAACAATCGCAGGTTTTCCTTTTAAGTGTGAATATCTTTCATCATTCGGATTCACACAAATGGCAGTATCTCCTAAAATCGTCTCCGGACGAGTGGTTGCGATTGTGATAAATTCGTTTGTTCCTGCAATCTTGTAATTCAGATGATAGAATTTTCCTTGTCTTTCTTCATAAATTACTTCTTCATCAGAAAGCGTAGTTTTCGCTTCAGGGTCCCAGTTTACCATTCGGTAGCCACGATAAATCAAGCCTTTGTTATATAAATCCACAAAAACTTTAATCACCGAAGCCGACATATCGTCATCCATCGTGAATTTGGTTCTGTCCCAATCGCACGAGGCGCCTATTTTTTTGAGTTGTTCTAAAATCACGCCTCCGTATTGGTTAGTCCAATCCCAAGCGTGTTTTAAGAATTCTTCACGAGTCAGATTATTTTTGTCAATTCCTTGCTCTTTAAGTCGTGCCACAACTTTTGCTTCTGTTGCAATCGAAGCGTGATCCGTTCCTGGAACCCAACAAGCATTATAACCACGAAGTCTTGCTCTACGAATCAAAACGTCCTGAATCGTATTGTTGAGCATGTGCCCCATGTGCAAAACTCCCGTTACGTTCGGAGGCGGAATTACAATGGTGTAAGGCTCTCTCGAATCGGGTGTAGAATGAAAATAGTTGTTGTCTAACCAATACTGATACCACTTGTCCTCTACGGATTTTGCGTCAAATTGTGC
>CAYPCZ010000004.1:0-87359 GCA_964409345.1 uncultured Flavobacterium sp. | reverse complement strand
GCGTAGAAGAAATCGATACGGTAATGAAACTCGGTATGGCTCACCCGATGGGACCTTTACAACTGGCAGATTTTATTGGTCTTGACGTATGTTTATCAATTTTGAACGTAATGTATGACGGATTCAAAAACCCGAAATATGCTCCGAATCCGTTATTGGTAAATATGGTAATGGCAGGAAAATTAGGTGTAAAATCAGGCGAAGGATTCTATGATTATTCGGAAAGCAAAAAAGCCGAAAAAGTTTCGAAGCAGTTTATGAAGTAAAAAAAGTCCGAAGTCCGAAGTTCAGTAGCTACGGACTATGGACTTCGGGCTAAAAATACAATTATGGTAAAACAAAATTTAAAACAAAAAATCATACAAGCAGCCTTTATGGGATTGACGTATGCTTGTATAATGACACTTTTTAAAATGGCTTCGGAAGAAGAATTTCACATTAGTTTATTTATTCTTCACACTGTTTTTTTTTGGAGGAACAATGGGATTTATTGTTCCTTTTATAACGGAGCATTTTAGCAAAAAAGATTTGGATAAAATAGCGATCGAACTCTTTGATGACGAACAATTAAAAATGGAAAGCAGAGCCAATTTAAACTCTGATACAGGGAAAATTATTTTAACCGATAAAAGACTGATTTTCAAAGCCAAAAGCTCTAAAAACAATACAGTTGAAATTCCGTTAAACGAATTTACTGGAGTCGATAAACAGACGTATTTAGGGCTTATAAACAACATTTTCAAAGTTAAAACAACCTAGAAAGAATATAAATTTATCGTGTACGAAAAAGAAAGAGATACTTGGGTTTCTTTATTGAAAGTCTAAAAAATTAACTTCGGACTTCGGACTTCGAGCTTCGGGCTTTAAAAACTAAACGATGAACAAAGGTAAATTATATATGATTCCCGTAATGATGGGAGAGGAAAGCAATCCGAAAGATGTGCTTCCCGAATCGGTTGCAAAAACTATCGAAATGATAGATTATTACATTGTCGAAAACGAAAAAACAGCACGACGATTTATCAAAAAAATTTACCCTGAAAAAAAACAACCCGAACTTAAAATCAGTTTACTGAACAAACACACCGATATTTCTGAATATTCCCAGATGCTTCAACCTTGTCTTAACGGAATTAACGTAGGTTTAATGAGCGAGGCAGGTTGCCCGGGAATTGCAGACCCAGGAGCTGTGATTGCTAAATTAGCTCACGAAAAAGGAATTCAGGTGGTTCCGATGGTTGGCCCTTCTTCGATACTTATGGGAATGATGGCTTCGGGATTCAACGGACAAAGTTTTGCTTTTAACGGTTATCTACCTATTGATAAATCTGAGAAAAAGAACGCTTTGAAAAACTTTGAAAGAGCTTCGTTTGAAAAAAATCAATCTCAAATTTTTATAGAAACTCCTTACCGCAACAATAAACTTCTCGAAGATCTACTTCAAATTTTGCAGAATGACACTTATGTGTGTATTGCAGCTGATATTACATTAGCCACCGAATACATCAAAACCATGCGTGTTTCGCAATGGAAAAAAACAAAAGTCGATTTGCACAACCGACCTTGTATCTTTATCATTCATAGGTTTTAGATTGCCATCTATATTGCCATCGAAAATAGTTTGGATTCAGGAGAACGTCTCTTGAGTCGTAAATCGAATGCCATACAGATATTTCTGATAAATGGTTTTCCGGCTTGGGTTACTTTAATACTGTTTTGGTTTAGTATTACCAAACCGTCATTTTCCATTTCTTTCAAACTGTCTAAGCTTTGAGAAATTTCAAGAAAATATTTTTCAGTCTCTTCCCATGAGGTCTGAAAATGGCACATCAAGTCTAAAATATGGTTTCTGATTACTAAGTCTTCTTGGTTAAGTAAATGACCTCGGGTTATAGGAAGTTTATTTTGTTCTAAAGCTTTATAATATTCTTCAATATTTTTTTCGTTTTGTGCAAAACTATACCACGTATCTCCGATAGATGATACCCCGAGCCCAATCATGAGTTGGGTTTTAGAAGAAGTGTACCCCATAAAATTTCGATGCATCGTATTATTTTTATAAGATGTATAAAGCGCATCGGATGTCAAAGCAAAATGATCCATTCCGATTTCGAGATAACCTTTTTCTAAAAGCAATTGCTTTCCTTTTTCATACATTTCTCTTTTTTGCTGATCTTTCGGAACATCTTCGTCTTTAAAACCTCTTTGTCCGTTTCCTTTAATCCACGGAACGTGTGCGTAGCTGTAAAAAGCCAGTCGGTCGGGTTTGAGCATAATTGTTTTTTCGATGGTATCAAAAATGTCTTCTAATTGTTGAAACGGAAGCCCGAAAATCAAATCATGACTTATTGAGGTATAGCCGATTTGGCGTGACCAATCGGTTACTTGCTTGACGTTTTCGAAGGGCTGAATTCGGTTAATGGCCTTTTGAACCGTAGGAGAGTAGTCTTGCACTCCGAAGCTTACCCGTCTAAAACCTAAGTCATAGAAAGTTTGTAAATGTTCTTTTGTGGTATTGTTTGGGTGGCCTTCAAAGCTGAATTCGTGCTGCGCTGCAATTTCTGCTTTTTCAAAAATTCCGTTTAATAATTTTTTTAAATTCTCGGTTGAGAAAAACGTCGGGGTTCCGCCACCTAAATGTATTTCTTTGATGATAGGTTTTTCGTGAAACTCTCGGCAATACAAGTTCCACTCTTTTAATACGGCATCAACATAAGGGGCTTCTACTGAATGTTGTTTGGTAATGCGTTTATTACAACCACAAAAGGTACATAAACTCTCACAAAACGGAAGATGTATATAAAGCGAGATTCCTTCACTTGAATTACTTTCTATAAAAGATTTTCGTAAAGTTTCTAACCATTTTTCGTAAGAAAATTTATCTTCTTCCCAATATGGAACGGTCGGATAACTCGTATAACGAGGACAAGGAATATTGTATTTCCTGATAAGTTGGGTATTCATTTTTGCTCATACTTTTGTACAAAAGTAATCAGGAGTAAGAAGATGTACTATGATAAATATCATAAAAAAAAGCCAGTCTGTTAAACTGGCTTTAAATTATTTTTTGATAGCTAAGCGGAAACCTTCCCCATGTATGTTGATTATTTCCACATTTGGGTCGGGTTTTAGATACTTACGGAGTTTGGCGATATACACATCCATACTACGAGAGGTAAAATAATTATCATCTCTCCAGATTTTGGTAAGTGCTAATTCACGCGGCATCAAATCGTTTTCGTGAAGTGCCAGCATTTTTAATAGGTCGTTTTCTTTGGGAGAAAGTTTAATTGGCTCTTCGTCTCTAAGGGTTAAGAAACGTAGCTTTGAATTTAAGTGAAAATCTCCGATTTGGAATTCGAATTTAGCATTGTCAAGTTTGCTGGCTTCTTGTGCCTTACGCTGAATGATTGCTCTGATTTTTACGAGCAAAACCTCTGAGTCAAACGGCTTATTTAAGTAATCATCTGCGCCTACTTTATATCCTTTAAGCACATCTTCTTTCATTGTTTTGGCCGTCAAGAAAACAATGGGCACTTCTTTGTTTTTGTCTCTGATTTCTTTAGCTAAGGTGTAACCGTCTTTATAAGGCATCATTACATCCAAGATACATAAATCAAAAGTGTCTTTTTTAAATTTCTCTAAACCTTCCATACCGTTTTTGGCAAGAGTTACCTCAAAGTCATTTAGCGCTAAATAATCTTTGAGAATGGCTCCGAAGTTCGGATCATCCTCTACTAAAAGTATTTTTTTTTGTGTTTCCATAATTGTTTGTAAAATATTTTGTTTGGTTTTAGTTTTTTTAGTTTTAATTTTAATTTATTAGTGGTAATTTTATGATAAAAGTACTTCCTTTTCCTTTCTCACTCTCTACAAAAACCTGACCATTGTGGTCTTCGATAATTGTTTTTACGTAAGATAGCCCAAGTCCGTGTCCTTTTACATTATGAATATCCCCGGTATGTTCTCTATAAAATTTTTCAAATATTCGTTTTTGAACTGCTTTACTCATTCCTGCTCCTTTGTCTTGGATTTTAATAATCAAAAAGTCTTTTACATTTTCGGTATATACATTTATAATGGGCACTTGTGGAGAATATTTCACCGCGTTGTCAAGAATATTTACCAGCACGCTGGTTATGTGCGTCTTATTAAGCAAAACTGTGGTGCGATTTGCCTGATAATGCTTGGTAATGCGTCCTTCTTTATTTTCAACAATTAGCTTAATATGATCAATAGCTGTGTCGAGCAGAGTTATAATATCTCCAGATTCTTTCTCTATTTCTACTTCCTTTTTTTCTAATTTTGATATCCTCAGTACGTTTTCTACCTGGGCATGCATACGTTTGTTTTCTTCTCGTATCATCTGCAAGTAACGAGCGGTTTTTTCTTTATCTTCAGTAACTTTAGGGTTTTTTATAGCATCCAAGGCCAGATTTATCGTAGCAATAGGAGTTTTAAATTCGTGGGTCATATTATTGATAAAGTCTGTTTTTATTTCCGAAATTTTTCGCTGTTTAATCGATTGATTCAAAGCACTAATATAAGCTACGATGATAATAAGCGTAAAAATGATACTTAAGATAGTTATTCCGATGATATTAGAAAACAGATACCTTTCTTTTTGCGGAAAGCTCACCAAGAGTTCTATCTTATTTTTTGTGCTTTCGTAATCATCAAAAACAGGAATAGAATAGGTAGATTCTTTTTCATATCTAAATTTATCAGATTTTACTTTGGTTGCCAGTTTATTGCTATAAATTGCAAATTCATAAGGCGTATTGATGCCATAGTTTTTAAATTGTTCGGAGAGTATTTTTTCTAATTCTCCAACCGAAACCCTGTTTTGAATGGATTGTAATGAGGCAATATTCTTTAATGAAATTTCAAATTGTGCTTTTTGCAAAAGTGACAATTCTCCTTCTTGCTCGATAACTTCATCGGGTATGCTGCTTGAAGAGTGAGAATTATCTTTAAAGTCATTTTGTCTATAAATTTCGGTACGACTACTTGATTTATAGGTTTTTACCGGGATTGAGTCAGCATTTTTGTCAAAGAACGAAAGATCTATATTATAGTCTTGTGATGTTATGGTATTGAAGTACAGTATAGCTTCGTTAGTATTTACGTTTACTTGTTGGTAGCTAAAGGCAATCAGGTCTTTTTCAGATACCGGACCTCCGATACTATCTCTAAGCTTATTGTATTGACTGACAAAAGCATTCATTTCGTTCTGCTCTAATCGGTCAGAAACGTTCCCAATCACTTGTTTGACCTGATATCTAAACTGCTCTTCGCTTTGTTTGAGCGAAGAATTTATCCAGTAAACCTGAACAGCTATAATACCAATCAGCGATAAGGACATCAACACAACTAGTAAACGAAACAATATTTTATTCATCACTACAAATATATGAATTTTAACATTTAAAACAAAATTCTATTAACTTAAAATTAACAATAAAATATTAAAACTTATGATTTACTTAATGTTTTATATATTTTTTTTACTTCTTTTTGAGTTTTGTCGAGGTTTACATTATTAATGACATAATGGCTTTTACTTATTTTTTCCCGATCAGGTAATTGATTTTGAATACGTTCTAAAACTTCTTCTTTCGAAATATTATCGCGTTTCATTACTCGACCAATACGTTGTTCTTCAGGGGCGGTTACCAAAATTATTTCGTCAAACTCTTTTTCTGATTGATTTTCAAAAAGTATAGCCACTTCTTTAATCACAAACGGATGGTTTTGATGCTCTTTTATCCATCGCATAAAATCTTCCTTTACTCTTGGATGAACAATTGCATTAAGTTGGGTGAGTTGCTCGGGTTGATTAAAAACAATAGAGGCTATTTTTTTACGATTTAATTTTCCGTCCTGATCAATGATATTTTGTTCAAAAATTGCCTGAATTTCTTGAATTACTTCCGGATAATCCATTATTTTTTTTGCATGATCATCAGCAATATATACAGGCACATCAAGAGCAGAAAAAAAGTCTGCAACGGTAGATTTCCCGCTTCCGATGCCCCCGGTAAGTCCTATTATTTTTGGCATATCGTATATTAAGTTTGAGCGAATTAAACTTTATAGCTATATTCTTTTACTTTTCCTATCACATTTGCAAAATGCTTTTCGAGTTGAGCGATGTCATATTCTATGGAATCGGTTACAAAATAAGGTTTTCCTATTTTTACCTCTTTATTTTTCCAATCAAAGGCGACAGGCACTATAGGTACTGTGGCTTTTTTTGCGATATAATAAAACCCGCTTTTCCATTGGTTGACCTTTTTTCTTGTTCCTTCGGGAGCAATAGCTAATCGGAACTCCTTTCTTTGTTCAAATACCCGAGCTATAGCCTCTACTTTGTTCTCATTTTTTTTGCGATTAAGTGGCGCACCACCCATCCACCTAAAATAATAGCCGAAAGGGAAAGTAAATAATTCTTTCTTGGCTACAAAGTGCATTTGTTTGTTTATAACACCTCTCGAAAAAACCCCGATATAGAAATCATGCCAACTGGTGTGGGGCACAACCAATAGAATGCATTTTTTTATTTCAGGATTAATTTTGCCTGTAATTTTCCATTTCATTAACCCAAAGAATATAAAACGATATAATCTCTGTTTCATTTATATTGTTTTCGGTAAAAATACTACTATTTTTGGAAAAAAATGTCTGTGTTTAAAAAACTCTTGAGCTATATCATTCCGGTGAATATCTATCGAGCAGATTCTAAAATTAGTCAAGCTATAGAGGTAAATCTTTATAACGGTAAGCTGGTGATGGACTCTCAACATGCCAATTATTCATATGGGAGCTTACAAAGGGTTTTAAGACTTGGGCTAAAAGAGATTGGTTTTCAACGCATAAAAACCATGCAAAACATTCTTGTTTTGGGTTTGGCAGGAGGTAGTGTAGTAAAAACCTTAGTAAAAGAAATCGGCTTTACAGGGAAAATTACCGGAGTAGATATAGACCCTGAAATCATAAAAGTTGCCACTACTTATTTTGAGCTGGATAAGATTTTGAATTTACAGATTGTGATAGATGATGCACAGAAATTTATACAAAAAACTGAGCAACCATATGATTTGATTATTGTGGATGTTTTTCAAGATAGAAACATGCCGGACTTTTTATTCGAAAAAAGGTTTGTAGATAGATTGAATAATTTAGTTGACCCTAAAGGAGTGATTTTGTTTAATACTATGAAAATAAATCAAAATGACCACCTAAGGAATCAGGAGTTGCAATTGAGTTTTAAACAGAAAAACAACATTATTTTTACACTTTCTGAGCTGGAAAAGTATAATGAACTTATTATAGTTGATCGAAAAAGCTAAAAAATTATAAGGGTTTTATTGAAGTTTGAGAAAAAAAACTTATATTGGTCTGTTTAAAATAGCAGGCTTATGAAAAAACTAATACTTATAAGACATGGAAAATCAAGTTGGGATTTGCCCGTTATTGATAAAGAACGACCATTAGCCCATCGCGGAATTAAAGATGCTTATTTGATGGCTGATCAAATACAGCCTTATTTGCCTAATTCGTTTGTTTTTTGGTCAAGTACGGCAAAACGAGCAGCAGAAACCGCTAAGATATTTGCACAAAATCTTAAATGCCCCAACGAATTGATTGTTTTTAAAGATACTCTCTATACATTCGACGAAAAACAATTAGAAAATGAAATCAAAAAGTGTGATGATCGGTTTGATAACCTTATTATTTTCGGGCATAACCCCGCTATCACTGATTTTGTTAACGAGTTTGGGAACGTATATGTAGATAATGTAACTACTTGTGGTTTTGTGTCGATGGTTTTTGAGCAAACCCAATGGAACATTCTTGCTAAAGGCAAAGTGCAGAAAATTATTTTTCCGAAAGACTTTAGATAAACTTAATTTAATACTTTCTTTATTTTTTTTGTAAAACAATTCCGATATTTGTAAGTCGCATAAATCTCGGACAACTATGATGTACCTTAATAAAGAAAACAATTACAGATATATAGATAGAGAGAAGAGTTGGCTGGCATTTAATGCTCGAGTACTTCAAGAGGCAGCCGATGACAGAGTACCACTTTTAGACAGATTTCGCTTTCTGGGGATTTTCTCCAATAACTTAGACGAATTCTTCAGAGTGCGATATGCTGCTATACGGCGTTTGCAAATGGCAGGAAAGTCAGGGAAAAAGGTGCTCGGAGGCGTGACATCAGACGAGCTTTTATATAAAATAACTGATGTTGTAATTAAACAACAAGCAGAAAGTCTTCGTATTTTGAGTACTATCGAAGAAGAACTCCAGAATCAAAATATCTTTATTATTGACGAAACAGAGCTTTCAAAACAACAAGAACAATATATCAAAGAGTTCTTTATCCAGAAAGTTTCTCCCGAGCTGGTCACTATTGTATTGAATGATTTAGCAGAATTTCCATTATTAAAAGATACTTCAGGTTATTTAGCCATAAAGCTGGTTATGAAATCTAAATCAGGGCAACCTAATGGGGAAATACGTTATGCTATTATAGAAATTCCGCCTACAATAAACCGATTTGTAGTACTTCCGAAAGAACAAGACAAACAGTATATCATTATGTTAGATGATGTGATCAGGCATAATCTGGATAGTATTTTTAGTCTTTTTGATTATCAGAGTATTTCAGCTCATATGATAAAAATAACCCGGGATGCAGAGCTTGACATTGGTGGTGATATGAGCAAAAGCTTGATGGAGAAAATATGGAGTGGCGTTAGAGATCGAAAGGTAGGCGAGCCGGTACGTTTTGTATATGACAGTAAAATTGAGACCGACACACTTAATTTCTTTTTGGATAAAATGGGAATTGATGCTACAGATAGTTTGATTCCGGGTGGCAGGTATCACAACCGTAGAGATTATATGAAATTTCCTGATTTAGGCAGGCAAGATTTGCTTTACCAAAAAGAGTCCCCACTTCCTATAAAAGGACTCAGTATAGAAGGAAGTATCTTAGCTGATATAGCACAAAAAGATTATTTGCTACACGCACCTTATCAGTCGTTTTCTTATTTGATTAAATTCCTTAGAGAAGCAGCATTAGACCCAAAAGTTACTACGATAAAAATTACTTTATATCGCTTGGCAAAAGACTCTCAAATAATCAGCTCGCTCATTAATGCCGTTAAAAATGGCAAAAGGGTGATAGCACAGGTAGAATTGCAAGCTAGATTTGACGAAGAGAGTAACATTAGATATTCTCGCCAGATGGAAGAAGAAGGTGTGGAGCTTATTTTCGGAATAAAAGGGCTTAAGGTTCATGCCAAGACTTGTGTAATTGAACGATTAGAAAACGGCAAAATCAAGCGCTACGGATTTATTTCTACCGGAAACTTCAATGAATCAACAGCCAAAATCTATACGGATGTCACGCTTTTTACGGCACACCAAAAAATATTAAAAGAAGTTGACAGAGTCTTCGATTTTCTCGAAGTAAACTATAAATTACATCGGTATAAGCACCTTATTGTTTCACCTCATTATACCAGAAAACGATTTTATAAGTTGATAGATAGAGAGATTCTTCATGCTATTGAAGGTAAAGAAGCTCATATTTCTTTAAAGATGAATAGTTTAACAGATTTGGGAATGATTGACAAACTGTATGAAGCCAGTCAGAACGGAGTGCATGTAAGACTTATCGTACGAGGAATTTGTTGTTTGATTCCGGGAGTAAAAGGAATGAGTGAGAATATTGAAGCCATTAGTGTTGTTGATAATTATTTAGAACATTCGAGAATATATATTTTTGCCAATCAGGGCGATCCGGAAGTTTTTATTTCGTCGGCTGATTTTATGACCAGAAATATAGACGAACGAGTTGAAGTTACCTGTCCGATTTATGACCCAGACATCAAGCAAGAGTTACTTGATAGTATTGAAATCGGATGGAAAGCTAATGTAAAAGCCCGTATTCATTCTGAAGAATTAGATAATCAGTATGTGACAAGTCCAGGAGAAAAAGAATTTCGTTCGCAACAAGAAATGTATAATTATTATCGGGATCAATTAGTGGTGATAACAGAAGACCCATTGATAAAGTAAAAACAATGATAAATATAAAAAAATATGCAGCAATTGATGTGGGTTCTAATGCTATACGTCTATTGATTGCCAATATAGTAGAACAAAAAGGGAAGTCGACTCAATTCAGCAAAAACTCCTTAGTGCGAGTCCCGATTCGTTTAGGACAAGAGGCTTTTACGGTAGGAGAAATTTCAGAAGAAAATATCGATAGAATGGTGGATGCCATTAAAGCTTATTCGCTGTTGATGAAAGTGCATAAAGTAGAAAAGTATATGGCATGTGCTACCTCGGCTATGCGAGAGGCTTTTAACGGAAACGAAATTGTAGCCCATATCAAGAAAAAAACAGGAGTAAAAATACATATTATTGATGGAAAAAAAGAAGCCAAAATAATAGCCTCTACAGATTTGCATCATTTTATAAAAACAGATCAAACCTATTTGTATGTAGATGTAGGTGGAGGAAGTACTGAATTTACGCTTTTTTCGCAAGGAGCAATAGTGGCTTCAAAATCTTTTAAAGCCGGAACGGTGAGGTTTTTGAATAAAATGGTAACCGAATCGGTTTGGGTAGAGATTGAAAAATGGATAAAAAAAGTGACACAAAACTATAAAAATGTAATCTTGATTGGATCAGGCGGAAATATCAATAAGCTCTTTAAAATGTCTGGTAAAAATCAATCTAAACCCTTGACATATAATTATGTGCAGGCACAATACAAGGCGCTAAAGCAAATGACTTATGAAGAAAGAGTGACCAACTTAGAATTAAATGCAGATAGGGCAGATGTGATTTTGCCGGCTACTCAAATCTATATGAATGCAATGAAATGGAGTGCAGCCAAACAGATTTATGTACCTAAAATCGGCCTTTCGGACGGTATTATTAAAGCGCTGTATTATGATACGGTATAAAAATGTTTGAACTTTTTATAATCATCTTTTAAAATTTTAATAATGAAATCATCAGAACTTATACTAAATGCAGACGGGAGTATTTATCACCTTAATCTGAAACCAGAAAATGTTGCTCAAGACATTATATTTGTAGGCGATCAAGATAGGGTCGAAAGAATTACGCAACATTTTGATTCTGTCGAGTTTTCGACTCAGAAACGAGAATTTAAAACCCAAACAGGAACCTACAAAGGAAAACGCCTGACGGTTATTTCGACCGGAATCGGTCCCGATAATATCGATATTGTAGTTAACGAACTGGACGCTTTAATAAACATCGACCTTACTACCAAGCAGATTAAAGACGAACATACTTCGCTAAATATAATAAGAGTAGGAACATCTGGTTCGCTTCAAGCAGATATTCCCGTAGATAGCTTTGTAGCCAGCCGATATGGTTTGGGAATGGATAACCTAATGCGCTCGTATCTGATTGAGGATATTTGTGAAAAAGACATCGAAGATGCTTTTATAGCTCATACACAATGGGATCTGAAAAAGGGGAGACCTTATATTATTAAAGGAAGTGAAACGTTACTCAAAAAATTCTCAAGTGAAAAAACCTTTATAGGGTTTACTGGTACAGCAGGCGGATTTTACGGACCACAAGGAAGAGTTTTAAGACTCAATGTGCAAGACCCCATGCTAAATCAAAAAATGGATTCGTTTGATTATAACGGAACTCGAATGACCAATCTGGAAATGGAAACTGCTGCCATCTATGGTCTCTCTAAATTATTAGGACATCATGCTTTGGCACTTAACGCAATTATTGCCAATCGTGCTAACGGAACTTTTACTGAGAACGCCTATAAAGTTGTAGATGAGCTGATTATTTATACTTTAAATAAGTTTGTCGAATAAAAAGAGAAGCAAATAATTATTATAAAACTTATAGTTTATTTAGTAAGTTTAACATTCAAAAAACCAAAACAATTATGAAAACCATAAAAATAGCAGGTGTTCCCGAGCATTTTAATTTGCCATGGCATTTGTGTATAGAGGGCGGAGAATTTAAAGCCGAAGGCATTGATTTGCAATGGACAGATGTACCTGAGGGCACAGGAAAGCTTTGCCAAATGCTCCGAAACGGAGAAACCGATATGGCAGTTATTTTGACCGAAGGAATTATCAAAGATATTCTCGAAGGAAATGAAAGTAAAATTGTTCAAGTTTTTGTACAATCGCCCTTGATTTGGGGTATTCACGTAAGTGCCGATTCTCCTTATCAAAAAATTGAAGATTTAGAAGCAAAGAAAGTGGCCATAAGCCGATATGGCTCCGGCTCACACTTGATGGCTTTTGTTAATGCCAGAAACAACGGCTGGAGTACCTCACAGTTGGAATTTGAAGTGATTAATACACTTGACGGAGCTGTAGAATCACTTACAAAAGGAGAGTCAGATTATTTTATGTGGGAACGCTTTATGACCAAACCTATCGTAGATCAAGGAATATTCAGACGAATTGCCGATTGTCCTACCCCGTGGGTAAGTTTTGTGATAGCAGTAAGGAATGAAGCTTTAGAGCAGCACCCGCAAACCATCGGAAGTATTCTGAGAATCATTAACCAAACTACAAGCGAATTCAAACAAATTCCGAGTATAGACAGAATGCTCTCAAACCGATACAATCAAAAGATAGAAGATATTCGCGAGTGGCTTTCGCTTACCCAATGGAGTCAGAAGAATCTGGATGAGAAAATGTTAAACAATATTCAAAATCAACTTTTGGAGCTTAACATTATCAATAAAAAAGGTACTTTTGTAGATGCAGTAGCAATCTGACAAAAGACTTATGAAGCTGACTATCAAAGAAAAAATAAAATTATCTTCCCAAAAACTTACCATTAAAAAGCCATGGGACAATATTATTATTTTTCTTTTGAATCTGCTGATTGCTATTCCGATTTTTATTATCATCCATCAAAATGTTATCGACCCTCAGTGGGGTTTTCATATCGACAGAATTCTGATTTTTATAGTGTTAATAGTTATAATCCAGTTGCTTTTGCGCTTGATGCGAAAAGTAATTATTATTTCGATAGTTCTTTATTTACTTTTTCTTTTTTACGGAACCCTTTTCGGAGGTTATAATTTTAGGAGTGTGTTTGATGATTATCGGGTAATGATTTTTGCAATGGCAGAAAGCCCACATCCTCAAGATATTATTGTGTCGAAATTATTGCCTTTTCCGAATCGATCAAAAATTATTAAAGCCATAGAATATAATAATCCGGAGGTAAGAAACTTTGCTGTAAGCGCCACAACTAAGCATTTCAAAGATATTAGAGGCTATCAGAAGTACAGACAGGTGATTCAGTGTTTTGCAGTTTTTAAAGAGATACAGAGTAATTGGAACTACGTAAACGACCCTAAAGGTAGAGAGTATATTGCTACAGCTTCAGAATCATTACAGCATTTCTCGGGTGATTGTGATGACCATGCTGTGCTGATGGCTGCTGCTATTCGAGCCATAGGAGGGACGCCCCGACTTATTCATACTCAAGCCCATATCTATCCAGAAATGCTTATTGGGAGTAAATCTGACTTGGAAACGGTCAACTATTTAATCCGTGAAGTACTATTTGTCGAGGAGAGCAAGAATAAAGAAATTCACTACCATATTGACGAACGTGGTCAAGTTTGGCTCAATTTAGATTACACAGCCAAATATCCCGGCGGTCCTTTTATGTCAAAAGAAATTTTAGGTGCCTTGACGTTAAATTAAAAAATAGTATCAGTAAAGAGGTTTTGTTTATTACAGCCTCGTTTTTATCTATCAAAAAACATATGAATTGTGTAGTATATGAAAACTTAAGTATAACTTATAAAGCATAAAAAAACAGCAGTAAACTTTAATTTACTGCTGTTCTTTATAGTTTTATTAAGGTTTAGGTTTACTTTATTCTCCTCTTAGCACGCTAATTGAATCGTTAATATAGATTTCATTAGCTTCGCTTGGATTGAGCGTCAGAGCAATTTCAAAATGCTCAATGGCTTTGGCTTTATCAGCTTGTGAATATTGCGAACCTAAAAATAAGTGGCCTGCTAATAGCTCTCTTTTTGTTCTATCTTTAGATAGCTCTTCTTCACCTTTTTCGTTAACTACCTGAATATAGTTTTCGTAGCTTTCTACTGCTTTTTCAAGTGCTTCTTCGCTTGCTATCAAACGGTTTACTTTAGCTTTATTGGCGTGTGCATCTTGAGTGGTAAACGAAAAATCAGTTACATAATCATAGGCTTGATTGGCTTTTTCTAAGAAAGCGTCAAAAGCTGCCTTTTCTTCGGCTGTAAACTCTTCTTCATTTTGAAGTTTTTCGTTGTGGATGGCTGATGAGTGAAACAAAATAGCGTTTCCTAAATATAGATTGTCCAAAATAAAGGTTGGAGAGTTCGGGTCTTGTGTAGCAATTAAAAGCACTTTGGCTGAAGCCTCATACAATTTGTCTTGTGTGTAGAGCTCTTGTCCTAATTCACTAAATTCTGCGGCAGAAGAAGGATCTTGTTGAACGGCAACTTCGAGGTCATTCAAGGCTTCTTCAAAAAGAGCCATATCTGTAATCTCACCATTGTTTTTTGCCATAGCGACTTTTGCTTTGGCTAAGATTAAATAATCTCTTCCGATGAAGCGTTCTCCTTTTTCGAAAAAGTTATTTAAAGCATCAATACTTTCTTGATAATGATTATTTTCGAAAGCAGCATAACCTAAATATCTATATATTCTTGGGTTTACGTTGAGTTCGTTTTTCATTTTATTAGCTTCTGCCTCAAGGGTCGTATAATCTTTGGTAAGAATCAAAAAGTCTGCATACCTCATTCTAGAGTCTAAAGAAGTATCTGTTAAAGACATATACTTTCTGTAATATTCTAAAGCTTTTTGATTGTATTCTCTGTATTTAGATACGTTATCTGTACCCCAATAATAGTAGGTTTCAGCAAGTTCTCTATATACGGGGCCGTAGTTAGGATCTGTAGCTTGTAATTCGTTAAACGAAGAAGTAGCTTCGGCAAAAGCTTTGGCATTTTTAGTAATTACGGCCATTTGTAATTTTGCTCTTTTTAAGTCTTTATCAATATTAAGCGCATCACGATAGGCTCTATATGCATCGTTTGTATTTTTGTCTGCCAAATAAGCATCACCCATATACATATAAGCTAAGGCTGATTTTGAATCGGCTTGGAGAGCTCGCATAAAAAATTCAATAGCTTTTTTATAATCCGGATTATCTGAATTGGTATAAGCACGTCCTATCTGAATTAGCTCTTCACTATCACGTCTTCTGATGTTGTCGGTAGCTTTATTAAAATTGGTAACTGCACCTTGAATGTTATTATTGTTTAGGTCAATATGCCCTAAACCGACGTAATTCAGATGAGCGTTATTTCTGGCTTGTAATCCTCTATCTAAATAGATTTTTGCCGAATCGGCATTTTTCTGAATCAAATATAAATCGGCTAAATAAAAGTAATTTTCTCCTCTGTCCGGATTAGAGTTTACAAGAGATTTCAAAATGGTTTTAGCGTTTTGATATTGCTCGGCATCAATAGCCTGTTTTGCTTGTTCTAAATCTTGAGCCTGTAGGCTGAAACCAATTAGTAAGAGGCTTAAAAGTTTAATCGTTTTCATTGATATTATGTTTATTTATTTTGTAATATTTATTTGTAAAGGTTCTAACTTTATTGGGGCAAGTCCTGAGGTAAGCACTATTTTTTGCCCAATGTCTGATGCTACAAAAGATGCAAAACCCATACCCAAACCAGAAGTTCCCTGATAATTTAACATAAAGATCTCACGTGTCAACGGGTATAATTTCTTGCCCATATTGGCCTGAGAGGGATAATAATAGATTGGCTCTGAATCCTGTTTTTTAACACTTCCGACACTTAATATTTTTATGTTTTGGGTATATTTCTGTAATTCGTTAGGCGTTTGTGTCAACCAGTTTATCCCGATAACCCCAATATAATCTTCGTTTTCTGCAATAAACTTTATGAGTTCTTCACTATTAGCTTTAGAATAAATAGTAGGGTTTGAGGCAAGTTCTATCTCTGCTAAATTGTGTAACAAGCGTGTAGCGCTTGAGTTCGGATTGTCAAAAACCAATCCGTTTATTGAGGTAGGCTTGTCTTTCAAATAAGCAATAACTTGATTTAGATCTATTACTGAATCTTGATGTACTTTGTTTGCAATTAGTGCTACAGCATCTATGGCAAATCGGGTGATTTTGGGCTCTATATTTTTGGCAGTGAAAACATTTTCTTCTTCCGGGGTTAATAGCCTTGTCATCACTGCCAGTTTGATACTGTCTTTCAGTAAAGTATTCACGAGTTGATTTTCAGGTTGAATGCTCAAATCAAAGTTAGCTTGATAGGTGTTTTCAAACAAATTGACTTGATCTTCTACAATAGGGAAGATAGATTCGTCGACTAAAATAGTTGTAGAGCCGGATAGAATAGTTTGTTTATCTGCTTTTTTCTTACACGAAAAAACAAATAGTAGTAACAATAATCCGCTAAAAATTAATAGTGTCTTTTTCATAGTTATTTATTTTGAAATAATCTTATAAATCTCAAGAATGCATACATTATTAGGATGGCTCCAAAGATAATTCTGTTGCTTTTTGACATATCAAACGGAAACTGTTTCCAAAAGATAACAGCCAATCCCATAAACAAATATAGGAGAAAAAAGAATAATCCGAAAACAAACAGAAATCGCTGTTGGGGCGATTTCTGCTTAAATTTCTGTTTAAAATTTTGCTTCACAATTATCTGGCTGTGATGTTTATAGTAATAGGAAGCGTATAGTTAACGCGTACTGCACGCCCGTTCTGAATTCCGGGATTCCACTTTTTAGACGTTTTTACTACTCTCTCTGCTTCTGCACCTGTTCCGTAACCTAAATCACGTACAGCTCTAACATTCGAGAGGCTTCCGTCTGGTTCCACTACAAACTGAACGATAACTGAGCCTCTTAAATCTCTGTTCACGTCAGGAGTACGAAACCTACTCATCACATATTTTCTAAATTCATTGATTCCGCCAGGATATTCTGGCATTACTTCAACGGCCGTATAAATCATGTTTTCGTCAATAATTTCAGCTTCTATGGTCACTTCGGAGTGTGTATTGTCTATTACAACTTCTCCATCTTCAGAGGCTTCAATATTTTGCGAACCTGCAATTTTGTCTTTCAGTTCGTCAACACTAGTAACTTCCTGTTCAACTGTCTCTCTTTCAACAATTACAGGAGGTGTATGTTTTACTACTTCTTGAACTGTTTTGGTTTGTTTCTGAACTATAGGTTGTTCTATAATTTCTTCAGGCGGTGGCGGAGCTAAAATCTCCATCATCACAATTTGGGTATCTGCAGCAGGGTTTTTGTCTACGGCAACTACTTCGTCTTTTACCATCATTTTTAGAAGTACCGGTGCGCTGATTGCTAAAGAAAAAACTATAGCGCCTATAATCAAAGCTATCCAAGTGATTCTTCCGTTTTCTTTACGAAAAACATAAGCACCATACTCCTGATTTCTGCCTTCAAAAACAGTATCTACCCAAGCTGATTTAAATAAATTCATAATTTTCTTTTTTTAAAAATTCAAAGAAATACACTTTCTGTATTCACACTTAATATGCACCCTGTTCGATTAACATTTGTTCATCTTCTTCGGTCATATCGACCACAGCATATCTTTTTTCTTGTGTGATTGCCATTTCGTCAAGTATATCTACTAAATTTTTGTAATTTGACTTATCACTCGGTTTAATGATAATTACTAAGCTTTCATCGGTTTTAGATCTTCTCGGGTCTGCTTGAACTTCTTTAGACCTGTCGAGTATTACTTGACGTATTCCGTTTTTACCATATCCTACTACCGCAGGTTCTTCTCCCGGGTTTGGGTTGTCTATACCTCCTCCGTACCAAACCACCTTATCGTCTTCTCCTAAAACTACTGTCAAGGTTCTCCAAGCCGGAGTTTCGGTTGGAGCGTCATTTGGATCTGTCGGACTCTTATCTGGCATGGCCAAATCCATTGACTGAGGTTGTGATAGGGTAGTAGTAAGTATAAAGAAAGTAATCAATAAGAATGCCAAATCCACCATGGCTGTTAAATCTACAGACGGGTTTTGTTTCTTACTTCTTACTTTTTTGCCATCCCCTTTTTGGGCTGTATTTAATTCTGCCATTATTTATGGTCTATACTTTATTGATTAAAAATCTTCTGATCTGAGTCCTGTTACCAAAAAGAAATTGTTTTTTCCTCGCTCTTGAAGGATATCAATTACTTTTTTGATAGTCGGATAATCTTCGTCTGCATCACCTTTGATAGCGATGTTTATATCTCTTCGTTGCTCCATAGGAACTTCTTCTCCAGCTTCAACTCTTTTAGCGATAAGCTCTGCATTTGCCTCACGAGCCGATTGAATCCAATCTGATAATTGGTTATCTATCGAGTCGAGCACAAATCCTGATTGAACTCCTTCTTTCATTCGGTCTGAACCATCAAGAGCAATAAAGCTTCTCATTCCTCTGATATCCACCCCAAAAGATTCTATTAGAGAAAAACGTTGTTTTTCTTCTTCACTAAAAGTTACCCCATATCGATTACCCATTTTTTCGAGCATAAGTTTTCTAACTTCGACTCCTACGGCTCCGAAATAAGCTTTTTGGTCTGCTACTAAAATAGTAGCTATATTCGATTCTGGTAATTTGATTTGAACGGTAGAGGCTGGTGTAGTTACTTCTACTGGCTCAGGTAAACGAGCGGTAGAGGTCATTACAAAAAACGTAAGTAGCAAGAACGATACGTCACACATTGCTGCCATATCAACTTTCAAGCTCTTTTTTGTCATTTTTATTTTAGCCATTTTCTTTTTTTATAAATTATCATTTAAGCAACTTTAATGTCAACCCTTTCGGTTGATTTAAGTGTTTATTAAATGAGAAATGTTTTTATTTATTACCTCTTACTCTTCTGTAAGCTTGCGTAATTGAAGCACCTGCTTCATCTATAAAATAAGTAAGGGTATCAATCTTTGCAGTAAAATAGTTGTAAGTGATTGTTGCAAGAGTAGATGTTCCAATACCTGTTGCCGTACAAATAAGAGCTTCAGAAATACCGTTTGCTAATGCTGCTGAATCTGGTGCACCTGCGGTTGCTAGTCCTGAGAAAGCTTTAATCATCCCTGTTACTGTTCCTAATAATCCAACAAGCGTACCGATAGAAACAAGAGTAGCAAGAATAGTCATGTTTTTCTCTAACATTGGCATCTCTAAAGAAGTAGCTTGCTCGATTTCTTTTTGAATAGTTTCTTCTGCTTGCTCACTATCAAATCCTTCTATTTTAACCTCTTGGTATTTAACAAGAGCCGAACGGATAGCATTAGCAACAGAACCTTTTTGGTTATCACATGCGTCAATAGCTTCATTGATGTTTCCTGCAGCTATGTCAGTTTTTACTTGAGCGATGAATTTGTCAAGGTTTCCTTTTCCGCCTGCTTTTGAAATTACAAAAAATCTTTCTAATGAAAAAACAATAACCATTAGTAGTAATCCCATCAAAACTGGTACAACAATTCCTCCTTTGTAAATCATCCCTAGGATATTCC
Organism: uncultured Flavobacterium sp.; assembly: GCA_964409345.1. Taxonomy (GTDB): domain Bacteria; phylum Bacteroidota; class Bacteroidia; order Flavobacteriales; family Flavobacteriaceae; genus Flavobacterium. Next base: position 67,711 of record CAYPCZ010000004.1, on the reverse strand, counting down.
CTTGAAGAGGTTGTCCATTTACTGGATCATTATCTTGAAAGTTAGATGGATCTCCCATCACATACTTCCATATTAAAAAACCTATTACAAGACAGATAAGGATAATAATTCCTGAAACAACATTAGAGCCTTTCGCTTTAGATTTGTTTTCAACCGATACATTTGTTTCGTTAGTCATCTTTAAAAAAAATTTAGTTTTATTTTGAGTTAATAATATTTTCTTAAGACCCAGAGTTGTTTTATTAGTGTTTGGCTTTCCGAGCGTTTTTTTAAGAAAGGACAAATTTATATTTTTAAGTGTAATAAAAAAACAAATTATGTTTTTTTTAATGTTTCCTTAAAGTATAGAGAATGTTTTACTGTAACGCAGAAGCGTTGTGTTTAGTATAAAAAAGTTTACAATCAGATGCTTGATTCAAATTGTTTGAGGAACCTGACATCATTCTCATAAAACATTCTGATATCATCTATTTGATATAAAAGCATTGCCATTCGCTCAATTCCCATTCCGAAAGCAAAGCCAGAATAAGCTTTTGAGTCTATCTTGCAATTCTCAAGTACGTTAGGGTCAACCATTCCGCAGCCCATAATCTCAAGCCACCCTGTTCCTTTGGTAATTCTATAATCGGTAGGTGTATTTAAACCCCAATAGATATCTACTTCGGCACTTGGTTCTGTAAACGGAAAATAAGACGGGCGTAAGCGTATTTTTGATTTTCCGAACATTTCTTTTGTGAAATACAAGAGTGTTTGTTTTAAATCGGCAAACGATACGTCTTTATCTATATATAAACCTTCCACTTGATGAAAAATGCAATGCGACCGAGACGAAATAGCTTCGTTTCTGAATACTCTTCCGGGAGAGATTGTGCGAATGGGTGGCTGATTGTTCTCCATATAACGTACCTGAACCGATGAAGTATGTGTTCTTAATAAAGTGTCTGGATTGGTTTGAATGAAAAAAGTGTCTTGCATATCTCTTGCCGGATGGTACTCAGGCAAGTTAAGTGCTGAGAAATTGTGCCAATCGTCTTCAATTTCCGGACCGTCAGAAACATTGAATCCGATGTGTGAAAAGATTTCTAACACCTGATTTTTAACCACAGAAATCGGGTGTCTTGAGCCTAATTCTAACGGATAGCCCGTTCTGGTCAAATCTCCATAAATTCCTTTTTGTTCTTCTTTACTATCCAGAAAGTCCTGAATAAGTTTTACTTTATTTTCGGCTATACTTTTTAACTCATTGATTACTTGTCCGAATTCTTTTTTTTGTTCGTTCGGAACCGTTTTAAAGGCAGCAAAAAATTCGTTGAGAATTCCTTTTTTACTTAAATATTTAATTCTGAATTGCTCTAATGCCTCTTTATTATCAGTTTGAAAAGCACGAACTTCTTGAATGTGGTGTTTAATCTTGTCTATCATTTCTTCAATAAAATATTCACAGAGGACAAATTTAGGTAAAAAAAATTAAGAATTGGAAAGCTTCCTAAACTATATTATTCCGATACAAAAATATAGTCTTGAAGCTGTTTTAGAATTATATCTTTAGAGAAGTTAGTAATTACAAACTCTTTGCCTGACTGTCCTAAATTATTGATAAGCTCAGGTGTTTTGATTAGCTTTTTTATTTTTTTTACTGCTTCATCTAAATCATTTTCAGGAATTAAGAATCCGTTCTGATTGTCCAAAACCAGCTCAGGCATGCTATTGGTATCAAAAGCTATACAAGGCTTTTCGCACAAGGCTGCTTCTGCCAAAACATACCCGAATCCTTCCCATACAGAAGGCAGAAAGAACAGATCTATACCCGAAAGAAAGTCTTTAACATTTGTTTCAAAACCAGTGAAAATTACGTTTTGTTCAGTACGTTGCTCTTTATTATATTGTTTGAGTTGCTCTTCTAACTCTCCGATTCCACCAATATAAATTTTATGTTTGATATTATTTTCGGATAATTTTTTTGACAAATCAATTAAAAATTTCTGATTTTTCTGATAGGAGAGTCTTCCTAAGTTACCGATGATTAATTCGTTGTTTTGTCTTTTTATTTTTGTGTTGAATTTTCTGTTTAAAAACTCTTTTGTATCAATATGATTATAAATCACTTTGATTTTTTTTTCAGGAAACAAGTCAGGATTATTTTGCAATATCGTTTTTTTTGTCGCTTGCGAATTAGCCAAAATATCAGTGACCCAATTTTTGAAAATATAACGGTTTAAGAATCTGTTTTTGATAGGAATTGCCGAACCTCTACGATATATTATGCGTTTTACGTTTGCTTTATGTGCTGCATGAGCTGCAATCTTTAAATCTCCCGGATGATTGATAATAATTACTTCAATTTGTTCTCTTTTTAAAACTTTAGTTAATTGAGTAATTTTAATAGGGTTTAAAAAACTTAAATTCGATAAATGAACAGGCATGAATTTAATGGTGGAGTGACGCTTTAGTTTGTCATAAATTTTTCCTTGTGGATTTCCGAAAAAATAAACTTGATGATTCATTGCCGCAAAACTAACTGCAGTTTCGTAATGCCATTTTTCTCCTCCTCCCCAGAATGTTGTCGAATTAAAAAACGCTATTTTCATAAGTTGGTCATGTTATTATATACCGAAATCAACTGTTGAGCGATTTGTTTGTCTGTAAACTTTTGGACATAGTGATATCCTTTTTCAGCTATGGTTTCTCTTAGGTTTTTATCAGAAAGTAAAAGCTCAATTTTTTGTTGCATTTCTTTTTCGTCTAACGGATTTAGATATATACTATCAGGGCCACCGGCTTCAGGAAAGACGCCTGAATTGGTTGTGATTACTGGAGTTTTAGAAAACAAAGCTTCGATAATAGGAATTCCGAAACCCTCAAAAATAGACGGATAAACCATTACTGTTGCCAACTGATAGACTATGGCTAATTCTCTTTGAGAAATTCCTTGCAGATGGATAATTTTGTCTTGCAAATTATGCTCTTTGGCATAACTTTCTAATTGCTGATAGTATTTTGTTTTTCGCCCGACCAAAACCAGTTTTGTATCTATGTTTTTGATGGCTTTTAAAATTGTTAGTGCGTTTTTACGCTCTTCGATAGTGCCCACGTTTAACACAAACTGCTCAGGAAGATTGAGTTTTTTGCTGACCAACTGTTTCTCTTCTATCGAAGATTCTTGCTTAAAAACATCGGAACATCCTTGGTAGACTACTTTTATTTTATGGGGTTCTATCTTTAAATAGCTGATAATATCTTTTTTGGTTTGCTGGCTAATAGCAATCACACAATCTGCGTTTTTTGCGGCATATTTGAACTTGCTAAAATGAATTTTTCTGTCAAAAAAAGAATATAAATCAGGATAACGGATAAAAATTAAATCGTGAATGGTTACTACTGATTTTATGTTTTTTGATAGTCCGATGGGGATTTCGCCCGAAAGCCCGTGAAAAATATCAAGGCTATCTCTTTTGATTTGTTTGTTTACCCCAAACAATCTCCAAAGGCTTTTTAGTTTTTTACCAAAAAAAGAAGAGGGGAGTCGCTCAATGGTGTTTTTTGTATTCACTAATGCAGAGCGTTCTATATTGGGTTTGGTGTTGTATAGATAATAGGTGTTTTCTGGATAGTACTCAGAGAGTAGCCGCACTAAATCCCGACTATAATTTCCTAATCCGGTAGTGTTATGAAAATATCGTTTTGCATCAAATCCTATTTTCATATGTTTGAGTTTTTAGAATTTTGTTGTAACTCTCTTATTTTTATATATTTCAAAAAGGTTCCGAACGAAGCAAAACAACAGATGACAAAACCTTGAAAACCATCTAAAAAGCCCTTCTTTAAGAAATAATTTTTAAAGAACTTCCAAAAAGAACTCGACAGTATTTTTAGTATACTTATCTTTTTTTTATTTCCCTTTATTTTAAAGTAATTATCTGCTGCTATTTGTGTATACTGATTTACTTTTGCGTGATGTTCTTGATAAGATTCATACGCCCAATGTAACAAATCTCCCTTTAGATTACCTTTGTTTTGTGGGTGGTCTAAAACTATTATTTCGTGAAGATTATTCTCGCCCACCCATTTGGCTTTATGCCTGTTAAAAAAGCGAGTTTTATTATCCGGATACCAATTGGAGTGCCTGATCCATTTTCCGCAATAGTTATTGAGTCGGTTAAAAGAATATCCGTCATAAACAAGATTTTGTTTGGCAGCCAAAATAGAGTTTTTCAATCCTTCAGAGAGTGCCTCATCAGCATCGAGTGAAAGAATATAATCATGCGTGGCTTGGTTATTGGCGAAGTTTTTTTGATCTGTAAAACCTGTAAATTTATTTTCTATAAAACGAGCGCCGTATTTCAAACAGATTTCTTTTGTTCTATCGGTAGAAAACGAATCGATTACCACAATCTCATCTACTATGTCAACAATAGATTTTAAACAGTTTTCGATAAACTTTTCTTCGTTGTAGGCGATGATAACTCCCGAAATTTTTGTCATAAAATTCTTTTAAGCAAAGATAAACAAAACCTTATTATGAATAAGCCCACACTAAGTAATAGGCTTGAAAGTTGCAAAATAACAGATTTAAATTATAAATTTGTTTCTTTGTATTGCAAATACTTTTTATTTTTAATGAAAAACACTCTAGCTCGTTACATTCCTGAATTTGCTTTAGAGGCGACGTTTGAGCTTATAAAAGCCAATAATGTGCATCTGAAGATTGTCAATCAAAGAATTACCCGTCACGGAGATTATAGACGAAACCCTGACGGAACCCATCAGATAACGGTGAATGCTAGCGAAAACAAATATCGTTTTTTTATTACACTTATTCACGAAATTGCTCATTTGGTTGCTTTTGAAAAATTTGGAAAAAACATCTTGCCCCATGGAGCAGAATGGAAGTACACTTTTCAGCGATTGATGATTCCGTTTATTCGCCCAGAAGTTTTCCCGGGTCATTTACTCCCTCTTTTGGCACGACATTTCAAAAACCCAAGAGCAAGTAGCGATACCGATGCAACTTTGGCTTTGGCACTCAAACAATATGACAAGCCAAATGACAAAAATTATGTCTTTGAAATTCCTTACGGAAGTACTTTTAGAATCCACAACGGAAAAATATTCAAAAAAATTGCTATTCGTGTCAAACGATACGAATGTATGGAAGTGGCAACCGGTAAAATTTATCTTTTTAATCCGAATGCAGAAGTAGAATTGCTCCATCAGTAGTTGTGATAAATTAGTTCAATTGGCAGTAAATAATTACTTTTGCCTTCAATATTAAAAAAATGCCTTGAAAATTTTTAATCATATATCGTCTTACCAATCGCAAAAACCTACAGTTCTGACTATCGGAACCTTTGACGGAGTGCATATTGGGCATAAAAAAATCATCGAACGATTGACCAAAAGTGCACAAAAAGAAGGGTTAGAATCGGTTATTCTTACTTTTTTTCCGCACCCCAGAATGGTTTTGCAAAAAGATTCAGACATTAAATTGATTAACACAATTGACGAGAAAATTCAGCTCCTCACTCATCTCGGGTTAGATTCACTTATCATTCATCCGTTTGACAAAACTTTTTCTCAGCTCACCGCCGAAGAGTTTGTAGAGCAAATATTAGTAGAAAAGTTAAACCTCAAGAAAATCGTCATCGGTTATGATCATCGCTTTGGCAAAAATAGAACCGCTGGTATAGACGAACTTGTCGTTTTTGGAGCAAAATATGGTTTTGAAGTAGAACAAATTTCGGCTCAAGAAATAGACGAAGTTTCGGTCAGTTCTACCAAAATCAGAAAAGCATTAGAGAGTGGCGAAATTGTACAAGCCAATTTATTTTTAGGCTACGATTATTTTTTTGATGCCAAGGTGATTCAAGGGAGAAAATTAGGTAGGACTATCGGTTTCCCTACTGCTAATCTCAAAGTTTCGCAAGACTATAAACTCATCCCTAAAACTGGAGTTTATATTGTGAATGCATGGCTAAACAATCAAAAGCTATGCGGAATGATGAACATTGGTTTTAACCCTACAGTAAGTGGAACAAGGCAAAGCGTAGAAGTTCATTTCTTTGATTTTGACCAAGAGATTTATGACCAAACTATTCAGATTACTATCCTCGATAAAATTAGGGACGAACAAAAATTTGCTTCGTTAGAAGAATTAAAAAACCAACTACAAAAAGATAAAGAAACGTCATTAAATTATTTTATGAACCTATCATAAAAGACGTTGAAGTAGTTATTAAAAAAAAGCAGACCTATAAGCCGAGTTCTGTTCTCGCCTGTGAAAGACGATACCTTATCATTTATCTGGACTCGCCATTGCTGACACGTTCTATCTACCTACCCTCCGGCATTGAGCGAGTAACTCTTGACAACCGGTTTACTTGGTATTTCATCGCATAGAGTTTACCTGATTTCACTACAGCATTACCTGTACATTCTTTCTGTTGCACTTGTCCTTTTCGTTTAAAACGAACGGTGGGTGTTACCCACTATGCTACTCTGTGATGCTCGGACTTTCCTCCCTTAAATAATTAAGAGCGATAAGGCGGTCTGCTTGGCAAAGATATGTTTTTTTGAGTTAACTTATTACTCCTGAACCAATAAGTTCGTCATCGTGATACCAAGCAACAAATTGTCCTTCGGTAATGGCAGATTGAGGGAATTCAAAAGCGACATACATACCGCTTTCAAACCGATGTAATCTGGCTTTTTGAAGAGGTTGTCTATAGCGAATACGTGCCATTACCTCGAGAGATTCTCCGTTTTTAAGAATTAAGTCTTTACGAATAAAATGTATTTCGTTATCTTTTACGAAAAGAGCTTTTCTGAAGAGTCCTTGGTGATAATTGCCTTGTCCGGTATAAATAGAGTTGGTTTGGATATCCGTCGAAATCACAAAAAGAGGTTCTTTGGTTCCGCCTACATTAAGTCCTTTACGTTGACCAATAGTAAAATAATGAGCGCCTTGATGCGTGCCTACTTTTTTACCGTCTTGGGGAGAATATTTATAAGGAGTTGATTCAAAAGCCAATTCTTCTTCTAAGCTCGAGAAAGCAGGTTTTTTGCTTGCATAGATTTCAGAATCGTTCTCTATTTCATAAATAAAACCTTCTTTAGGTTGTAGTTTTTGTTGTAAAAATTCGGGTAAACGAACTTTACCGATAAAGCACAAACCTTGTGAGTCTTTTTTCTCTGCTGTAATCAGGTCGAGTTGTGTGGCAATTTCTCTTACTTCGGGTTTTGTGAGCTCGCCAATCGGGAATAGGGATTTGGCCAGTTGCTCTTGTGAGAGTTGGCACAAAAAGTAAGATTGATCTTTGTTAGCATCTGCACCCGAAAGCAAGCGGTATATGTTTTTTCCGTCTTTATGAATAGTGTCTTTACGGCAATAATGCCCGGTGGCTACAAAATCTGCTCCCAAATCTAGGGCAATTTTCATAAACACATCAAACTTTATTTCGCGATTGCACAGCACATCTGGGTTAGGAGTTCGTCCTTGCTCATATTCATTAAACATATAGTCAACGATACGCTCTTTGTATTGTTCGCTTAAATCTATGGTTTGAAACGGAATTCCGAGTTTTTCTGCTACCAAAAGTGCATCATTGCTGTCTTCGAGCCACGGGCATTCATCAGATATAGTAACCGAATCATCGTGCCAATTTTTCATAAAAAGCCCAATGACATCATAGCCTTGCTCTTTTAAAAGGTAGGCTGCCACACTCGAATCTACTCCGCCAGAAAGACCAACTACAACTTTTTGTTTCATCTTGCAAAGATACTTCAATTAGTTGAAATCTAAAATAGGCGGATGCTCATAAAACCACGTTAAATCTTTATAGGTGAAAGACTTTGTAGGGTTGGTTTGTGTTTTTGATGACATTTTCAGTACGCTCTTCATCTGTGTCTGATATGAATATTTGCCCGAATGTATTTTCGTTAACTAACTCAATAATTTTTCCTACTCTGAATTTATCTAATTTATCAAAAATATCATCAAAAAGTAAGATAGGTTTTACGTTATTTTGTTGTTTGACAAATTCGAATTGAGCTAATTTCAAGGCAATAAGAAACGATTTTTGTTGTCCTTGTGAGCCAAATTTTTTGATAGGATTGCCTTCGATCTCAAAAAGCAAATCGTCTTTGTGGATGCCCACGGTCGTATATTGCACCGCTCTGTCTTTGGGTAAACTTTCTTGCAAAAGCAACAACAAGTTTTTATCAAAAAGTTGGCTGTCATAAACCAAGTTTACTTGTTCGTTACTGCTCGTTATAATCGAGTGATATTTGTTGAAAATAGGGATGAAGTCGGTTAAAAATTCTTTTCGTTTTTCGTGTAAAAAAGCACCTATTTCGGCGAGTTGCTCGTTATAAATTGATAGGGTGTCATTATCAAAAAGCTGATTGATAAAAAAATACTTCAAGAGTGCATTGCGCTGAGATACAACTTTTTGGTAATTAATAAGTTGAGTGAGGTAACTTGAATCTAATTGTGAAATAATAGCATCGATAAATTTCCGTCTGGTTTCACTTCCTTCTGATATCAAATCACTGTCTGAAGGTGAGATAATTACCAGCGGAATAAACCCAATATGCTCAGAGAATTTATCGTAGTTTTTTCCGTTTTTTTTCAGGGCCTTTTTTTGCCCTTTTTTTAGACTACAAACAATTTGGTGAGTTCGGTCTTGTTTGAGAAACTGCCCATCAATTACAAAAAAATCCTCGTTGTGTTTGATGTTTTGAATTCCGATAGAATTAAAGTAACTTCTTCCGTAGGCTAAGTGATAAATGCTATCAAGCAGGTTGGTCTTCCCGATTCCGTTTCGACCCACAAAACAGTTAATTTTAGCATCAAAATCAAGACTGATTTCAGAAAAGTTTTTATAATTAAGTAGATGGAGTTTTTGTAATTGCATTTGGCAAAAATAAACAATATCGATGGCAATGTCAATATCAATAGCCAGAGGAAGTATCAAATATTTTAATTACTTTTACTTTTTAAATTTTGAGTTGTGAAAAATTACTTGGTAAGGCGATATACTTCTGATGATTTTGAGTTATGGAACCAATTTATAGTTAAGGCTAAAAATGCGACTTTTCTTTTTCATCGTGATTTTATGGATTATCATAAAGATCGTTTTGAAGACTTTTCGCTGATGGTTTTTGACCGAGATAAATTAGTGGCCCTACTACCGGCAAACCAAATAGGAGAGGCGTTACACTCCCATCAAGGACTCACATACGGGGGGGTGGTTGTTGGAGAATCTGTTAAACTTTCGGCTTTTATTGAAATCTTTGAAAGTATTGTTGTATGGGCTAAGCAAAACTTTAAAAAAGCCTACTTTAAAGTAATCCCTTCCGTTTATACTACTTGTTTTTCAGATGAATTGCTATATGTTTTGTTTCTGAAAAACGCCCAACTAATACGCAGAGATACCTTATCGGTGATTGACTATAGCTTGCCTGTTAAACTCTCGTCGTCACGAAAGACAGAAATTAAAAAAGGAGAAAAACATAACTTGAAGATAAAACAAACGACCGATTTTTCGGAGTTCTGGAACGAGATTTTAATTCCGGTTTTAGCCGAAAAGCATCAGGCTAAGCCGGTTCATTCGCTTGACGAAATAAAACTCTTACATTCCCGTTTTCCTGATAATATCAAGCAATATAATGTATATTTTGAAGATAAAATTGTGGCAGGGACGACGATATTCGAAACCGAAAATGTAGTCCATTCGCAATATATCGGGAGCAATGCTGAGCGAAGTAGGTTAGGAAGTCTGGATTTTTTGTATGACTTTTTGATTAAAAAATATGCCTCCAGAAAAAAATATTTTGATTTCGGAACCTCAAACGAAAATAGTGGCAGGGTTTTAAACCAAGGCTTATCTTATTGGAAAGAAAGCTTTGGGGCCAAAACAGTTGTTCAAGATTTTTACGAGCTGGATTTGCACCTATAATAGTCGATTTGGACAAAAAAAGTAAAGAACAACTACTTGAAGTATGATAAAATTTCTTGATTTACATAACATAAACAAGCCTTACGAAAGAGCTTTTCAGCAGAAATTCCAACAGGTTTTAGACACAGGTTGGTATATTCTTGGCAATGAAGTTAAAGGGTTTGAAAAAGAATTTGCTGATTATTGTGGGGTAAAATACTGTATCGGAGTGGGCAACGGTTTAGATGCATTAGTGTTGATTTTTAGGGCGTATAAAGAGTTAGGGAAGCTGAAAAAAGGCGATGAGGTAATTGTGCCGGCCAACACGTATATCGCTTCGATTATTGCTGTTCTTCAAAATGACTTAGTTCCTGTTTTGGTCGAGCCTGATTTAGATACGTATAACATTAGTTGCCACGAAATCGAAAAACACATCACTTCAAAAACCAAGGCCATTTTGCCTGTGCATCTATACGGACAATTGGCTAACATGGTTAGCATCAGCCAAATAGCTCAACAGCATCAATTGTTGGTTATCGAAGATGCCGCTCAGGCACATGGAGCAGAATACTTGTCGGGCAAAAAAGCAGGTAATCTATCTGATGCTTCGGGCTTTAGTTTTTATCCGGGCAAAAACTTAGGTGCTTTGGCAGATGGTGGTGCGATAACGACCAATGATAAACAGCTGGCTGCGATGTTGTTTTCTTTACGCAACTATGGTTCTCAAATAAAATACGAAAACGAATTTATTGGTGTTAATTCTCGTCTTGACGAAATACAAGCTGGGTTTTTAAGAATTAAGCTTAAAGATTTAGACCAGCAAAATCAAAGAAGGAGGGAAGTAGCAAAACGTTATCTATCAGAAATTAAAAACGAAAAGATTACTCTTCCTTTGTATGACGAAAGCCAAAATCATGTGTTTCATTTGTTTGTAATTCGAACACAAAATAGAGATGCTTTACAAAAACATTTATCTGACAACAATATAGAAACACTGATTCATTACCCGATTGCTCCTCACAAGCAGAAAGCAATGAAAGCTTTTGCTCATCTATCTTTTCCGATAACCGAAAAAATACATAATCAAGTGCTAAGCATTCCGATTAGTCCTGTGATTTCTGATGATGAAGTTTCTGTAATTATTGATTGTCTGAACAAATATTAGTAGCAAAAACAGCTTTTTGTGTCTGAAATTTAAATATGTAACTTGAAACTACTCACCTCTATATTTCAAAACCCTATTTTCAAAATCACTTCTATAAACAGTGTGAGTGTGATGATTCGCATTGTTACCGGATTGGTTTCTACTTCTGTAGTGGCTAAGGTTTTAGGACCTTCGGGTGTGGCGTTGCTAGGTAATTTGCGAAACTTTATTACTTCGCTCGAAACTATAGCGGTTTTGGGTTTCAATAATGGTATCGTCAAATATGTAGCCCAACATAATAAAAACGAAGACGAATTAAAGAAAATTATTTCGACTGTTTTTTGGACGCTTTTAGGGGCTTCATTATTGGTTTCGATTCCACTCTTTGTATTAGCAGATTATTGGAACACAAAAATTTTTGGCACTGAATATAACTTCTCTCAGGTTTTTAGGGTTACTGCTCTGACCATTCCGCTGTTTGCACTGAATATATTTTTGATTGCTATTATCAACGGCCTTTCTGAATTTAAGAAAGTTATTTATATCAATATTGCTGGAAATCTTCTTGGTTTTGTGTTTTCGGTATCTATGATTTTAATATTTAAAACATTGGGAGCTTTATTGGCGATGGCGATTGTTCCGGCTCTTTTGTTTGTGGTGAGTTGGGTTTGGATATCCAAATCGTTGAGCTTAAAGCATTACATCAAAAAGGGAGTGTATGATTTTTCAGTTATAAAAAAACTATCAGCTTATTCGCTTATGGCTTTTGTGTCGGCTTTTTGTCTTCCGCTTATTTATTTACAAATCCGAACCGAGGCGATACAGACTATTGGTCTAGAGAATGCAGGGAATTGGGAAGCTATGTATAGATTGGCTTCTTTTTATTTGATGTTTGTTTCTACGCTTTTGTCGGTTTATTTTTTTCCGAAACTATCTCAATCGAGTTCAGATAAACAAACACAATCAGTGTTTTTTGAGTATTATAAGAGTGTGATTCCGATGTTTATAGTAGGAGGTTTATTGCTCTATTTTTTAAGAGATTACCTTATTTTACTGATTTATTCCGAAAGATTTTTGGTGCTTTCTGATTTGTTTTTATGGCAGCTTGTCGGCGATTTATTTAAAGTGTGCTCAATGATTTTAGGCTATCAGTTTTTTGCGAAAAAGAAAACTATAGCTTTTCTGTCTACTGAAGTTCTGTCGATCCTGATTCTTTATTTGTCGAGTAGTTACTTTATGCAAATCTATGATGCAGAAGGGCTTGTTATAGCACACGCTCTTACTTATATGATTTATTTTCTAGTTGTTCTGGTTATGTTCAGGAAAATAGTATTTCTCAAAGAATGATTTAAAACTTCATTTATGCGTCGAATCTGTTTTCGGTAGCATATCTTATTAGTTCTAGTCTTCCTTCAAGATTGAGTTTTCTGCAAATGTTTTTTCGATGTGTTCCGATGGTCATTTCACTAATAAATAAAACATCTGCTATTTCTTTGGTTGTTTTGCCTGTTCCGATTAGTGTAAGGATTTCTTTTTCTCTTGGTGTTAAAGAGATTACTTTTTCTGTAGCACTTTTTTTAGGTAAATTCTCGAAATATTCTTGACCCTCAGCCACAACTTTAATAGCCTCGAGCAAGGTTTTTAAAGATGCATTCTTCATCAAATATCCTGATGCTCCTGCTTCTTTCATCTGCAATATTATTTCTTCTTGATCAAACATACTAAAGGCAATAACCTTACAGTCGGGGAACATACTTTTTATCTGTTTAGTCGCGGTGATTCCGTCTGTTTTAGGCATTCGAATGTCTGTGAGTACTAGATCGGGTTTTTGTTTTGAAACCACGCGTAATAACTCATTTCCGTCATTGGCTTGCCCCACAACTTTTATCCAATCTTGGCTTTCTAGCAGTAGTTTGATACCATCTATAAGTGATTGGTGATCTTCTGCTATAACTATTCGAATCATATAGGTAAATTTATAATAATAGTTGTTCCGTTAGAAGTTGAATCAATATCAAAGGTACCATTATATGAGCTTATTTTTTTTATGATGTTACTCAAGCCCATTCCTTCTTGAGCCTTTTTCTTAAATCCTTTGCCATTATCTTCAACTATGATATTGATTTCGTCTTGATGTTGAGTGAGGCTGATGGTTATTTTTGAAGCGGAGGCGTGTTTGATACTATTCGTAATCATTTCCTGAATAGCTCTAAAAATAGTAATTTCTAAAGGCATATCCAGTCGCGAGTTCATCCCAAAAGAGCTTACCTGTATTTGTAGCCTTCTAGGTATTGACGTTTTGTCGGCTAGGGTTTTAAGAGCAGGAATAAGCCCTTTGTCTGCAACTACTCCCGAATTTTTAGAATGTGCTAATCTTCTTACGTTTTGATAAGCATCGTCAATTAACACATCAGTTTTGTCAAACAGAGGATTGTCGTTTTGATTTAATTGATTTCTAAGATGTTGAAAATTTAATTTTAAAGAAGTAAGCATACTCCCAAGGTTATCGTGTAAATCTTGAGCAATAAGTTGTCTTTCTTTTTCTTGCCCTTCGACCATGGCATCAATAATATTTATTTCTTGTGTTTTTAAAACGTTTTCAGCTTTTTGTTGTTCGATAATTTTGTCTTGTTCGGCTATTTTCTTTTTTCTAATCAAGTATTTTACGATAAAATAAGTGGTGATAAGAAGCGAAATAAATAGTCCTAAAGCTACGATAAATAAAATACGATTGGTTTTTTGTTTGTCGTCTAGCAGTATGTTTTCTTGTTTTAGAAAGCTGTTTTCTAATTCTTTTTTTTCAGTTTCATACTGAATTCTATACTCTCGAATGGCAATATTTTGTTTTTCATAATTAACGCTATCCACATATTGCTTGCTCAAATGAATATAGTCTAAAGATGTTTTATAATCATTCAAATTCTCGTAACTCATTGATAAGATACTGTAAATACGAGCTTTAATATCCTTTTCGTATTGTTTAAACCCTAGGCTATCGGCTTCTTTGAGTAGTTCTATTGTTTTGTTGTAATCTTCTAACGAATAATAAGCAACAGCCTGATTCATTTTGGAAGTGATAATATCTTCGGTAAGGTTGTGTTGCTCCAAGTATGGGTAGAGTTTCATCTCGTATTCTAAACCCAAAAGAGGATTACCCAGCATTTGTGAATGTACTATTCCTATAAAGCTACTTGCTTTATGCATATAGAGACTGTCTGCATTTGCTTTTGAGGCTTCATAGGCTAGATTGAGAAATTCAAGAGTTTTGTCAAAATCTTGATGAAAGGTATTCTCATAGGCTTTCAGGAAATAAAACCGGGCTAATATTTTATTGTTATCGTGATTCTTCAGATATTCTTCTATTTCATCCAAATAAATATTTGATTCGGAACCTAAGGTAGAAAATGCCATCTGATAATTGGTCAGCATAGCATTTTCTTGTAAGGATTCTGAGAGGTAATTTTGTTTAGCTCTTAAATAATACAAAAAAGCAATATCCTGAACACTTTTTATATCAAGAATTTGTGCTTTTGCAAAATAATAATCTGCTTTTTGTTTTGTAGTCAGATTAAGGGTGTCGGTTTGAGACAATATTTTTTCCACTTTATCATATCTTCCTTTTTCAATCAAAATTAGTAATGAATCTGTCTTAGGTTTTTGGTACGGGACAGCACTTGCAGAAAAAACCGTAGAAGAAAATAAAAGAAAATATAATAAAAACGTTTTCATTAAGGAATAATGTTTTTATGGCCTGATTGTTCCTAAGCCCAACATGCCTGGTTTTCGTCCTTCTCTAGGATCTCTGCTGCGATGGCTTTCCATATCAGCATCATGGTTAATAATGATGTTGATTTCTTTGCCTTGATACTCTTCAATATTGTTTATTTTAAAGTCAATTTGAACTATTTCGGGAGTGACTCCGTAGTTTTCATCATCTACTCCATTATTAGTATAAATCATAAGACAATCTTTGCCTTGATAGGATATACGCTCAAGATTATCTGTGTGAAATTTAAAATTTACTCCCTCGATTTTGGGCATTATGATGTGGTAAGACGTTTCCCCGGTTGCAGGGTTATAACTTCCGATGCCTTTAAAATAAAATGAATGCTCTCTCATAATTGATTTTTTTGATTAACTAATTTAACAAATGTAAAAATGATTTTTATAAAAGCACTTTTAAACTATAATAATCTTTAGTCATTATAGTTTTTGTTTCAGACTTCTATATTATGCTATCCATTCAAGACAGATGATGAGTAAAACTCAGTCGTATGTAGTCCCACAAAGAAGAAGTGAATTTTTTTAATTTTTTCATCTTTTTATCTGTTAGTGTTATTGATTTACTTTTTCATGTATAAAACTTATAGTCAAAGACTTTACACCTCGCAATAACTATATAATAACAGCAAAGATAGAGTATCGTTAAAAAAAAGAACATACCCTACGTAGGGTATTTTTTGAAACAAAACAACAAACTCAAATTTCAGAAAATAAATATAATCTCTTTATCTTTGTAAGCCAAATCAAATAATCAAAAACACCATAAAATGAAAATATCTATAGGAAATGACCATGCGGGAACCCAATATAAACACGCTATCATAAAGCATCTTGAGGCAAGGGGAATTGAAATAATTAACCACGGAACCGATACTGTAGATAGTGTTGATTATCCTGATTTTGTACACCCTGTAGCCAAAGATGTAACTCAAGGAGAGGCAAACTGGGGGGTTGTGATTTGCGGAAGCGGAAACGGAGTTGCTATAACTGCTAACAAGCACCAAGGAATTCGTTGCTCACTTTGCTGGATAAAAGAAATAGCTGTTTTGGCTCGCCAGCATAATAATGCCAATATGTTAAGCATCCCGGCTAGATATACTTCAGAACAACAAGCAATCGCTATTGTTGATGCTTTTTTAGATACAGAATTTGAAGGAGGAAGACATCAAAACAGAGTAGATAAAATAGCTTGTGTTTAAAGACTCGCCTGTTATTATATTAAAACTTTGGTTTTATAATTTAATGTTGAACATACAAATGCCGCTATTTATGTATTTTAGAAAAATGATAATAGCCTGTTTTTTAGTTACAGGTATTTTTACTACTGCTCAAGAAGAAAAAATCAATCAATTTGATAAAAAAGGCAATCGTCATGGGGTGTGGAAAGGAATTCACGAAGAAACAGATAGACCTCGGTATGAAGGCGTATTTAAAAATGGAAAAGAAACCGGAGTTTTTAAGTATTTTGACGACACCCGTGCAGGATCTGTAATAGCTACACGTGATTTTTCGAAAGGTGACGGAAGTGTTTATGTTACTTTCTTTGATCAAAAAGGAAATAAAGTGAGTGAAGGTTTAATCAATAAGAACAGGCAATATGAAGGAGAGTGGAAGTATTATCACCAAGAGTCTCCGCAACTCATGACTGTTGAAACTTATGTAAACGGAAAACTAAACGGAAAATCGACAGTATATTATCCGGACGGAAAAATAGCCTCTGAAACTATTTATGCAAACGGAATAAAAGAAGGCGTATTCAAAAAATATTCACAACAAGGTATTATACTTGAGGAGATTCCGTATAAAAACAACCAGTTTTATGGGCTGGTTACCTATAGAGACGTAAAAGGAAACATTATAGCTCAAGGTCTTTACGAAAAAGGACTTAAAAAAGGCATCTGGAAGTATTACGAAAACGGAAAGCTCATAAAAGAAGAAGATACCCAAGCCACAAGAACCATCAGAAAAGTAGATTAATTCTTGTTACCTTGAATGATGTGATAAATCTGCAAGGCGTTTCCGTCTGTAAGGAGCGAAACAAAATGACAAATATGCAGTAATCTTTCATATGCAGATTGTGTGGTCTCGACCTTGTATTTTTCTGGAAGCAATCGCAAAATGAGCTTGTCATAATTATTTTCTTTTCCTTCAAACAGATTATTATAGGCTGTGGTAAAAGTATCTAACAATACCGAAATCACTTTATAGCCGGTGATTTCTTTTTGGGTTACTTCGGGACTTTGATATATTTTTTTGACACATATCTCAATAATATCGTCTAATTGGGCTTTAAATTGGCTTTTGTCGGTTAGCGAATAAGGAAAGTTTCCTTTCAAGATTTCGCTTTCGTTGTCTTTGAATACTTCAATTACTTCGCTAATCATCCTGCCGATTGCAAGGGCTCTAAGGTAGCTGATGCGGTCTTCTCTGGTTTTTAGCTGATTGTATTTTGAACTATTAATATTGTCTTTTACTAATTTCACCAAATACTCCAAAGCGTATTCTTCGTCTATCCAGCCTAGATTAATTCCGTCTTCAAAATCAATAATCGTATAACAAATATCATCGGCAGCTTCGACCAAATAAGCCAGCGGGTGACGTTCAAAACCAATGTCATCGCCTGATTTGTTAGAGATAAGTCCCAGCTCGTTAGCTACATCTTTGATGAACTTTTTTTCGCTTTGAAAGAAGCCGTATTTTTTGTCTGCGATATTTTGAGTTGGCTTTTTCGGAAGTGATTCTTTAGGGTATTTCATAAAGGCCCCCAAAGTAGCATACGAAATCCTGAGTCCTCCTTCAACACCAAACATAGACGAACACAACACGGTGAGCCCATTGGCATTACCTTCAAAATCAATTAAATCTTGATATTCTTTATCACTCAACAATTCTTTGTATTCCTTTCCTCTTCCGTTCAAAAAGTATTCGCCAATAGCTTTTTCTCCCGAATGGCCAAAAGGCGGATTGCCAATATCATGTGCTAAAGCAGCCGCAGCTACAATGGCTCCGAAATCGTTTACTTGATAACCTAACTCTTTGAGATACGGATATGTATCCAAAACAAAACTCCCGACACTTCTACCTAATGACCGCCCCACTACAGACACTTCGAGGCTGTGGGTGAGCCGTGTGTGTACGAAATCTGTTTTTGACAACGGAATTACTTGCGTTTTGTCTTGCAGCGTTCTGAAAGCCGGGCAGAAAATGATTCGGTCATAATCTACCTCAAACCCCAGTCGGGTGGCATCTTGTTCTTTTCTGATTCTTGGCTTGGTATCACCTTGTTTTTTGAGTGATAATAAGCGTTCCCATTGCATCATGTGGTCATAAAAATAAGTTGTTCAAAAATAAGGATTTTAATTTGTATATCCAGATATTGTAGTCGAAATTTCTTGGGTTGTAAGTAGGTTTGGGTAATTGAGAATAATCTTTCAAATCAATACCATAAAAAACATACCTCAGTTATAGACTTCAAGGTATCACCCACTATCTTTTATAAAAATTTGCTGTTTGTGAATAAATGTTTTTTTGTCGTTTTGCTTCTATATAAAAAAAACAAGTTTTTGGTGGTTTTATAAATTATTTTTATGTTATTTTACAACTAAGTTTGTCAAATTAAATTAACTCGAATTGTTATGGTAATGAATGATCAATTATCAAACCCGAAACTGGTTCAGAAAGAGGAAATAGAAAGTTTAATATTTCCTGTAGAAAGTATTAAACGTACAGAGCAACAGCATAAAGAACTAAATAAAAAGCTTCAGGATGCTATGTCTTTAGGTAACCTTCATCATTCTAAAATCAAAATTATATTTGAAGATTCCGAAGGGTTAAAAGAAGTCGAGACCACGGTTTGGGCAGCTGACGAAACTTATATTGCACTTAAAAAAGGAGTTTCTATTCCGGTACGCAGAATTGTAGATGTCCAACTTTAGGACGAGAACGATTAGTTAAAGAGTTATTCACACAAATAAAGTCATCTAAAATAGTGTCTGTTTAAACTAACCAAATTCGGTTAACAAACAAAATGCTTTTTAGACGACTTTATTTATTTTGATGGTTTACTCGTTATCTTTTTTCTTAAAAATAGACCCAATTTCTTTTCCTATTTTCTGAACAGCTTCTATGCCTTTGTTTAGTGGTTCGGAAGATATATCCAAATTGGGGTATCGCTCGTCGCTAAAGTTATCAAACTGTTGCGGATAGACAACAAGACGGCTATTGATAGGAAAATACTTTTCAAGTTTGGCAGGCAGGTTTTCTAAGGCTCCGATATATGATGTAGCTCCTTTGCGTGCTGATATCAATACAAACAAATCATCTTGGTGAATGTCTTTCGAAAGAATCAAGAAATCCTCCCAATCAGTAAATAAATGCATAGAAATTGAGGCGGTGAGCTTTGTTTTTTTGAGCAATCGTTCTACTGAGTTTTGCGTAGCTTCGTTACAATACAACTGTATAGAAACGCTAAGTTCTTGAGCGAGTTTAGCTATTTTTGCCACCCACAAACCAAATCCGTTTTCGTGTTCTGACAAAGGCGGGGCAGCCACTACTATTCTTTTATGAAGTACCAGAGGCTTTTCTAAATGGCAGATAAAAGTGGTTTTGTCGGTATTATTAAGGATGCTATCAATTTTTTCTCCTATTAGTTTATCAAAGAATCCGGAGCGTTGTGGCCAACCTAAGATAATAATATCGGCCATTATCTCTCTTGAGATACGGGTGATACCGCTTGCCGGATTGTGATCGATAGTGGTGATGATGTTGACATTAGTTTCTGAAGCAGAAGCTTGCTTTACGAATTCTTCGAGTTTGTTTCTGGCTTTTAGGATATTGATTTCGGCTTCGTCATTATTAGAAACTACCGAAAGAATTGACACCGGGTTGGTTGATTTTTTATCTTTAATAAAAATAGCAAATTCTAATAGCTTTTCGATTTTAGCCATATTAGCAATAGGTAATAGGATATGCTCGTTAGAGGCTGCACCGTTTGTTTTTATGATTTGATTGGTGTCATCTTCAGATTCGATAATAATTTTTTTACTGGCTCTTTCGGTGGCAAATGAGGCAACAATACAAGTAACCAAAATAAGTATAATAGTTCCGTTAAGAATGTTTTCGTCGATAATATTTGCTTTATACCCCACTAATATTACCGCGAGCGTTGCGGCGGCGTGTGCTCCGCTGAGCCCGAAAATAAGTTGACGTTGTGCGTTAGAATACTTAAAAGCAAGCTGTGTAAACAAAGCTGCGAGCCACTTGCCAATTAGTGCTACAACCGAAAGTGTTCCTGCTACGATAAGGGCTGTTGGGCCACTCATAATCACGCTTACATCGACAAGCATCCCGACACCGATCAAGAAAAACGGAATAAAAAGTGAGTTACCGATAAATTCGATCCGGTTCATCAAAGCCGAAGAGTGCGGAATGAGCTTGTTGAGTGCTAATCCGGCAACAAAAGCCCCTATAATGGGCTCTACGCCTGCTACTTCGGCTAAAAAAGCAGCGAAAAAAACTACCGAAAGCACAAAGATATAATGTGAATGTTTCTCGCTTTCTAATTTTCTGAAAAACCATTTGGCAATCCTCGGAATCACAAAAAACATAATAGCAGAAAAAATAGCTAACGAAATAAGGAGTCGCACCCAAAATTCTTGATCGAGGCTGCCTTGACTATTTCCTATAATGACGGCTAAGATGATAAGCACGGCTGTATCGGTTAGAATGGTTCCGCCTACGGTAATGGCGACTGCCTGATTTTTCGAAACACCCAATTTGCTGACAATCGGGTAAGCGACCAGCGTGTGTGTAGCAAACATGCTTGCTGTAAGGAAGCTGGCGTTAAAATCATATCCCAATAAATAATAGCACACCGGAAACCCAGTGGCCAGCGGAATAATAAAGGTAAAAAAACCGAATAACAAGCTTTTATTCCGGTGCGACTTA
Source organism: uncultured Flavobacterium sp. (assembly GCA_964409345.1). Classification (GTDB taxonomy): domain Bacteria; phylum Bacteroidota; class Bacteroidia; order Flavobacteriales; family Flavobacteriaceae; genus Flavobacterium. The sequence continues at coordinate 46,903 of CAYPCZ010000004.1, read as the reverse complement.
AATTCGTTCAAGTCTAATTCAAGCCCGGCTATAAACATGATATAAAGCAAGCCAATAGTAGAAAAGAGGTCTATAGCTGAGCTTTTTTCGAGCACACCAAATCCGTGAGGGCCTATCATTACACCGGCTATAATAAGCCCGATAATCCCGGGAATATTTAATTTTCTCAGCAGAATAGGAGACAATAAAATAATAAACAGAATTAATGAAAATATAAGGATGTGGTTCTCTAACGGTAATTTAAATTCGTGTAATAAATGCTCGAAAAAATCTGTCATCAAGTTTTTATTTGTTAGTTAAGGCATGAAAAACAGTAGGTTAACTATGTTATTTCTGGTATTCTGTGACTCATACATAAAATTTTTCCACTAAAATATAGGGGTAAAAATAGTCAAAATAAATAAATAATTAGTGCTTTATGACCAATACCTTTCTATTTATTTTTTGGAGGAAAAAAGAAGTGTGCCGGGCTTTTTCTGAAAAACCTCCAGATAGATAAGGCTACTAACCGAAGCTCTAAGAGCGGAATATTTCGAGAACGGAAAGCCAGTGAGAGCGATAGGGTAAAGCTTACTAAAAAGTTCACCAGCCCGATAATTCCGATACCACCTATTCCCCAAATAATCATCGATAAAGGAATATCAAAATCTCCTCCGTAAATTCCTAAGGCCAAGTTTCCGCTGGCAAAAGTGATGTGCCTGATGTCAAGGTTCAGGCCTATAAAAATTCCGATAGAAGCAGTGGTGCCCATAAAAACCCCAAACCAGAAGTTTGAGATAACACCTGCCCATTTTTTTTCATAAATATTAGCGATTTTTAAGGTACGGTTTTTACCTAAAGTTTTCTTTAATATGGGGTGTTCTTGAATCCTGTAATACACTGTGTTATGTTTGTCTCTGTTGGCTATGCTTCCGGCGATAATTCCAGAAATGAACAAGAAGAAACCTGCAATGGCTGCGTGCGCAATAGCAGGGGAGTGGGCAGGACTCAAATCAGTGAGCAAGACACCCCATTTATCGTAAGCGATATTATAGTTAAACACTAAATCAATAAGCCATATTAGTAGTAGGGCTATCGGGAAAGCCATGATAACGTTCCCTACAAAAGCGATAAATTGCGAGCGGAACACTCGTGCAAAAAAGACCGCAAAACTATTATACTTGCTGCTGATGCTTGCACTTCTGTTTTTACGTCCTTGTTCTAAAGCACTAATCAGCGCTGAGGCGGTCATTGCGGGTTGTTTGGTGGCAAGGGTAAAACTAAACAAATAAATGGCTATAAACCCAAGGGCATAGTTCATACTATACAAAAAAGCATAGCCAAAATCACTGGTTTCTATTTTGGAGAGTAAAATTTTAAATACACACAAGAAGGCCACAATCAGTCCTCCGCCACAAGCTGTTCGGAACATTTTATAATATTCTTTACGGCTATTGGTGATATAGTGCTCACCTGTTTTGGCCGTATGTTGGGTCACCTCATAAGAGAGTAGTTGCGTACTTTCGTTGACTAATTGCCGGATGTTGTTTTTGTTGCAGTTATATTTTATGAGTAATAAAGCAAAATCTTGTGTTTTCTTTTTAGGATCGTCTTCTGGGTTCAGTATTAAAAAAGGCAAAAGTTCTTTTACGCGCTCAAGTTGTTGTCTTATTCTGAGTAATGATTGGTTTACTTTGAGTGAAATCCCGTATTTATGAGAGTTTGCAAAGGCTGTTTTGATATAATCCTGACACTGTTTATGCAAGATGAGCACTTGTTTGTATGACAGGTCATTAGAGGTGGTAAACTTTTGGTCTGATCGAATAAGCTTGTCATTCAGCTCAGCATATTCGCGTTGTATAGCAATAAATGGGCTATCCAGGTTTTGGTATTCCGGAACCATTTTGTTGACATCATTCTCCATAGCTCTTCCCGAGATGCGCTGTATGAGCACTTCAATGCCATAGATAACTTCGAGCAATTCAAAGTTGTTGACTCCCTTTTTGTAAAACGAATCCAGATGAAGCTCGTCAAAAAGCAACTCGATTTGTTCTTGCGGAATACGCTTTATCCATTTAGGATCTGTACTGGCATAAAAGACCTGATTAAGTATGAATTGCAAAGTACTTTTTGAGGGCTGATAAGGCAATAGTTTTTCGCTAAAGCGTTTTCTTATTTCGTATAGAAAATCAGTATCTTTGATGATTCCGGCATCAGAGATAATTTGGTCGAATTCTTTTTTGTAGAAAAGCTCTTTCAAATAGTTTATAAAAAGCTCTTTATATTGGTCATTTTCTTCTAACAAACTCAAGAGCGGAGTGAGGGATATGTCATAGACTACTCGAACATCTACCGGTCGAAAGGTATTGACTATTTTTACTAACAACTCTACATCAATTTCTTGAGTAGTGGAATAGTTTTTTAAATACTTTTCAAAAAGAAACTCCAGATGTTCTTTTTTATTCCTGATGGATGTCTTTAATTTCATGTGTTTAGGAGTAAGATAGCTCGGCAAATACTAAAATATAGGACAAATATAAAATGTTTTGTCAGAAAAAAGACAAGAATGATAGTTTGAGTTTTAAAGGTTTTTTGTTTCGTATGATAAACCGCTGCTACTCAAAAGCTAATCACCCAGCCTATTGTGAAGTTGCTTGAAATACGGAAAAGCTTTCAGGATTCGGCTGCCGTACCACGAAAACATTTCGCCGTCCACAAAAACAGTTTTGGCATGATGCGTAAACCGTCCAATCTCAAAAGCGTCTTCTTCTGCAAACGGGTAGGGTTCGCTAGATAGAAAAACCACATCGGGGTCGCCCTCTATGCGTATTTTTTTGATTTCTATCTCCGGATATCTGCCTTTGTTTTGATACATATTTCTGAATTTGTTTAGCGTGAGCATCTGATCAATAAAATTATCTGAACCAGCCACCATATAAGGATTTTTCCAGATAAAATAGGCAGTGGTTCTTGTTGGTTTGTCGGCTACAAACCGCATAAAGTCAAGTAGGGCAAAATCAATTTTATTGTTGAGATTTTGAGCTTGAGTGCGGGCATTGAATATTTTGCCAAATTCAGCAATCATCGCTTTATTGTCATCTATGGTTTTGATGTCGCTGGTCCAGACCGGGGCTATTTGTCGGAGCTGTTCGACCATTTCTTGGGTGTTTTCTTCTTTGTTGGCAATGATGAAATCAGGCTCAAGGAGTTTTACTTTTTCGTAATGTACTTTTTTGGTTCCTCCGATTATTTTCTTGGTTGATTTAAGATGATACGGATGCACACAAAACTTAGTAATTCCCACAATTTGATCTTCGAGCCCCATATCAAACAGCAACTCGGTTTGTGAGGGTACTAAAGAAACAATTCGCTTAGGAGATTGGGTCAAGGTTAGGATGTTGCCGAGTTGATCGGTGTAGGTGTTCATTATTTGATAGATAAGATTCAGAGAAGCAAAGATACAAAGCTTTTATAGAGCTTAAAGAGTTGTCTGTAAATCTTTGTGTCACTTTGCGGAGTTTGTTAGGCGTATTTAAGTTTTTATTGTTTGTCTTTTGTGGTATTGTTTTATCTTTGCTTTTTAACTTGCTTATTTAAGTACAAACACCCCAAACTGTAGGGGTCTGTTTGTCATAAACCAAAACAATGAAGAACAAAAAACTGAATGATTTGAGTGCTTTGGGCGGGTTTGTTTTCTCGACCAATCAAGACTTTGAGCTACAGGGTCAAGAAGAAACCATCAAAACTTTGGCTAACCACAAGCAGCATCTTGAGGTGCACTTAGACAAAAAAAACCGAGCCGGAAAAATTGCCACACTTATCAAAGGATTTGAAGGTACCGACCAAGATTTAAAAAACTTAGCCAAACAACTCAAAACCCTTTGTGGGGTAGGAGGTTCGCAAAAAGACGGAGAAATATTGATTCAAGGTAATTTTAGAGATAAAATAATGGACTTTCTTAAAAAACAAGGATACAACGTAAAACGAGTAGGAGGATGAGTTTAGAAGATATGGTTTTTTGGGGAATCATTATTGCCAATGTGCTATTCAGCTATAAAGGATTTAATGATCAAGGCTTTTTTCGTAAATATGAGTTTCACATCGGCAGCCTGCTCGGTGGGCAACGGTATCGGATGTTTTCGTCGGCTTTTTTGCATGCCGATATGATGCATTTACTTTTTAATATGCTTACTTTTTATTTTTTTGCGCCTTGGGTGATTGCTATATTGGGGAGCTGGTCGTTTTTGCTCATTTATTTTGGTAGTTTACTCTTGGGTAATCTCCTGACGTTATCATTACACAAAAACGAGTATAACTATAGAGCGGTAGGGGCTTCGGGAGCGGTAACCGGCGTGATTTATAGTGCCATTTTGTTTAACCCTGATGCGAAGCTGTATTTGTTTTTTGCCCTTCCTATTCCGGCATATCTTTTCGGGATTGGTTATTTGCTGTATTCGATATATGGCATGAGGGCTAAAAATGACAACATTGGTCATACGGCCCATTTCGGGGGTGCCATAGGCGGATACATAATTACTTTATGCCTTGTCCCACAGCTGCTTTGGCACAGTACCTTTATGGTTGTGCTATTGGCTATACCTATTGTGGTAATGTTTTATATGATGCGGAAAAACAAGTTTTAGTTGTTTGATGCTTTAAAAGCGTATTTCTCATCATGAGAAAACTCCATAAAATATGTGTGGCATTCCTACTAATTATAAAAACATTATTCGGTTGGCTTTTCCGATTATATTGGCCAATGCTTCTGCTCCGTTATTAGGCTTAGCAGATACGGCTGCTATTGGGCAAACAGGAGGTGCAGTTGATTTGGGCGGAATTGCTTTGGCTACGCTTGTTTTTAGTTTTGTGTATTGGGGCTTTGGATTCTTGCGTATGGGCACTACGGGCTTTGTTTCTCAGGCATGGGGTGCTGATGATAGGCAGCAGGTACAGATAATTGTTTATCGTTCTGTTTTATTGGCGATTTTGATTGGTTTTACTCTGATTTTACTTCAAAGTTTTATCATACAGGTAGCCGTCAGCTGGATGAGTGCTAGTCAAGAAATCAAAGGTTTAGTAGGTGATTATTTTTTTATCCGTATTTGGGGTGCGCCGGCTACGCTTGTAACCTATGCTTTGTTGGGTAGCTTTATAGGCTTAGGAAAAACCAAAGAGCTCTTGTGGGTGCAGTTGTTGTTAAACGGCATTAATATAGGTTTGAACGTTCTTTTTGTAGTGGCTTTTGAGATGGGAATCAAAGGTATTGCTTTCGGAACCGTAATAGCCGAATATATCGCCTTGTTTTTTGCGTGGTATTTATTAAGAAACACCTTGAACCTGCAAAAGCCAATCAAGCAAATTAAAGCTTTATGGAGTGTTATTATTGATAAGGTAAACGTATGGGCATTGTTTAGGGTAAACCGAGATATTATGATTCGCACTTTTGCACTTCTGGCCGGCTTTGCTTGGTTTGCAGATAGGGGTGCACAAATAGACGATACGGTTTTGGCGGCCAATCATGTGCTGTTGCAATTTATTTCGTTATCTGCTTTTTTTCTCGATGGCTATGCCTATGTAGTTGAGATGTTGAGCGGAAAAGCAATTGGGCAGAACAACAAACAAGAATTTATTAGACAGCTCAAAGATTCAAGTGTTATTGCCGGGCTTACTGCACTGCTTTTGGCTTTAGGTGTTTTTGTTTTGGGGCCTATATTGATTCCTTTGCTTACGCAAGATACTGCCGTGCAATTCACAGCCATAAACAACCTGCTCTTTGCTGGTATTTATATTCTTGTTTCATTTGTAGCCTTTCAGCTAGACGGAGTGTTTATTGGAGCTACACAAAGTAGAGAAATGCGTAATTCTTCTATTTTGTCACTCATTGTTTTTATTGCTTCGAGCTATATATTGCTTGAATATTATGGTAACGATGGCTTGTGGCTTGCCTTTATCTTATACATCATCACCAGAGGTATTACGTTAGGATATTCTTTACCCAAAATCATACAACTGAAGTTTAGAAATGATTAACCGTCTAATTTGAAGGCTCAATTCTTTTATTTGGTGCAAATAATGGTTAACTTTAAGGAATAATCTTTAAAACTAAAACGAAATGGAAAAAGTAATCAAACCAAGAGTTACGCTACTGGCCGCAGGAGCCAAATATACCGCTAAGAAAATGCAAGGTAAGGCCAATTTGTATTTGCCTAAGCATACTGCCGACATAGAATCGATTATCTTTATTCACCAAGGAGAGTGCCTCCTTATTATGGACAACGAAGAAATACCGATGAAACCAGGCGATGCTTATATCATTCCGCCTAAAATCAAGCACCAGTTTAAAGGAATTACTGACTTTGCGGGGATTCACTTTATGCCCAAAGATATCAAGTTTGAGTTTTTTGATTAAGCTTTGGCAAGACAATCATTGGGTGGAAAAAACTTACGCAGGCTTTTGAATGCTTTAGTAAAACTTCTTTTTCAACCACAAACTCACTTTCACAAGTAATATCAATACAGGCACTTCAACTAACGGACCGATAACGCCCACAAATGCTTGTGGCGAATGAATACCAAATATAGCTATGGATACCGCTATGGCCAATTCGAAATTGTTACCTGCGGCAGTAAATGCTATGGATGCGTTCTTTTCGTAGGGTACATTCATCGACTTGCTTACAAAAAAGCTAATGAAGAACATCAGTATAAAATAGATAATTAGGGGCAAGGCTACTTGTATTACATCCAAGGGCAACTCTACTATTTTGTCGCCTTTTAGGCTGAACATCAACACGATAGTAAATAACAGGGAATACAGTGTGATGGGCGATATCTTGGGTATAAACTTTCTGTTATACCAATCAATCCCTTTAGATTTAACAAGCAAATAACGGCTAAGAAAGCCTGCGAGAAACGGAATGCCTAAATAGATGAGCACGCTTTGGGTTACCGCTTTCATAGATACGTGAACATCAAAGTTGGCTAAGCCGAGTTGCTCTGGCAGTACGTTGATGAACAACCAAACCAAAAAACTATAACTGAATATCTGAAAGATGCTATTTAGTGCCACCAAAAGTGCGGTATATTCTCTGTTGGCTTTGGCCAAATCACTCCACACAATCACCATAGCAATACATCGTGCCAAACCTATCAAGATGAGTCCTGACATATAGCCGGGATGTTCTCTTAAAAAAAGAACAGCGAGTCCAAACATCAATACAGTCCCGATTATCCAGTTAAGCACCAGCGAGATGCCGATTACTTTTTTGTCTTTGAAAGCGATAGGGAGCAGGGTATAATCAACTTTTGCCAAGGGCGGGTACATCATCAATATCAAACCTATAGCCAGAAGAACGTTAGTAGTACCGATTGACAGGCTATCTGTAGCGGTAGCGATATTCGGAAAAAAATAACCCAAGCCCACTCCCAATGCCATGGCAAGGAATATCCAGAGGGTTAAATACCGATCGAGAAATTTCATTTTTGTCTGCATACGATTGTTTTATTGGATTTTCGAAAAAACATATAACATCTCTGAGGCTATCTCTAGGCTTCGGTTGCTATAGGTCTGGTTTTGGTAATCGGTATGGTCTGAAATCTTTGGGTCTTCATAGGTAATAGCGATTCTTTTTTCGGCTCCAGAGACAAACGGGCAGCCTTGATCAGCTTGTGAGCAAGTCATGATGGCAGCAAAGTTTGTACTCGGGTTGAAGGGGTGCTGAAATTGTTTAGAAAACCCAAGAATAGCAGGGGCATTGTCGCTGAATTTAATTCCGTAAACCTGATTGCTGGAGTGGCTAATCTGAAAAACAGTAAAACCTTGTTGGGCTAACACTTCTGTTACTTTCGGGAATAAAGCCGTTTCTTCTGTGCCACCCGAATAACAGTATAGATGGGGTATATTATAAAAAGCAGCTGCACATTGAGCCCAGACTTGTGCTAGATGGCTTCGGCGGGAATTGTGTGTGCAAATAAAGTGGAGCAATACAGGCTGTTTGCTATCTGTTTTTTGTTGGATATAATCTATCAAAGGTTGTAAAACAGCTTTTCTGTCTGTCGTAATGTTCTCAAAACTTTGTAGTTGAGCGATGGTATCTTGTAGTTTCTGGTACATGAGTAACGTATTAACAACACCCGGAGTTGGGTGCACAGTTGGGGGTTTTAGTTTCTATAATACGGTTTGCCACCGGAGTGCCACAAGCGTCTTCTGCTAAGCAAGCGGTTTGTTTATTTTTTAGAATAAAGTGAGTACCATTAAACTCTAAATCATATTTCCCTATGGTTGTTGATTGATATTCTACTTCAATTTGAGCATCTTCTATCTGTAATTTATCTTCGGACAGCCCAATGATGTTGAGGAGTTTTTTTGGTTTTAGGCGATGTTCAAAATCATTGGCATTCCATAACTGGAGGCTGACTACTTTCTCTGTCCGGACTATACCGCCACAATCTATAAAGTGTTTGGTGATTTGGCCTACTTCGGTGACATGGAAGTGTTCGGGAACAAAAGTTCCGTTTTCTAATTGAAATTCAACATGGTTTAATGTCGACAAGATGTTTTTGATTTCTGATAGTTTCATAGGTAAGTTTCTATTGTTTGTAGTATCGTGTTATTGCGATGGTAAGAGCCAAAAAAATACGGCTAACAGCATTGATTTACTGTTACGCTTTGATCAAAGAACTTGTTGAAATGCGTTTGTATATCTGCCCAAACCTTGGGGTCGATACAGTAACAAACCGAATTACCTTCGATGGTTCCTTGAATGATTCCTATATTTTTTAATTCTTTTAGGTGCTGAGATATGGTGGCTTGTGCCAGACCAATTTGGTCAACCAAATCATTACAAATGCAACTGTTTTGCTTGATGATGTGCTCAATGATTGCTATTCGAGCCGGATGACCCAATACTTTAAATAACACCGATAAGGCGTTTTGCTCTTCAGTAAATATTTCAGATTTAGTGATTCCCATATGGTTGTGTTTTTACACATCGCAATATTACGATATTGATTTTAATTATGTGTTATTTTATTTCAGTTTTTTTCAGCACACAACAAAAATAATAAACCACAGACTATTATATTTTTAGCCACAGATTCCCCTCCGCTAATGCGAGCATCTTGTTCGTGCTTTTTTTTGGATAGCAAAGGTGCTTATTTTATATCTTTTGCTACTGTATATTGGATTGATGTTTTTACAAAAGATGTTTATTTTTCTGTTATAACGGAATCTTTGGATTATTGCAGGAAAAATAAAGAAATGGAAATCTACGGATATTGTATAATGCCCAGTCATATTCACCTTATTTTTCGCTCATCAGAAGCCGACCCTTCAGGTTTGATTAGAGATTCACAATAATCCTATTATATCAGGTTTTGTTACTGACCCGATAGATTGGAAATACAGCAGTGCAAGAAATTACGGAAATAATGAGAACACTATTTTAGAAATAGATATAAATTAAAAATGGCACGAGCAAGATGTTCGCATTAGCGGGGAAGAACAGTTTCAGTTAAAAGCGGTAGCCTACACTAAAATCTCCTCTAAAGATTCCGTCAATATATTCATTGTTGCCCAAGAGGTTTCTTCCGTATCCTGCTTTTATTTCAAAAATAAAACCTGCCGTATTTACCCATTTCCAACCCAAGGCAAGACCGGCAGCTATATCAAAATATTTTTTTTCTTCTACATAATCAAGCGGATTGATCCAACTGTAGGTGTCTTCATCCCACGTTTTTCCGCTATAGAAATCGACAAAGCCCTCCACAAACATACCTTTAGCTCCATACTCTTGACTTTTATTAAAATAAAATCGGTAATACGGAGAGACAGAAATAATTTGCTGGACACGCTCATTGTTATCGCTATTTCCTAAATCAATTAGCAAATTAGCTCCAAAACTTTGATTTCTGTCGATTATTCTCTCATATCCTATGTCTAACGAATGAGCCGACAAAAGACGAAGAGCTCCCACACGGACTTCATTTTGCTTCTCAAAAATGCTCCCTGAAGATTCTGGATAATCTACCTGTGAAAATACAGCCGTATTTATCACCAACCCTACTAAAATTAATACTTTTTTCATGAGATATAGTACATAAGTAATTTTCAAAAATATATAAATTAACCTAATTTACTACTAAAAATATTGTACTTTGATTTTAGAGCCTGTTTAAATTTATATTGTGAGAATGTTTATAGCTTAATTTTTGAGCGAAATGAATATTCTCCCCGCTAACACGAGCATCTTGCCCCGCTAATGCGAGCATCTTGCTCGTGCTTTTTTTTGTCAAAATATTATTTTCTATCTTTGAAAATAAGAGTAAGTAAAAAATATAAGAGGCATGGAGCAAGATACTCGGTAGTACACCTCTATAAAAGCACTTCCTAAAACCATATTATAGCAACCTGACTTTTATATGACGACTTAATAAGTGGAGAGATAACCCGCTAAATTGTTAGCGGGGTCATCTACTCTTCTATGGGTTTATTACGCAGCTATTTCTTTTGGGTTATGTCCCCATTTGTTGGTGCCTTGCTGGCTGTCTGTAGCCAGTAACACCAAAAGCCATATTGGTCCTAATAGGGGGATTAAGACGATTAAAAACATCCAGCCGCTTTTACCTATATCGTGGAGTCTTCTCACGGTAACAGCTAATCCTGGTATAAAAACCACAAGTGTATAAAGCCCGTAAAAAATGCCATAACCTAACGTAGGGTTGGCTGTCCCCACTACATTATCAAGGATAATAGCGATGATACCGAAGATCAGGTTGAATAAAACGAACATCCAATATTCTGTTCTTCTTGCTCTTCCGCTGAAGTCAGCGTACTGTCTTAAAACTTTTAGATACCAATTCATATTATGTTTTTTGTTTATTAGGTCCTACTCGTGTGGCTTTTCGGTTTCGCCCCGTTTTTATAGTGGTTGCTGATCTCCACTTTGGTTTTCTGATGTTGGTTTGTCGCCCTGCTGTTAAGGAGGATAATATAAAATAAGCTCCGTGGTTTGACTAAATTTATACTTTCTATTCCTTCTTTATTTCAAAGATAAAATATTTATTTCAAAATAATAAAAGATACTTGCAATAGCACAAGAGCATGAGCAAGATGTTCGCACGAGCGGGGTTTGTAATTTCTTAACTTTAAGAGTTTGTTGGCAAATATATAAAATTATTTAACTTTAACATAAAGCAGATACGAGAAGTATATATAATTTCAATAACTTAACATCCTTAGGCAAGAGTTAGTTATTTATAGCAATATCAAAACCCCTCTGTCAATTGGGGTTGGCAGAGGGGTTTTTTCAGCTTCGGTTATTCACCAGGCTACTCGATCATGACTTTGCCCAAATAGTTGCTCGAAGCTGCGAGCTTGTGTGGGACATTCACAAAACTGGCCCAGCAATGTACCTCAGACCCTTCAAAAAAAGGAGTAAGAGTCAGCGTTACATCATCATCCTTTCGGATTGCTACCTGCTCAAAGGTTTCAAACAGGTTGAGATCAGGACAATAGAGCACTACCAAAAGGCTGTCATCGGGTGTAGCCATACCTTGCCCGGAATTATTCTGCCATTCGATTTTGAGTTGGCTATCGGGTAGCGGAGTAATCACCGGACTAACCAAGCCCTGCAAATCACCTTTGCTGACCATTACTTTGTTATACATGATTTCAAAACTCTCGTCCACTTGCTGGATAGCTTCCTTAAGGTGATAGGAAGTAGCCAGATTATAACGAGAACGATAGGTAACCGCCTGGCCAAAATATTGATTGAGCAACGCCTTGAGAGGGCTCAAAAATTGGGTTACGGTGGTGAACTTTTCCCTTTGAAGCTGTTGGGCTTCGGTGGGAACACGGTTGGACTTCTTAGGGCGACTACGCATAACGTTTTTGCCTCTCCAATTTGCACCTACTACGGTGCCTACTTTCCCCGAAAACGGACCGAGGATTCCTTGCTCATATGTTGCCATAATAAAAAGGTTTAAAAAAAATTAATATTAGTTTTCACGCGCTGAGTTACTCGGGATGCACCGGTTGCAGATCTTGACCTTTCCCTCAGATTGTACCCCAAACATAGAGCACTTTTTTAAGTAAGAAAAACGGCTGAACCTTCTTAAATGATTTTGAATCGTTTAGAATTGTTTTGAACACTTTTGAATGATAGTGAACACTTCTGACGGGTATCGAGCAAAAAAGTAGGGGTGCTGTTCGAGATTTGTTCGAGACTTGTTCGAGAAACACCCCCAAAAACACCCTTTTACCGAACAACTCTCGAACAAAACTGGGAGAAACTCAAAAAATAAGCACAGTTCTATTTAATAGACTAAAACCAGATATAAATCAACGTGTTGTATGTTTTTCTGTTGTTTATATGACCTTATAGCAGTATGTATCGTTAAAACGCGTTAAATAGGTTAAAGCTCTTCTAATCAAGTAGCAATTTACGTAACTTAGTATAAATTAGAGGATAGGTTATAACCCTATTTGTACTGATAAAAATAATGTTTAACTTAAAAATATAACTATGAATAAAAGATTTGAAAAAAGAGTAGTGATTGCCACCGGAGCAGCCAGTGGTTTAGGAGAAGCAACCGCAGTTGAATTTGCTAAAGAAGGAGCACATGTAGTGCTGTCTGATATTTCTGATAAAGGAAAAGAAGTTTCTGACCGATTGAATAAAGAGGGGTATTCGACCATTTTTGTCAAAGCAAACGTTGCTGACGAGCAAGATGTGATTAACCTGGTGAACCAAGCCGTTGAGAAATTCGGAAAGCTGGATGTGATGTTTGCCAATGCAGGTATCAATATCGAGGCAACCGTAGAAGAGTTGAAATTGGACGACTGGCAGAAAGTGATTGATGTAAACCTGAAAAGTGTTTACCTGAGCAACAAGTATGCAATCAAACAGTTTAGAAAACAGGGGACAGGAGGAGCGATTATAAACACAGGTTCTATCCATAGTCTTATGGCACGACAAGGATTAGCAGCTTATTCCGCTTCAAAGGGAGGTGTGAAAATGCTCACCCAACAGGTGGCCTCTGAGGTAGCGAAAGACGGTATACGTGCTAATGCTATTGCCCCCGGATACATCCAGACACCGCTTATTAACACCCTATCTCAAGATGTAATTGACAGTTTGGTAAGCCTCCACCCGATTGGACGACTAGGTCAGCCTATTGAAGTAGCCAGAACCGTATTGTTCTTGGCCAGTGATGACGCCTCGTTTATCTCTGGAGTTACCCTACCAATAGATGGTGGATATACCGCTGTTTAATAGCAAATACATTGCCGCATAACGGAAATAATTATATATCTAAAGCCTCTGGTCAAGAGGCTTTTTTGTTTGGGGTTTTTTAGAGAGTAGTTGGGAGGTTAGTGATAGGTTTTTCTTGTTGGATAATCATATAGTCTCAACGAAAGAGAATTAAGATAAGTATTTTTAAATATGTTAAAATTTTATATCTTGCGATAATTTTATATTTCATTTAAAATAAACCTACTCAATAAATAATGGCAAAAAAGAAAAAAGAAGAAATACAAGAAACCATAGAAAAAACTTTATGGAAAGCAGCGGACAAACTGCGTAAAAACATCAATGCGGCAGAATATAAAGATGTCGTATTGGGTTTAATCTTCTTAAAATACATTTCTATTGCATTCGAAAAACTGCATGCGGAACTCACGGCACAAATCGATCAAGGGGCAGATCCTGAAGATAGATTAGAATACACAGCAGAAAATGTGTTTTTCGTACCGCCCTCTGCTCGGTGGTCATTTTTACAAAAAAGTGCCAAGCAACCTAGCATCGGTAAAATTGTCGATGATGGAATGGATGCTATTGAATCTGAAAATGCACAATTAAAAGGCATTCTACCCAAGGTATATGCTAAACAAAATTTAGACCCTACCAGTTTAGGCGAACTAATAGACTTGATTAGCAACATCAATTTTGGTGAAACCAAAGAACGCTCAGCCGATGTATTAGGGCATGTGTTTGAGTATTTCTTAGGTCAATTTGCTTTAGCCGAAGGGCAAAAAGGCGGACAGTTCTATACGCCACGTTCGGTAGTAGAGTTGTTGGTAGAAATGCTGGAACCCTATAAAGGACGGGTGTTTGACCCTTGCTGTGGTTCGGGTGGTATGTTTGTGCAATCAGAAAAATTTGTTACAGAACGCCAAGGCAACATCAACGATATTTCGATTTACGGACAAGAGTCTAACCAGACGACTTGGCGATTGGCTAAAATGAACTTGGCCATTCGAGGGATTGATTCCACACAAGTAAAATGGAATGCCGAAGGCTCGTTTCTGAACGATGCACACAAAGACCTCAAAGCCGATTATATCATTGCTAATCCTCCGTTTAACATTAGTGATTGGGGAGGCGATTTGTTGCGAACAGACGGTCGTTGGCACTATGGCGTACCACCCATGGGTAATGCTAACTTTGCGTGGTTACAGCATTTCATTTATCATTTAGCACCCACAGGACAGGCGGGTGTAGTATTGGCAAAAGGTGCACTCACTTCTAAAACTTCGGGTGAGGGAGAAATCCGTAAGCAATTGATTGAAGAAGGTTTGATTGATTGTATTGTAAACCTACCTGCAAAGCTATTTTTAAACACACAAATACCGGCAGCTTTATGGTTTATGCGTCGTAAAAAAGTACCGAATGCCAAATTCCGTAATACAGAAAACGAAATCTTATTTATAGATGCGCGTAATCTAGGGCATTTGATTAACCGTAGAAACCGTGAGTTGAGCAAAGAAGATATCGACTTAATTGCTTCTACTTACCACAATTGGCGTAATGTCGATGGACAGTACGAAGATGTGGCGGGTTTCTGTGCTTCGGTGCCTGTATCTAAAGTAGCGGAATTGGATTATGTACTAACGCCTGGGCGTTATGTAGGTTTACCTGATGAAGAAGACGATTTCAACTTTGTAGAGCGTTTTACTTCTTTGAAAACGACTTTGGAAGAACAATTAGCCAAAGAAGCAGAATTGAATGCCATTATTGCGGATAACCTTTTAAAAATTGAATTGCCGAAAGATGGAGAATAGTAATTGGAAGGAAGTGCAATTATCAAATATTTGCGATATTATTTCAACAAAGACATCTATTGAAAATGCAACATTAGAAAATTATATTTCAACCGAAAATATGATTAATGATTTTGGAGGTGTTCAAAATGCTGAGAAATTGCCTACAACAAATACAGTAAATGCTTTTGTTGAGAATGATATATTATTTTCAAACATCAGAACTTATTTCAAAAAAGTATGGCACGCTAAATTTGACGGTACTGTTTCTCAGGATGTTTTAACTTTTAGAGCTAAAGAAAATATTATTTCAAAATTTCTATACTATACTTTATGTAATCCAGAATTTACGGAATATACAGTTCTGACATCTAAAGGAGCGAAAATGCCAAGAGGTGATAAGGATGCTATTAGAAATTTTGAAATCCAGCTTCCCCCACTTCCCGAGCAAAAAGCTATTGCTTCGGTCTTGTCGAGTTTGGATGATAAAATCGACTTATTACACCAACAAAACCAAACCTTAGAAGCGTTGGCAGAAACTTTATTCCGTCAGTGGTTTATCGAAGAAGCTAAAGAGGATTGGGAGCGAGTCAAACTATCTAAAGTTGTTGATATTGCGATAGGCCGAACTCCACCTAGGAAAGAGTCTCATTGGTTTTCTACTAATGGTAATGACATAAAATGGATATCAATAAAAGATTTAGGTAATGATGGTGTATTTATTTCGAATACTTCTGAATATTTAACTAAGAAAGCTGTTGAGAAATTTCGAATCCCTGTTATTCCAAAGGGAACAGTTGTTTTAAGTTTTAAAATGACTGTTGGTAGGGTTGCAATTACATCATATGAAATGTTGTCTAATGAAGCGATTGCCCATTTTAAATTTAATAATGACACACCATTTACAACGGAGTACTTATATCTATTTTTAAAATTATTCAAGTATGATACTTTAGGAAGTACGTCATCAATTGTTACAGCAATCAATTCGGCAATGATCAAAGATATTGAGATCTCGATTCCTGACACATTATCCATGAAAAAATTTGAAGAAAGTAGTTGTAACTTGTTTGATAAAATATTAGAAAATCAAAAACAAGTCCAAACCTTAACCAAACTCCGTGATACCCTCTTGCCCAAGCTAATGAGTGGTGAGGTGAGGGTGAAGATTTAAAAAACAAAGAAATGGATAAATTCAGGAATAAATACAGAATTGCATCACACAGAATGCCCGGTTGGGATTATTCCAAAGAGGGTATGTATTTTATTACCTTGGTTACCCAAAACAGGGAATGTCATTTGGGTAAAATCGAAAATCAGGAAATCCTATTGTCCGATTGGGGGAATATCGTAAATTACCAATGGTTGAAATCATTTGAAATCCGCAAAGAATTGTTTTGTGATGAATATATCATCATGCCCAATCATTTGCACGCCATAATAATCATCGATAAACCCATAAATAATTTACCGTTATTGGACGGAACGGATGGTTCGCGTGGTTCGGATGGTTCGGATGGTTCGGATGGAACGGATGGAACGGATGGTTCGCGTGGTTCGCGTGGTTCGCGTGGTTCGCGCGTAGAGACGCACGGCCGTGCGTCTCTACGTTGCCGTGCGTCCCAACGTGATGACCGTTCGTCCCAACGTGATGACCGTTCGTCCCAACGTGATGACCGTGCGTCCCAACGTGATGACCGTTCGTCCGAACGTGATGACCGTTCGTTCCAACGTGATGACCATTCGTCCGAACAACCCGAATCCAATAATCCTAATTTTTACCGCAAACCCCAATCTGTTTCATCATTCATTGCGGGGTTTAAATCGGCGGTGAATTCTAAAATCGATGATTATATTGACGAACATCAATTAAATATTCCGAAATACAATCGTAACAATCATTTTTTCCAACCCAATTATCACGATCGTATTATCCGTAACGATGTCGAATATCAACGGATAAAACAATATATCATCAACAATCCTAAACATTGGGACGATGATACATTTAACAAATAATAGACGGCATATATGACTGAGAATGAAATAGAACAATTAGCAATAGGTTTATTACAAAATCAAGATTATCAATACATCAATGGTGTTGATATTGCACCCGATAGTGCCTCTGCCGAACGTCAAACCTTTGAAGAGGTCATCTTAAAAGAACGTCTTCGTACGGCAGTTCGTCGTATCAATCCGGGTATTCCGATGGATGCACAAGAGGATGCGATAAAACAAATCTTGCGTATAGCCTCCCCTGATGTTTTAGCCAATAATGAAGGTTTTCATCGTTTACTAACCGAAGGTATTCCTATTACAAAGCGTGTAGAAGGTCAAGATCGTGGTGACCGTGTGTTTTTAATTGATTTTGAAAATCCGATGCACAATGAGTTTTTGGTTGTGAATCAGTTTACCGTTGTTGAAAATGGTGTCAATAAACGACCCGATGTGATTTTGTTTGTTAATGGTTTACCATTGGTTGTTATGGAATTGAAAAATGCTACTGATGAAAAAACGACCATCAACTCGGCCTATCGTCAAATAGAAACCTATAAAGCGATGATTCCGTCCTTATTTACTTTCAATGCTTTTTCTGTAATTTCTGATGGTTTTGAAGCCAAGGCAGGGACTATTTCTGCTGGTTTCAGTCGTTATATGGCTTGGAAATCTCAGGATGGTAACACCGAAGCAGCCAAAACAATTAGTCAGATAGAAACCTTAATCAAAGGCATGCTGAACCCGACTACCTTGTTGGATTTGATTCGTCATTTTATTGTTTTCGAAAAGTCTAAAAAAGAGGATAAAGATGGTATTGTAACGGTACAAACCGTTAAGAAGTTAGCCGCTTATCATCAGTATTATGCGGTGAATCGTGCGGTGGAATCTACGCGTCGTGCTTCAGGTTTTATCTCTAAACAAAAATTAGAAAATATACTTCAAGAAGTTCCAGAAAACTATGGGCTTCCTAGAGTCAAACAACAACCAGCAGGCGACCGCAAAGGTGGAGTAGTATGGCATACGCAAGGGTCTGGAAAGTCTTTGTCTATGGTTTTTTATACAGGTAAAATTGTCTTGGCGTTAGACAACCCAACAATATTAGTGATTACCGACCGTAATGATTTAGATGATCAGTTGTTTGATACGTTTGCCGCTTCGAAACAATTATTGCGTCAAGACCCTATACAGGCTGACAATCGCAAACAGTTAAAAGATTTATTGAAAGTAAATTCTGGAGGTGTTATTTTTACGACTATACAAAAGTTTCAACCCGAAGAGGGTAATGTTTTTGAAACATTATCTAGCAGAGAAAATATTATTGTAATTGCAGATGAAGCCCACCGTACGCAGTATGGTTTTAGTGCAAAAACAATAGATGATAAAGATGAACAAGGAAATGTAATTGGTAAAAAGATTGTGTATGGTTTTGCTAAATACATGCGTGATGCATTGCCAAACGCCACTTATTTAGGATTTACGGGTACACCAATCGAAAGTACTGACGTAAATACGCCAGCAGTTTTCGGAAATTATGTAGACATCTATGATATTGCACAAGCGGTGGAAGACGGGGCAACCGTTCGTATTTTTTATGAAAGTAGATTAGCGAAGGTAAAACTAACAGAAGAAGGAAAAGAATTGGTGGAGGAATTGGATGATGAATTAGATCAAGAAGATTTAACAACCACCCAAAAAGCCAAAAGTAAATGGACACAATTAGAAGCCTTGATTGGTGGGAAACAACGTGTCCAAAATATTGCTGCTGATATTGTCGGTCACTTTACGCAACGTCAGGAAGTCTTTCAAGGAAAAGGAATGATTGTTTCTATGAGCCGACGAATTGCTGTGGAATTATACAATGCAATTGTTGCGATCAAACCAGAATGGCATTCAGACGACTTAAAGAAAGGAACGATTAAAGTGATTATGACATCCGCTTCCTCAGATGGACCGGCAATGGCAAAACTTCATACCACCAAAGAGCAAAGAAGAGTGTTGGCTGAGCGTATGAAAGATCCTAATGATGAGTTGGAGTTAGTAATTGTTCGGGATATGTGGCTCACGGGTTTTGATGCCCCAAGTATGCATACTTTGTATATCGATAAACCGATGAAAGGGCATAACTTAATGCAAGCTATTGCTCGTGTCAATCGGGTGTATAAAGATAAGCCAGGAGGTTTAGTTGTTGATTATTTAGGAATTGCTTCTGATTTAAAAAAGGCATTAGCTTTTTATTCCGATGCAGGCGGAAAAGGAGATCCTGCTGTAGCACAAGAGCAGGCTGTGTCATTAATGTTAGAAAAGATTGAAGTGATTTCTGCTATGTATCATGGTTTTGCTTATGAAGATTATTTCAATGCTGATACAGCAAAAAAACTCTCTATTATTCTTGCTGCTGAAGATTATATATTAGGATTAGAAAACGGGAAGAAAAGGTACATTGATGAAGTTACAGCTTTGTCGAAAGCGTTTGCTATTGCTGTGCCACATGAGCAAGCAATGGATGTAAAAGATGAAGTTTCTTTTTTTCAGGCAGTAAAGGCACGTTTAGCAAAATTCGAGTCAATAGGCTCCGGTAAAACAGATGAAGAATTAGAAACTACAATACGCCAAGTCATAGATAAAGCTTTGGTTTCAGAACAGGTAATTGATGTTTTTGATGCCGCAGGAATTAAAAAACCCGATATTTCTATTTTATCAGATGAGTTTCTAATGGAACTCAAAGGAATGGAGCATAAGAATATAGCTTTGGAAGTTTTGAAAAAGCTATTGAATGACGAAATTAGATCCAGAGCAAAAAAGAATTTGGTCAAAAGCAAATCGTTAATGGAAATGCTCGAAAACTCTATTCGTAAATACCAAAACAAAATATTGACTGCTGCCGAAGTAATTGAAGAGTTAATTACGCTGAGTAAAGATATTGTGGAAATGGATAACCAAGCCAAGATAATGGGTTTGACAGATTTTGAATATGCTTTTTATACTGCTGTGGCTGATAACGATAGTGCAAGAGAATTGATGCAACAAGATAAATTGAAAGAACTAGCAGTAGTCTTAACAGAAACAATCCGTCAAAACACATCAATAGATTGGACAATAAAAGAAAGCGTAAAAGCTAAATTAAAAGTAGCAGTCAAAC
Organism: uncultured Flavobacterium sp.; assembly: GCA_964409345.1. GTDB lineage: Bacteria > Bacteroidota > Bacteroidia > Flavobacteriales > Flavobacteriaceae > Flavobacterium. Next base: position 26,741 of record CAYPCZ010000004.1, on the reverse strand, counting down.
GATTGTTAAGAAAATACGGATATCCGCCCGATATGCAGTTATTAGCCACTGAAACGATATTGAAACAAGCAGAAATGATTGCTAAAGAATTAACAAATTAGTACAGGCTGCATTTATAATATAATTCCCGCTGGTGCGAGCGTCACGCTCGTGCTTTTAACTAACAAATGTTTTTCTATCTTTGAAATAAGAGTAAGTAGAAAATGTAAGTAAGAGGTACTAGCGATAAATATTATTTACCTTTGACACAAAATAATCCAATAGGTTGTAATGAAAGCCAAAGATATACTCCTACAAATAAGCGATAAAACCACCAAACTAGGCGATTTGCGTAAAATTGCGGCTACCATCAAAAAAGACCACAAGTTGGCTATGGAGCTTTGGTCGTCTGGTCAGTATTATGCAAGGCAATTAGCGCTATTGATTATGGACAAAAAGCTGCTCTCGCAAGAGGTGATTGATGCTTTAGACCAGGATATTAGTCAGCACAGCCTAGATGAGCGCCTTAACTTAATCGATTGGTTAATGGCCAACCAACTCGCTAAAGACAAAAAGACTATTGCCCTTATGGAATCGTGGATAGATAGTCCTTCGGCTCTACAACGACGGATATATTGGTATTATCAGGGGCGTTTGCGTTGGGTTGGGCAAACACCGCCACCTAATACCGAAGAACTACTCTCTACTATCGAAGCACGTATCGAAAAAGAAGTTCCGGAGATGCAATGGGCAATGAATTTTACGGCTGCTCAAATCGGTATTTTCCAAGAGGAGTTTCGCCAGCGATGTGTTGCCTTAGGCGAACAAACCGGTTTGTATAAAGATGAGGTTGTGGCTAAAAACTGCACGCCCAATTATCTGCCCGAGTACATTGCTATGCAGGTGGCTAAAATAGAAAAGTAAGTGTTATACAAGGAGCAAGGATTCTTTTGCACTTATCTAAATGCTTTTCATCTGTGTAATCTGCTAAAGCCATTGTTTATTTCTTTTGCCACGGATTAAAGGATTCTTTGGATTATATATTTTTAATCTGTGCTTAAAAGCTATATCCATTTCTGATTACAAGTTTAAATTCCCATTTTGCCCATAATAGTGGTCAAAATACCCCAACTCTCGGATGCTGCAATGGTTGCACACCACAAGCAATTCTTTCAATACCTTTTCCATTAACAAAATAGACTTCCTATGTCGTTGATTTTCTTCACTTTAAGAGGCATTGGTTTGCTTCTTATATTATTCCGAAAAAAGATATGGTATCATATTTGGTTAAATTAACATAACCTTTAAAACTAAATGTTATGCAAGTAAGAAATATCATAGGAGTAATTTTAATTGTTCTGGGTCTATATTTAGGCTATGTCGGAGTCAATAAAATATCTAACAACACCAATGAAATCGAATTCTTAGGATTAGAGATTGATGCTAGTAACGACGAAGGCCAGAGCCAAGGTGTGATTTATATTGTGGTAGCCGCACTCATGATTGGTGGGGGAGCTGTCTTTATGAAAGGGAAACGAACTTCGCCATAAGACGTTTGTTTTTTGTAAGTTAAGAAACAAAAAAATCAGAACTATAGGGGTGTTGCCTCTTTGTTTATCTGCGGTTGTTTATAGAGCGGAAATCATGATTACTCTATTTTTCGGAAGCAGGCTCTTAAATTAACGGAGGAGCATAATGCTCAGTAAAGACTACTGGGTAGGGTTGCTTTACTCTTTTTCATCAAAGTTGTCTCTGAATTTATTTCGGGTTTGATTGAGCAGTACATTATCAAAATAGATGCTGGGGTAATAATACGTACGGCCTATTTTTTTGAAGGGTATTCTTTTATCTAAGCGCATTCGTCTAAGGGTGCTTTCTGATATTCTCAATATGCTTTTTACTTCCGAGCCAAACAACCATAAGTTGGGTTGTTTTTCGGCAGTCAACAGTTCGCTTATTTTTGAGGTGGAATTCTCTATCAAAACAGCCAACTTTTTTATTTGGTCAAGTAATTTCTTGTTTTCCATAAAGCTGTCGCATTAACATCGAAAAGCAAATATAGGTAATTTTTGTTAAACTTTGCTAATTTGTTGAAGTAAAATCTTCTTTATCTTGCTATATGCGTAATATTACAGGTGATAGACAACAAAATAGAAGATAGGGTAGGTGAGTTTTTTAGTCCTCCTAAAGCAAAAAGTTCTTTAGTGGTGGTTATTGACTGTTTGAGGCGACTTATAAAAAAGCTTTACAAAAAAAGCTGTCTAAAAAATCACTAAATTATTTGGGTTGGGTGTTGTTGCTGAACTATTTATCAGAACGACAAATTTAGTTGTTTTTTAGACAGCCTGAATAAGAAATTATATGCTTACTTTAGGTTGCTGGTCATTTCTTCGGGTTTTACCCAAGCCTCAAAATCTTCTGCACTTACGTAGCCCAAGCGAACGGCTTCTTCTTTGAGGGTGGTTCCGTTTTTGTGAGCCGTTTGTGCAATTTCTGCGGCTTTATAGTAACCTATTTTGGTATTCAATGCTGTTACTAACATTAGCGAATTATCAACCAATTCTTTGATACGGCTGTGGTTCGGCTCGATACCTTGTGCACAATGTTGGTCAAACGAATCGCACGCATCGCCAAGGAGTCTGGCAGATTGCAGAAAGTTAGCCGCCATCATAGGCTTGAATACGTTAAGTTCATAATGTCCTTGAGTGCCACCTACGGTAATGGCTACGTCATTGCCGATAACCTGTGCACAAACCATGGTCAAGGCTTCACTTTGTGTTGGGTTTACTTTTCCGGGCATAATCGATGAACCGGGTTCGTTTTCCGGAATCAATAGTTCACCGATTCCTGAGCGAGGTCCTGAGGCAAGCATACGGATGTCATTGGCAATTTTGTTAAGCGAAACGGCCAATTGCTTTAGTGCTCCGTGCGTTTCAACAATTGCATCGTGAGCCGCCAAGGCTTCGAATTTGTTAGGTGCGCTCACAAACGGGTGTCCTGTAAATTGAGCGATATATTCGGCTACTTTCACATCATAACCCTGTGGGGTGTTTAGCCCGGTGCCGACAGCTGTTCCTCCTAAGGCTACCTCAGAAAGGTGTGGTAGGGTGTTTTTAAGGGCTCTCAGGCCATAATTGAGTTGAGCAACATATCCTGAAATTTCTTGACCAAGAGTAAGTGGGGTTGCATCCATCAGGTGCGTACGTCCTATTTTTACGATGTCTTTAAATGCTTCTGCTTTGGCTTGAAGGGTATCTCTTAATTTCTCTACTCCGGGAATCGTAGTTTCAATAACCATTTTGTAGCATGCAATATGCATTCCGGTCGGGTAGGTGTCGTTTGACGATTGTGATTTGTTTACATCATCATTGGCTTTCAAAACAGGCTCTCCTTCGCCTATTTTTTTGCCGGCTAATACTTGTGCTCTATGGGCAATTACTTCGTTTACGTTCATATTCGACTGCGTTCCCGAACCGGTTTGCCAGATAACCAGCGGAAATTGGTCGTCTAATTTTCCTTCTAAGATTTCGTCACAGACTTGGGCAATAGCATCTCTTTTTTCGATAGGCAAAACACCGAGCTCACAATTGGCATAGGCAGCTGATTTTTTCAGATAAGCAAACCCTCGTACTACCTCAATAGGCATCGAGGCCGGAGCTCCGATTTTAAAATTGTTTCTTGAGCGTTCGGTTTGAGCTCCCCAATATTTATCTGCAGGAACCCTCACTTCACCCATGGTGTCTTTTTCTATTCTGTATTCCATAATGTAATGTGTTGATTGTGTTAAATGAGCCCAAATTTACGAATTATTTGACGAATGGTTCGAGTTTTTTTAATAATTTTGGGGTGCTATGCTTTGCTATCAGAAAGCTAAACCCTAAAAAGATACCTTTTGGCAAGGCTTATAAATAGGCCGTTTTTGACATAAGCAAGCCTTATTATTTACCTTATAAAATACTTTACAAAAAATCATGAGCTACTACAAAATTGATAATTTAGAACACTATTTTAAGATGTATAACAAGTCGGTGCGCGAACCCCGAAAGTTTTGGGGACGAATTGCCGATGAGAACTTTACTTGGTATCAGCGGTGGGATAAAGTAGTGGAATTTGATATGGCAAAAGCCGATATTCAGTGGTTTATTAACGCCAAGCTCAATATTACTAAAAACTGTATTGACAGGCACCTCAACAAAAGGGGAAACAAAACAGCCCTTATTTTTGAACCGAATAACCCGGACGAAGAAGCCCAGTACATCACTTATAACCAGCTCTATGAGCGGGTTTGCAAAATGGCTAATGTGCTAAAAGAACAAGGAGTAGAAAAAGGCGATAGAGTTTGTATTTATTTGCCGATGATTCCTGAGCTGGCTGTGGCTATATTGGCTTGTGCCAGAATCGGGGCGGTCCATTCGGTGGTGTTTGCCGGTTTTTCGGCCTCGGCAGTACAATCACGAATTAACGACTCGGCCTGTAAATTATTGATTACCTCAGATGGTTCGTATAGAGGAAATAAAACCATCGATTTAAAAGGAATTGTAGATGAAGCCTTAAAAGACACACCGACGATAAAAACCGTATTGGTAGTGAAGCGCACCCAAGCCGATATTGAGATGAAACAAGGCAGAGACCAATGGTTGCAACCATTGCTTGATACAGCTTCTGATAACAATGTGGCCGAGATTATGGATGCCGAAGACCCACTATTTATTCTTTATACCTCCGGCTCTACCGGAAAGCCAAAAGGAATGGTGCACACCACTGCCGGATATATGGTTTATACGGCTTATACGTTCAAAAACGTATTCCGATACGAAGAAGACGATATCTATTGGTGTACGGCCGATATTGGGTGGATTACCGGGCATTCGTATATCGTTTATGGGCCATTGCTCAACGGAGGGACGACCGTGCTCTATGAGGGTATCCCAAATTACCCCGACTTTGGGCGTTTCTGGGAAATTATCCAAAAGCATCAAATTACTCAGTTTTATACGGCTCCCACGGCTATTCGCTCTTTGGCAAAAGAAAGTACTGACTGGGTAACCAAGCACGATTTATCTTCGCTAAAAGTGTTGGGCTCGGTAGGAGAGCCGATTAACGAAGAGGCATGGCACTGGTATAACAATCACGTGGGCGACAAACGCTGCCCGATAACCGACACCTGGTGGCAAACCGAGACGGGAGGAATTATGATCGCCCCGATTCCGTTTGTGACCCCTACAAAACCAACGTATGCCACGCTACCTTTGCCGGGCATTCAGGCCGTATTGATGGATGAAAAGCGCAATGAAATCGAAGATAATCAGGTCGTGGGAAGTCTTTGCATCAAATTTCCGTGGCCGGGAATTGCCCGCACTATTTGGGGCGACCACCAGCGTTATATCGATACTTATTTTACTGCTTTTCCCGGAAAATACTTTACCGGAGACGGAGCTCTAAGGGATGAAGTAGGCTATTATCGAATTACCGGTAGGGTTGATGACGTAGTGATTGTCTCAGGACATAATTTAGGGACAGCACCTATCGAAGATGCTATTAACGAACACCAAGCAGTGGCAGAATCAGCCATTGTTGGATTTGCTCACCCGATCAAAGGAAGTGCTCTGTATGGCTTCATTACCCTTAAGCAAACCGGAAAAACCAGAGACCAGACCAACCTGCGTAACGAAATCAATCAACATATATCTACGCATATCGGACCGATAGCCAAATTAGATAAGATTCAGTTTGTAGCCGGCCTCCCTAAAACACGTTCGGGTAAAATAATGCGTCGGATTTTGCGTAAGATAGCCGAAGGCGACTTCTCTAATTTTGGAGATACCTCTACGCTATTAAACCCCGAAAGCATAGATCTTATTAAAGAAGAACGGATAGAATAATTGTGGATTTTTTATGTTTCAACAAAAAAACGAATCAGAGGGTTTTGATTCGTTTTTTTAATATAAAAGTGGTTTAAAAAAGCGTATGTGGTCGATTATCATAAGCCTTATTTGTAGTGTAAGCGTAGGCGTGTTACTTAAAATAGCCAAGAACTATAAGGTGGTTTTTATGCAGATTATTGGTTGGAACTACATTGTTGCTCTGTTACTTACGGGTCTTATCTTTAGTCCTTCTTTAAGTGGGCTATCGGTTTATGATTTTCCGGTAGTGGTGCTCTCGGGGTTGTGGGTTTTGCTTCCGGTTGTGTTTTTGATTCAGGCACTTTCGCTACAACATGTAGGTATCGTAAAGACCGATATCGCACAACGGCTTTCGCTTTTTATTCCTATTTTGGCTTCTTATTTTTTGTTTGGCGAAACCTTTACGAGCTATAAAATAATCGGTCTTGTCATCGCTTTTATAGCTATATTTTTTACTCTCAACAAGGCAGAAGCTACCCCAACCCTTGATCACAAAAAGTGGCAGTATCCGCTTTTGGTGCTGTTGGGTTTTGGGGTTATTGACGTATTGTTTAAAAAAATAGCCGCCTTTACAGACCTTGCCTACACGACCTCTTTGTTTGTCGTATTTATCGGGGCGATGCTTGTTACGTGGGTATTTAATCTGTATCAGATTCTACACAAGAAACAAACTTTTGGGGTTAGCAATATAGCTTGGGGTGTAGGGCTTGGGTTGCTTAATTTCGGGAACATCTACTTCTATCTAAGAGCTCATCAACAGCTCTCAGAAAATCCTTCTACGGTTTTTGCTACGATGAATATGGGGGTGATTATTTTGGGCAGCCTTATCGGTGTGTTGGTCTTTAAAGAAAGGCTTAACAAGATGAACTATTTCGGTATTGCTCTGGCTCTTGTGGCTGTGGTGCTGATCGTGCTTTCGCAGATTTATGAGTCATAATCAGGCTCTTAGCCTTTTAAAAAGGCAATGAGCTGTTGTACGGCTCTTGCCCTATGGCTTATTTTGCTTTTTTCTTCTAAATCAAGCTCTGCAAATGTTTGGGTGGAATGCTCGGGCACAAAAACAGGGTCATAGCCAAAGCCATTTTTGCCTTGTTTGCTTGTGATTATTTTGCCCTTTATGATACCGGTAAAAAGATGTTGTTGCCCGTTGATATTTAAGGCAATAACGGTTTTGAATTGTGCTTTTCGGTTGGTTTTATCTCTGAGCTGGTGGAGGAGTTTGCTGATGTTATTATCATCATTTTTTGGCTCGCCTGCATACCTGGCTGAATAAACACCCGGCTCTCCGTTTAGGGCCTCTACTTCTAATCCGGAATCGTCTGCAAAGCAAGGTAGGTTATAGTTTTGAGTAACATAATCTGCTTTTTGTCGGGCATTGCCCTCGATGGTATCTGCAGTTTCGGGAATATCTTCAAAACAGCCAATATCCTCTAAGCTCACTATCTCAAAAGTAGAAGGTAGCAACTGTTTCACTTCTTGGATTTTATGCTGGTTGTTGGAGGCAAAAACAAGTTTCATAGAAGGGGTATTTATGATAACCAAAGATACATTAGTTTTGAGGAGTTTAAAAGAAAACCTTCGTACATTTGTGTTTTTTATTTTTAAAATGGATTACCAAGAAATATTTTACCAAAACAAAGAACGCTCTATTCAGGGCAGGTATGTGTCTTTGAGGCATATTGAGCCTTTGTTGTTGCGTTGGCAAAAAGAAGGAAAAGTTTCGGTTTTGGGTCACTCGGTGTTAGCCCAACCGATTTATGTCTATCGCCACGGAACCGGAGCCACCAAAGTAATGATGTGGTCGCAGATGCACGGCAACGAATCGACCACTACAAAGGCTCTTTTTGATTTGTTTAATTTTTTGGAATCTGAAAAAGGAAAGGAACTTCAAAAAAACTTTAGTTTCTGTATTATTCCGATGCTTAATCCGGATGGGGCAGAGGTTTGGACCCGTAATAATGCCCATGGTGTAGATCTGAATCGCGATTCCCAAAAGTTATCACAGCCCGAGAGCCGGCTTCTGCGTCAATGTATCGAAGAGTTTCAGCCGGATGTATGTTTTAATCTGCACGATCAGCGTACGATTTTTGGTATAGAGGGGACTAAAAACCCTGCTACGGTTTCGTTTTTGGCTCCTTCGTATGACTCAGAGAAATCTGTGAATGCTACTCGAAAAAAAGCCATGGAAGTAATTGCCTATATGAACACAACCCTGCAAAGCTTTATTCCGAATCAGGTAGGTAGGTTTGATGATGGGTTTAATATCAATTGTATCGGAGACACGGTGCAACATTTAGGCATTCCGACCATTCTAGTTGAAGCCGGTCATTTTCAAGGCGACTACCTGCGTGAAGAAACCCGAAAATATGTCTTTATTGCTTTGCTTTCGGCATTATGTGATTTTAAGTTAAAAGGCGTTTTTGGTGAAAAATATTTAGAATATTTTAACATTTCGAATAATATGATATTCTTTTTCGACTTTATTTACAGAAATGTCAAATTAAATTATGAAAATTCCCAAATAATTACGAATTTTGCGGTTCACTATTTTGAAAGGCTTGAAAAGCAGTCAATTTTGTTTGAGGCTTTGGTCAAAGAAATAGGGAGTTTAGAAGGGTTTCACGGACATTTTGAATGGGATGCTAAAGAAGGAGAATATCAGGATGTTGAGAATAATTTTCCAGAAATAGGTCATAAAGCCGATTTTGTAATCGGGACACAACAATTTAGAAACGGGATGCCCCTATAAAAATTTAATTTGAAACATTTAATTACAAACAACAAAAATTATGACTAAATTTCGTTTAGATGAGGTAGATCATCAGATTTTGGAGATGCTGATTGAAAACACGAGAGTTCCATTTACTGATATTGCCAAGAAATTATTGATTTCTGCCGGTACGGTGCATGTTCGCGTCAGAAAAATGGAAGATGCCGGAATCATTACAGGGTCTTCGCTTACTTTAGATTATGAGAAATTAGGCTATGCGTTTATCGCTTATGTTGGTGTGTTTTTGCACAACACCTCACAATCAAAATTTGTATTGGAACGTCTTAGAGAGATTCCGTTTGTAACGGTAGCTCACGTAACTACAGGCAAGTTTAACATCTATTGCAAAATTAGAGCAAAGAATACGCAACATGCCAAAGAGGTTATTTATGCTATAGATGACATCGAAGGCGTATATAGAACCGAAACTATGATTTCGCTTGACGAGAGCATTAATGACAAAAAACGTTTGATGCGTACTATCTTTAAAGAGATGTAATCAATCTGAGAGAAAAATTTTATATTTGCAAGAGTCTTTTTCGACCCATCGAAAAAGACTCTTTTTTTTAATTCTATTTATGAAAAAGTTTTTATGGCTTTCTGTTGTGGTTTTCTCTGTTTTTTCTTGTGCTAAAAAAGAAGGAAACCTTTATATTAGGGGCGAAATCAAAGGGCTTACACAAGGTAGACTCTATATACAGCAACTACAAGACACGATTCTAAAACCCATTCAGGTGGTTCGTTTTGACGGAAACTCTGAGTTTGAAACCCATCTTACTATAGAAGAACCAGAAGTGCTGTATTTGTATCTTGATAGAGGTATATCAAACTCGTTAGACAACAACATCGCTTTTTTTGCAGAAAAAGGCAAGATGAGCATCTATTCTGAAGTAGATAATTTTATAGATAAGGCAAAAATTACCGGGAATAAGAATCAAGAGCTTTGGAACGATTATCAGAAAGTAATAACCAAGTATAGTCAGAAAAACTTAGACTATATCGAACAAAGACTTTTGGCTACTTATAACAATCAAATCGAGCAAGCAGATAGCTTAGAGCGATTAGAAAGCAGTATTTTGAAAAACAAATACCTCTATACGATTAATTTTTGTGTAAATAATGCAGCGCACGAAATAGCTCCTTATATTGCTGTTACAGAGATATTTGATGCCCATATAAAGTATTTGGACACGATTTATAATTCGCTTTCAGAATCGGTTAAAACCTCCCGATATGGTCAGGTGTTTGCTGAACATTTAGAAGAGATAAAACAATAATAGAGCAGAGGTATAAGGCAAGTTGTTAAAAAAATCCTCACTATATAGGGAAAAATCAACAGTTAAATTGGGGCTGTAGAGCACTATTTTTCAGACAACTATTTTTAACTGATTTGTTTTCAAGGCTTTATTTTTGTTTGCTTTTTTTTAAGATTGATGGTAGTAGTTGGCTTACTTTTTGCTTTTATTTGGAGCATAACTAATAAATTTTTACACATGAAAAGAATAATTTTATCAGTAGTTGCTGTTTTTGGGTTTGCAATTTTTGCTCAAGGACAAGAAATAGCCAAAAATGCTTTAGGTCTTAGATTTGGGGATAACGACGGATTTGGAGGAGAGATATCTTACCAACGAGGGTTATCTGAAAATAACCGACTCGAGCTTGATTTAGGTTGGAGAAACAGTAATCATGTAGATGCTTTTAAATTGGTAGGAGTTTATCAGTGGGTATGGAATATTGACGGAGGGTTTAACTGGTATGCAGGTGTAGGAGCAGGTGTAGGGAGCTGGAGTTATGACCATAGAAACGAAAAAGATAGCGGGACTTTTGCTTTGGCAGCCGGTCAAATTGGTATCGAATATGGTTTTGCTGAAATTCCACTTTTGTTGTCGTTAGACTTTAGACCGGAATTGTATATAGGCGACGGATGGAGAGGCGATAGCTTCGGGCCAGACATTGCCCTTGGAATACGCTTTAAATTTTAATTAATTTATGATATAAATAAATTCATATCATAACTAACCTTATCAGTTTTTCGTAATAAAAATTGATAAGGTTTTTTGTTATAACTCCTATTTGTATAAGAAAATATAATATAAAACTTTCTGCCGGTTTCAAATAAAGTACTTAAATTGCCACTCTGCTTTTAAGAGAGGTTTGCCCACATAGTCTTTGAAGCGTAGCTTCAAATCTATGGCTTAACTTAAGAGTAAATACTTTATATCCATACACTATGAAAATCAAATTTTCCTTAGCCGAAATAGATGAAGTTGCTCAGCGGATTCTGAAAGAAAATCCCCAAAGAGTAATACGTTTTGAAGCCGAAATGGGAACAGGCAAAACAACACTCATTAAAGCTTTATGCAAAGCCTTGCAGATAGAAGACACCATTAGCAGCCCAACCTTTTCGCTTGTTAACCAATATGCAACCAGAGATGGGGAAGTGGTTTATCATTTTGATTTTTATCGCCTAAAAAACGAAGTTGAAGCCTTGGACTTCGGAGTAGATGATTATCTTTACTCAGGAAATTGGTGTTTTTTAGAATGGAGTGAAAAAATCTCGAACCTTATTCCCGATGCACATACCACAATCAAAATCAAAATCTTAGAAAACGGTAACAGAAGCTTAGAAATGAAATAAGCTTACTATTCATAACTTTAATATAATATCCGCTATGAAAAAAACTATCACTATCTTTCTCTTTTTTATCTCGATTGTTGGCTTTTCGCAACAGACCATCAACACAATGTTTTATAACGTTTTTCGTTTTCCGAGTTCGGCACCGGCTAACCGAGAATTTATTTTGCACGATATTCTCGACCAATATCAACCCGATCTCTTTATGATTTGTGAGCTCGAAACCCAAGGCGGAGCTGATTTGATTTTAAATACTTCGCTGGCTAATCAAACCGATGTTTTTGCCAGAGCCCAATTTCATAACAATACCTCTGACAGCACTGACTTACTTCAAAACATGGTGTTCTATAATACTCAGAAACTCACCCTGTTAAATCAAGAAATTCTTGCTACCAATTACAGAGATATTGATCAGTATAGCTTTCGGCTCAACACAGCAGAAGCAACAGATGAACCCATTTATTTAGAGGTATTTGTCACCCATCTCAAATCTAGTACCGGCACTGCTAATCAACAAGCAAGATTGTCTATGGTAGAAGTTTTTACTGAGGCTTTAGAAGAATTAACCAACTCGAATACTTATGTGCTTTTTGCAGGTGATTTCAATTTTTATACGGCTTCTGAACCAGGTTATCAAAAAATATTAAGCCCTGAAAATGCCATTATTATGGTTGACCCGATTAACGAATCAGGTAGTTGGCACGATCATGCTAACTTTACGCACACACATACACAAAGTACCAGAGTATCTAATTCGGGGTTTGGCGGAGGAATCAACGCAGGAGCTTCGGGAGGGCTTGACGACCGCTTTGATTTTATCATGATGAGCGAAAACTTTGCTAATAGTACAGAATTTTATTATGTAGAAGAAACCTATAAAGCCTACGGAAACAACGGAAACTGCCTCAATAAAAGTGTTAATGACCTAGATTGCACAGGAGAATTTTCGTTTGAGTTGCGAGATAATCTGTATTGGATGAGCGATCACACTCCGGTTGTAATGCAATTTGAAACCACACAAACCTTTTTGTCAACTCCGGTATATGAAAAAAAACCGTGGTTGTGGTTTGAATCATCCAATCATACTACTAATTTTATAGATGTAGGTATTAATAATCAAGAAATGCCTTCGGAGGCTAAAAATATTTATATTTACAACCTGATAGGACAAGAAGTACAACGTGTTTTGATAAATAAAAATTCATCTATTCGATTGGATATCAGTAATTTTTCGAGTGGAATGTATTTTATAAAAACCGATAACAGCAACGAAACATTAAAATTTATCAGAAAATAATTTGGTATTTTTCAGACTTACACTTTTAATAGGATTACTTTTTTTTTCTTCCGCACTCAAGGCTCAAAATCATTATTCTAAAGCAGAAGTGAGGCTAGATGTTAAGGAAGCTAAACTCTATGTTTATCAAGAAGTTACATATTATAATTCTTCTGAAAACTTTATTGATAAGATTGTCCTTAACGATTGGAATCATGCTTTTTCGTCAAAAAATTCGCCTTTGGCAAAACGCTTTTCTGATGAATTTGTACGAAGTTTTTATTATGCTTCAGACCGAGAGTTAGGACAGACAAGACTCATCGGGGTTACCGACTTTGATGATTACGCTTTGAATTATAGCCGAGAAGCACACCAAATAGATTTAATCGAAATAATACTTCCGTCTCGGCTGGCTCCTAATCAAAGTACAAAATTAAAGATTCGCTATGAAGTGAAAATCCCTAGTAGTAAGTTTACAGATTATGGCTATTTTTCAAACGGTAGCATCGAAATCAAAGATTGGATATTATTTCCGGCTCGGTACGAAAATGAGGATTTTATAAGATACAGTAACGAAAATCTCGATGATGCTCCTAATGCTTTGACAGACTTCGAAATTATTTTAGAAACTTCTGAAAACGTAGTGATTACCTCTAATTTATCAGTTCGAAAGCAAAAAGAAAACCAGTATTTTCTTACAGGAAAATCTATTAATACCGTACATCTGATAGCTGAGCCTCAAGTTACTTTTCAAAGCTTCAGAAACCAGCATGTAGAAGTAGAAACCAATCTTTTTGATGACAATATAGACGAGTTTATAACAGCAATTATTATTGATAAGGTAGTTAATTTTGTCAGTGATAAAACTGGTGGTGCTTTTCAAGAAAAAATAGTGGTTTCACAAGCAGATTATAAACGAAATCCGTTTTATGGGCTGAATCAGTTGCCTTCGTTTTTGCGTCCGTTTCCTGATAATTTTCTTTACGAAATTAAGTTTTTGAAGACTTTTTCTGAAAGTTACCTTCGATCTAACCTCAATATTGATTTCAGAAAAGATAACTGGATAGCCAATGCTATCGAAATGTACCTGATAATGGAGTACCTTGAGGTATATTATCCGGAAATGAAAATGCTCGGAAACCTGTCTAATCTTGGCGTCTTGCAAAGCTATTATGGTACTAAAATGGACTTTGAAGACCAGTTTTATTATCTGTACCTGATGATGGCACGCAGGAATTTAGACCAAGCACCCAGTAGCCCAAAAGACGAGCTCATCAAGTTTAACGAGCAAATTTCAGGTAAATATAAGGCGGGATTAGATTTGCGATACTTAGATGATTATTTGGGCAACAATGTTATAGCCGAATCGGTAGTTGAGTTCTTTAGGCTCAGTCAGCGAAAACAATCCTCAGAAAAAGATTTCAAAAAACTAATCGAACAAAAAATCAATCAAAATATAGATTGGTATTATGACCAAGTTGTTCATGCTCGAAACCTGATTGATTACAAAATATCTAACGTCCGTAAACAAAAAGATTCTCTCGAGTTCACCCTCAAAAATAAAGGCCAAGCCACTGTTCCTATTTCTGTTTTCGGATTAAGAAATGATACTGTTGTTTTTAAAAAATGGTATAATAATATCTCTTCCGATAGCACTTTTATTATTAAAAATGAAGGTTATGATAAGTTGGCACTCAATTATGACCAAAAAATACCAGAATATAACATTCGAAATAATTTTAAATCGTTACATAGCTTGAGGCTCAACAGGCCATTAAAGTTTACTTTTCTAAAGGATTTCGAAAACCCTAAAAAGAATCAGATTTTCTTTATGCCCGATTACCGATACAATTTGTATAACGGTTTCTCTCCCGGATTGCGGCTTTCGAGTAGTTCGATGCTCAGAAAGCCTTTGACTATCAATCTTTCGAGTTATTACTCGTTTTTACAAGAATCATTAATTGGCTCCGGATATGTGGGTTATGAAAACCTGATACGTGAGGGCAACCTCTATTCGGTAAATTATGCCTTGCAGGCCAATCATTATCATTATGCGCCCGATGCTACTTATACCCGATTTATCCCCTCGATACTATTTAAAATCAGAGAACCTGACTTTAGAGACAACAAGCATCAGTCTATTTTTGTGAGACACGTAAATGTTTTTAGAGAAAAAAGCGATTTTGCTACTCAATTAAACAATAGAAAGTACTCAGTATTTAACCTAAGATACAGCAACTTACAAACCGAAATCACCAACCACTTCCGTTTTTCGGCCGATGTTCAGGTTTCGAGTTTGTTCGGAAAATTATCATCGCAAATTGAGTTCAGAAGGTTATATGATAATAACAGGCAGCTTAATTTAAGGTTCTTCGGAGGGATATTTACGCATCGCAGTACCGATTCTGATTTCTTTAGTTTTGCTACCGATCGACCGACCGATTATTTGTTTGATTATAATTTTTACGGACGCTCAGAATCTACCGGTCTTTTTTCACAGCAATACATTACGGCCGAAGGAGGTTTTAAATCTAAGCTTACTCCGTATGCCAATCAATGGATTTTCACGACCAATGCCAGTTTTAATATTTGGAACTGGATCGAGGTTTATTCTGATTTGGGGCTGATAAAAAACAAATACACAAGTCCGGAATTCCTTTATGGTAGCGGAATTCGGTTGAATCTAGTAACCGATTATTTTGAGGTTTATTTTCCGGTTTATTCTAATTTAGGTTGGGAGATTACGGAGTCGAACTACAGCGAACGCATCCGTTTTGTGGTTACCCTCAACCCCAGTACGCTAATTAATTTATTTACCAGAAAATGGTTATAATCAACTATTTATTTGACTAATTCTAAACTATCTATCGACACCTGAGAAGTAAACATTCCGTAGTTAACAAAGGCTTTGTTTTTTTCGATTTTCTCTATAGTTCCCAAAGCTTTTCCGTCTATCATCCGCACTCTATCACCTGTTTTTAAAGTAACTTTAGGTTTTTGGAGTTCTTCTTCTTTTTTCTTTTTTCGCTCCTGTTTTTTTTGCTCTCTGATTTGCTCTACTTGAACTTCTACCTCTTTAACCAATTTTTTCTCTTGGATTTGCTTTTGTTTTTTCTCTTTTGGAGCTAGTTTTTTTCGTTTTGAATTTTCGATTTCAACGGTTTTTATAAGCTCTCCGATGAGTGTTTTTTTGTCTTTATTATTAAAATATTTTTCAGATAAGTCATCTAATTTTTGTCCTAAATAAATCAGTCGTTGATTGGTATCATATAGCTCTTGATAACTTTCTAATTTCTGTTTAATCTTGATGTTAATGTCTTCTAATTTCTTGCTTTCTTCCCGAGCCTTGACTTCTTCTTCTTTAAGGCTTTGTGAGGTTTTTTCGAGTTTAGAGCGTTCTTTTTGAAGAGTAGCAATGGTTTTGTCAAACCTAACTTTAGATCGTTCGATTTTCTTTTTAGCCCGATTGATTAGGCTATAAGGTATTCCGTTTTTTTGAGCTACTTCAAACGTAAACGAACTTCCGGCCTGACCTAAAACCAGCTGATACATTGGCTCTAAGGTTTTTTCGTCAAAAAGCATATTGGCATTGGTAGCAAAAGGCAGCTCATTAGCGAGCATTTTCAGGTTGGTATAGTGAGTAGTGATGATTCCGAAAGCTTCTCTATGGTAGAATTCTTCTAAAAAAACTTCTGCCAAAGCGCCTCCCAATTCCGGATCAGAACCTGTTCCGAATTCGTCAATCAAAAACAAAGTTTTGTCGTTGCACTTTTTAAGAAAATAATTCATGTTCTTAAGGCGATAGCTATACGTACTCAAATGATTTTCAATCGACTGATTATCTCCGATATCAGTCAAAATTCTATCAAACAAAAAGGTCGAGCTCCTGGGATGCACCGGAATCAGAAGCCCGGATTGCAGCATGAGTTGCAAAAGTCCTATGGTTTTGAGGGTAATACTTTTTCCTCCTGCATTGGGGCCAGAGATTACGATAATCCGGTTGTCTTGAGCCAGCTCAATAGTTTGCGGATAGGTGTGTTGTTTTTTTGCCTTGTTATTCAAAAACAAAACCGGGTGATAGGCGTCTCTGAAATATAGCTTTTTCTCCTGAGATATTTCAGGTAAAGTTCCGGCGATTTTTTGAGCATATTTTGCTTTGGCATACAATAAATCTATATCGCTCAAAAACTCTTGATAATCAAAAAGCAAAGGAACAAACGGACGAATTTGGTCTGACAAATGTTTTAAAATCCTTTTGACCTCTTCTTTTTCTTCAAACTGCAAATTATTTAGTTCGCGAGAAAGTTTTAAAGTAGTCTCTGGTTCAATATAAACAATGCTGCCTGTTTTTGAGCTCCCCAAAACGCTTCCTTTAACTTTTCTTCTATGCATGGCAAGTACTGCTAATACGCGCGTATTCTCAATGACACTTTCTTTGATATCATCAAGATATCCGTTTGCATTATAAGCACTAAGAGCAACTTGAAAACTTTGATTGATTTTTCCTTTTATCGTTTTTAATTCTTTGCGAATACCCTGCAAATCAACCGAAGCATCGTCTTTGACCTCAGCATATTTGTCGATTTTTTGTTCGATTTTTTGAATAATTTCTTTGGTAAACTCAACCTCTTCAGATTTTTTAAAAAGTTTAGGATAATAATCTTGAAACTTTTTAAGGAACAACAACAACACGTTGGCTGTTTTTGAAAGCTCAGCCATTTTTTTAAATTCTTCCGCATCAAGATAACTATCTTCGATAGCCAAAAAATGAAGTCTTGGTGTTATATCTTCGAAGGTATGATTCGGAAAAGTATTTTCGTTATCAAACGAAGATAAATATTCTGAGGTTTGATGCAGCACATCCATCAAAGCTTCTTTATTTTGGTAGGGCCTGATTTCTATAGCTTTTGCTTTGGCTACATCGGTCATACAAAATTGACTCACTGCCTGCAAAACCGTGTGAAACTCTAAATCCGTAATAGTTTTGGTATGAATTCCTCTCATAGTACAAAAATAGCGGTTTTTATTAGATTTTTAAATTAGAAGTTTGCAGATATAAACCTCCTCAAAAGTAATATGGATAAACTTTTAATTTGCCTCTAATCTCCATTTGATTTTTTAGTAGGAAAGAATGAATTACTTTGATGTTTTAGTTAAGTTTAATGCTCTTAATTACAACACACTAATACTCGTGAATGAAACTAAAAGCTTAAGTAATAGAAAAAGCGAAACAATTAGGTTTCGCTTTTTAGGTTTATGTCAAATAGAAAACTATTTCACCTCCAAAAACAACCCTTCCTCAGTCTTATTCACTTTCAGTAATCCTTTTGAGGTAAGTGATTTGACGGTGCTATCCCATTTTTTGCCGCTAAATCTTGTTTTTCCTTTTACTTCTGATAATAACTGAGTGCCTTCTTTTTCAACAATTTGATAAACGATTTTCTCGTCTTCGTTCATTTCGGGAGCTTTTTTCTCGGGTTTCATCTGAGGGAAGAACAATACTTCTTGAATAGACGGATTATTGGTCAAAAACATAATAAGTCGGTCCATTCCGATACCCAATCCGGAAGTCGGAGGCATTCCGTACTCCAAAGCTCTCAAGAAATCATGGTCGATAAACATCGCCTCATCATCACCTTTTTCGGATAATTTGAGTTGTTCTTCAAAGCGCTCTTTTTGGTCAATCGGGTCGTTAAGCTCAGAATAGGCGTTGGCCACTTCTTTTCCGCAAATCATTAGCTCAAAACGCTCGGTAAGTTCTGGGTTATCTCGGTGCTCTTTGGTCAGCGGACTCATCGCTTTCGGGTAATCGGTAATAAAAGTTGGCTGGATAAAGTTTCCTTCGCATTTTTCTCCAAATATTTCATCGATGAGTTTTCCTTTACCCATAGTTTCATCCACCTGAATTCCCATCGAAAGGGCAGCTGCTCTTAGTTCTTCTTCGGATTTCCCTGAAATATCAAATCCTGTAAAATGTTTGATGGCATCGGTCATGGTGATGCGTTGGTACGGAGCTTTGAAATCTACTTCGTGTGCTCCGAATTTTGCTTTGGTTGTTCCGTTCACCTGAAGAGCACAATACTCCAAAAGTTGCTCGGTAAACTCCATCATCCAGTTATAATCCTTGTAGGCTACATAGATTTCCATAACCGTAAACTCTGGGTTGTGGGTTCTATCCATTCCTTCGTTACGGAAGTTTTTAGAGAATTCATATACGCCGTCAAAACCACCTACGATAAGTCTTTTTAAGTACAATTCGTTGGCAATTCTCAAATAGAGCGGAATATCCAAAGCGTTGTGATGTGTGACAAAAGGTCTTGCAGCAGCACCTCCGGGAATGGATTGCAATACCGGAGTTTCAACTTCCATATAACCTTTCTGACTAAAGAAGTTTCGCATGGCTGTATAGAGTTTTGTTCTTTTGATAAAAACTTCTTTGACTTGAGTATTTACGATCAAATCTACATAACGCATTCTGTAACGCAGTTCCGGGTCTACAAAAGCATCGTGCACGTTTCCGTCTGCATCGGTTTTCGGAAGTGGGAGCGGACGTAATGTTTTGCTTAAAAGCGTGAAATTATGTACACGAACCGATTGTTCGCCTACTTGTGTAAGAAATAATTCGCCTTCGATTCCGATAAAATCACCTAAATCAATGAGTTTTTTGAATACTTCGTTATAAAGAGTTTTGTCTTCACCTGGACAGATTTCGTCACGGTTCAGATAGATTTGAATTCTTCCTTGGCTATCTTGCAATTCAGCAAAAGAAGCTTTTCCTTGAATACGGAAACTCATGATGCGTCCTGCCAAAATAACCTTTCGTCCTTCAGAAAAACTTTCTTTTACCTGTTTGGAAGTTTCGCTCACAGGATAAAGCTCAGCAGGATACGGATTGATTCCCAACTCCCTTAATTTGTCTAATTTTTCTCTACGGATGATTTCTTGTTCTGACAGTTGCATAATAGGTTAAATTTATAAAGATGCAAAGATACTGTATTTTGTTTAAGGATTAAAGTTCTAAGTTTAGGGTTTTCCTGAAATTTTAAAATAAAAAATGCCAGATGTTTTATATCTGGCATTTAGTATGTTTTTAAGCTATGTTAAGTTATGATTCACAACTGCTGCAACTTACTGAATTGGTAACGAGTTCTTTAGAAACACTTTGACTTCTTTGGTAATACAAGGTTTTTACACCCAATTTCCATGCTTCGATAAGCAATTGATTTACGTCTTTGATAGGCAGTTGTGACGGAATATTCAGATTCAAACTCTGAGATTGGTCAATAAATTTTTGTCTAATCGCTGCTTGCTGTATGATTTCCAACTGGCTGATTTCTTTAAAAGTTTTGAAAACAGCTTTTTCGTTTTCGTCTAATTCGCTCAAATGCTGTACACTTCCGTTCTGAAGCATAATACTTCTCCAAGTGTCTTCGTTGTCAATACCTTTTTCTTCCAAGAGTTTTCGTAGGTATTTGTTTTTACGCATAAAATTCCCTTTAGATAATCCTGCTTTGTAATAATTACTGCTAAAAGGCTCAATTCCCGGAGAAGTCTGTCCTAAAATTGCAGAAGACGAAGTAGTAGGAGCAATAGCCATCAGTGTGGTGTTGCGTCGTCCGTAGCCTTTTAATAGCTCAGGTTCACCATAAATTCGGGCTAATTCTTGTGTTGCTTTTTCAGATTTATCTTGTAGGTATTTAAAGATTTCGGTCGTGAGCATTTTGGCTTCCATGCCTTCAAACGGAATCATTCTTTTTTGTAATAAAGAGTGCCATCCTAAAACGCCAAGACCTAAAGCTCGATGTCTTTTGGCAAATTTATTAGCCGATGCCAAATAATAATTCCCTTCGGTTTTAGCGATGAATTCTTGCAGAACAGCATCCAAGAAAAATACAGCTAACTTAACTGCTTCGGTATCTTTCCATTCGTCATACAGTTCGAGATTCATCGAAGACAAGCAACAAATAAACGACTCGTCTGTGGAAGAAGGCAGCATAATTTCCGAACACAAATTACTGGCATTGATAGGCATATTCAAATCTTTGTACACCTGAGGTTTGTTTCGGTTTACGTTATCGGTAAAGAAAATATACGGAAGTCCTTTTTGCTGACGGCTCTCTAATACTTTTGCCCATAATTTACGTTTTTCGGCATCTCCATCAATCATTTCCTGCATCCAATAATCAGGCACGTTTATTCCGAAAAATAAGTTTTGCAACGGATTTCCGATGTCTTTAATATTCAAAAATTCATCAGCATCCGGGTGATCGATATCCAGATAAGCCGCAAAAGCTCCACGACGAACGCCTCCTTGAGAAATCGTATCCATTGCGGTATCAAAAAGTTTCATGAAACTCACCGCTCCACTACTTTTTCCGTTATCCGAAACGGCACTTCCTCGTTCTCTTAGTGCACCAAAATAACCGGATGTTCCACCTCCGATTTTTGTTTGCATGATTACTTCGCCTAATTTATGCGTGATATCTTCGATGCTGTCAGGCACGTGAACGTTAAAACACGAAATTGGCAGTCCTCTTTCGGTTCCCATATTTGCCCAAATCGGAGAGCTGAGGCTCATCCAACCTCGCTCAATCATTTCCTGAAAAGCTTCTTTGAGTTCGGGTTTATAAAGTCGTTGCGCAGCAGCAGTCGTAATCCTGTCGATTGCTCCTTCGACCGTTTCACCTTTGAGCAAGTAGCCTCGGTTGAGCACTTGTTCGCTTTCTTCGTTTTTCCACCATAGTTTTTCTTTTGCTACTACTTCCATCGTAAATATTTTTGGGTATTATGCTTCTATTAAAATAAATCGTCTGCTGTGATACTCTTGTCGTGTTTGGTATATTCAACTGGTCTTTTGGCAAAGAAATCATCTAAGCTGTTGGCAAAAACCTCTTCTTCAAACCAAGCCATCGGTCTGTATTGTTCGGTTGAAATGTGAAAGAGTTTTTGGAATCCGATTTTGGTCAGACTTTCATCCACACGGAATTTCATAAAATTCAACAAATCATTTTTGTTAATGATTTCGATTTCTCCTTCCGAGAAAATCCAATCCAAAATATCTTTTTCAACATCAATGGAATCTTTTACGGTATTACGAATCAATTCTACGGTAGCTGCATCAAAAAACTCTGGATTTTCTTCTTTGATTTTGTTGATGATATAAATTCCTGCATTGGCATGAATCTGCTCATCTACTGATGTCCAAGCGATGATATTGCTCACATTTTTCATGTATCCTTTAAACCTTGTAAACGACAAAATGATGGCAAACTGACTGAAAAGTGATACGTTTTCGATTAGAATTGTAAATAAAATAAGTGAAACCACATATTTTTTACGGTCGTCTGATTTGGTGTCCTGCAAAACTTCTGATAGATATTCTACTCGTTTTTTAATCACCGGAATGGTCATCAGATTTTGGAATTCGTTGTTGTAACCCAACACTTCGAGCAATCTTGAATAGGCTTCTGAGTGACGGAATTCACATTCTGCAAAAGTGCTTCCAAGTCCGTTAAACTCTGGTTTTGGAAAGTGATTATAGAGATTTCCCCAAAACGATTTTACGGCTACTTCGACCTGAGCAATCGCTAATAAACTATGCTTGATAGCTGCACGTTCTGCACTATTTAGGTGCGAATGAAAATCTTGTGTATCGGCTGTGAAATCTACTTCGCTATGCACCCAAAATGATTTGTTGATGGCTTCTGTAAACTGTAGTACTTCCGGATATTCAAACGGTTTGTAGTTTACTCTTTTGTCAAAAATACCCATAGTTTTATATTTTGTTGGTTATAGTTAAAACAAATGTGCTTACCAATTTCTACTCGTTATTGGTATAAAAGTTTGTTATTCTAAAATTTATCAAGTAATGGCAAAAAAGTATGCCGATTAAATCAGTGATTTGTGAAAAATGAGCTACACAGAAAGTGTATATTTTTCGGAAAAATGTTTGTTATTTTCTTACTGAGCAAATTTAAATTATAGGTTGTATGGTTTTGTGTTTTGTGCTTAGAAAATATCAACAAGAAAAAAGTGAAATAGTTTATAACTTTTAGTGTGTTGATTTTTAAGGGTTTACAAAGTCATCTGAATTGATATAAAACTTTTTAGTTCAGTCGGTTAAAACAATTTTTGCTTTATTACATTAGGTTTTAAAGGAGTTCACTATATTTGTTTTTGTTAAAAAAAATTATAATGAATTATATTTTATTTGACGGAAACAGACGTAATGCGCTTCTTCCGTTTACTTATACAAAACCCGTTGCTGATCTTCGTATCGGAATTCTAACTATTAGAGAGAAATGGGAACACTTTTTAGGCAGCACCACTACCACAATTTCCGAAGATTATCTTTCGGAAAAGTTTCCGATGGTAGAAGCAGAAGAAAACATATTGATTAACTCGAGTTTTTTGCCGAACGAAAAATTAGTCGAACTCATACAAAACCTTAAGGAAAATCAGCTTATTCTTAAAGGAGAAGAAATCGTTGCGTTTCATACAACGGAACTTCAAGAAGAAGTAGATTTTGACCAATATGAAATCATAGATTTTAATGAGGAATGCCTAACAGTCGAAAACACTTGGGATATTTTCGCAAAAAATGATAAAGCCATCCAAGCCGATTTTGAGCTGCTTACTAAAGACAGAGACTCACAACCCATTCCGAAATCGATAAATGTGATTGCTCCCGAAAACATTTTTATCGAAGAAGGAGCACAGCTGGAGTTTGTGACATTAAATGCTTCGACAGGAGTTATTTATATCGGTAAAAATTCCGAAATTATGGAGGGTTCAGTCATCAGAGGTCCATTCGCTTTAGGCGAAGAAGCCCAAGTAAAACTGGCTACTAAAATTTATGGAGCCACTACCATAGGCCCGCATTGTAGGGTAGGAGGTGAGGTTAACAATTCGATACTGATGGGTTATTCCAACAAAGGACACGATGGTTTTTTGGGGAATTCAGTTTTGGGGGAATGGTGTAATATCGGTGCAGACAGCAACAATTCTAATCTGAAAAATAATTACGAAGAAGTAAAATTGTGGAGTTACGAAACCGAGCGTTTTGAAAAAACCGGACTTCAGTTTTGCGGACTCATGATGGGAGATCATTCTAAATGTGGTATCAACACTATGTTTAATACCGGAACTGTTGTGGGAGTATCAACCAATATTTTTGGTAGTGGATTTCCTCGAAATTTTATTCCGAGTTTTGCTTGGGGAGGAGCCTCAGGTTTTACTAATTACTTGCCCGCCAAAGCCCTTCAGACAGCAAAAATCGTAATGGACAGAAGGCATATAGAATTGACTCAAGAGGATGAAAAAATCCTGCAACATATATTTGAAGAAACTAAAAAATACAGGAATTTTTAGAAAAATAAAATCCTAACAAGCTTTGAAACTGTTAGGATTTTTTATTGGACTACGTCTTTGACTATTCCTCTGGCTTTATCTCTCTGATAAATACTTTATCGATAATTACGCCGTCCATATCAATAATTTCTAATTCGAATCGATTCCAAATTAGTTTTTCTCCTTGTTTTGGGATATGCCCAAGCTCAGTGATGATAAGTCCGCTTACGGTGGTTACCTCATATTCTGATATCAACTCATCTAGCTCAAAGTGAGTTAAGAAATCATGGAGCGAGTAGTGCCCATCGACCATCCAAGTGCCATTTTCTCTTTCGGTTAGTTGGAATTCGTCTTGATAAAATTCTGAAGCGTCTCCAACAAGTGCTTCTAAGATGTCGTTTAGGGTGATAATTCCTTGGGTGACTCCGTATTCGTCGGTTACTAAGGCGTAGTGAATTTTTGAAGTTTTAAAGGCTTCCAAAGCTCTATAAGCAGAAGTATGCTCAATAAAATAAGCCGGTTCGTTTAGAATTTCTCTTAGGTGAAACCCTGATTTTTTTTCAAAACTGGCAAACAAATCTTTTAGATGCACCACGCCCACTACGTCATCGAGATCATTGTTTTCGCAAACCGGATAAATCGAGTGCAGTTCTTCTAATATTTTATCTTTAATTTCATCGAGTGAGTCATCTAATGACAAATAAGCTACTGATTTTCTGTGGGTCATCAGTGAGTTAATTTTTCGGTCTCCGATATGAAACACACGCTCTACGATGTCTTGTTCTATTTCTTGTACCTCTCCGCCTTCGGTTCCTTCTTTGATAATGGCTTTAATTTCTTCTTCGGTAATGCGGCCGTCTTCGTTTGGTTTAATTCGCAATAATCGAAGTAAAAATTCGGTAGAGTGGGTGAGCAACCAAATAAATGGTGCTGTTATAATAGAAACAAACCTCATGGGTAGGGCTACCATTTTGGCAATAGATTCCGGATAGGTGAGCCCAATTCTCTTGGGTACTAATTCCCCTAAAATCAACGTAAAAAACGTAACTATAATTACTATAATTACTACTGCCAAACTTTTAGCATAAGGTGCAATGGTTTGAAATTGCTCTAAGAAAGATTGTAAATCAGAGGTGATAGCTTCGCCTGAATAAATACCGGTAAGAATTCCGATAAGAGTAATTCCGATTTGTACGGTAGAAAGGAATTTATTGGGAGAGTTTGCCAAATCCAAAGCGGTTTTGGCACTCGAGCTGCCCTTCTTTGCTTCGCTTTCTAACCTGCTCTTTCGAGAAGAAATCAGCGCTATTTCGGACATCGAAAAAACTCCGTTTAATAGAATTAGAAATAATATAATTATAATTTCCATATGAGTTACTTATCTATAAAATCGTCTATGACCGAACTTATCCTTCGGGTTATCTCTTCAATACTTCCTATTCCGTTAACCGAATAAAACAAATCTTTTTTCGTATAATAATCAATTAGTGGTGCTGTTTTTTCGTTGTACTCTTCATAACGGTTTCTGATTTTATTTTCATCTTGGTCGTCTGCTCTACCGCTTGTTTTTCCTCTTTCTAAAAGTCGTTGAATCAAAACTTCGTCATTGGCTTCTAAGGCTATAGTAGCTGTTACGTTCCATTCTTTTGACTTCAAAAAAGCTTCTAAAGCGTCGGCTTGTGCGATGGTTCTCGGGAAACCGTCAAACAAAAACCCTGTTGCTTGGGTGTTTTTTTCTACTTCATCTTGCAGCATTTTGATGGTAAGTTCGTCCGGCACCAAATCGCCTTGATCCATATAGGTTTTGGCTTGCTGACCGAGTTCAGTATTATTTTTTAGGTTATATCTAAAAATATCTCCGGTAGAGATATGTACTAAATTATACTTTTCTTTTAAAAATTCTGCTTGAGTTCCTTTTCCTGCTCCGGGTTTTCCGAATAAAACTATATTAATCATTTTGTTTAAAAAAATTATTGTTATTTATGTTGTATTATTATTCTTTGAGCTGATATACCTCAGGTAGGTTTCTGCCTTGCTCATCATAATCTAAACCATAACCAACAATGAATTTATCGGGAATTTCGATTCCGATATAATCTATTTTGATGTCTTTGGTATAGGCATCGGGTTTAAAAAAAAGTGTGGCAATTTTTAGCTGTTTAGTGCCTTGGTTGACAAACAGCTCTTTGAGAGCGACCAAGGTATTCCCGGTATCAACTATGTCTTCGAGGATGATGACTGTGCGGTTTTTTACCTCAACCCCTAACCCGATGAGTTGAGAAACTTTTTCTGTAGAAGTTGTTCCTTGATAAGAAGAAAGCTTGATAAAGCTTAGCTCACAAGGTTTTTTGTACTGTTTCATAAGGTCTGAAACAAACATAAAAGAGCCGTTGAGAACCCCTATGAATATGGGGACCTCTTCTTCAACATCTTCAGCTATATCTTGTGCCATTTTGGCAACAACATGATCCAGTTGATCTGCTGATAAAAAAGGAACAAAATTCTTGTCGTGAATCCGAATCAATTTATATAAAGATTTACAATCATAGGCAAATATACTAAAAAAGACATTATAAAAACAGAAAAGTTCAATCGTAATAAATTTTGTTTTTTATAATCCTAAAACCACTAAATTGTTTTTTACCCTAAATCTTTAAAAAACACCTACCCTACAGAATAGTTAAAATTATCAAAATATCCTGTTTCTACAACCAAAACAGATAATTGTCTTTAAAAACAGGTATACCATATATTTTTGAGGATTTTTTATTTTCTTTTTCATAAATTTTTCTTAAATTTGAATGCATGTTATTAAATAACAAAACACTT
>CAYPCZ010000003.1:0-103040 GCA_964409345.1 uncultured Flavobacterium sp. | reverse complement strand
AAGCTCTAAGATACAAAATCTTGCAAGAACAAACAAACTAAAATGCGTTTAGAATGCTATTAATCAATATGTTAATCGCGCCTTAAGGAGCGACTAAGTATAATGAATCCGCTTTTGAAAACAGAAAATATCAAAGTTGTTTCTGAACTCGAAAAAGTTTATTTGGAAGTGGACAGACAACAAATGGAGCAGGTTTTAATTAACCTGATAACCAATAGTATTTATGCACTGAAAAATGTTTCTGATAAGGAGATTTTTGTGAGATTAATCCAAAAAGAAAAACGCATTTCGATTGAAATCACAGACAACGGAATCGGAGTAGAAAAGGAAATCGAAGGCAAAGTATTTTTACCGTTTTTCACTACCCGGAAAGAAGGAGCAGGAATCGGACTCACGCTTTCCAAAAACATTATCGAAGCTCACGGAGGTTATTTGTTTTTTTCTTCCGAAAATGGACAAACGAAGTTTTCGGTTCAGCTTATAAATCAGTAAAAATATTTTTTTTAATCAACCCCTAAAAAAATCAGGGGACTGTGTTGTTTAAAAACATTTTTTTATACTTTTGCATCATAATTTAACGGGGTAAAACTAAAAAACAACACATTATGTCATCATTTAGATTTCAAGCAATCAAAGAAGCTACTTCAAGAACTCCTATTCATATTGAAGAAAAAGACAGAAAATCAGATATTTTTGGTAAAAATGTTTTTAACGACAAGGCCAGGCGGCAATTTTTGAATATCGACGCTTATAATGCTTTGAAAGATGCCATCAACTTGGGGAAAAAAATCGATCGAAATATGGCTGACCATGTGGCTGTGGGAATGAAGCAATGGGCTATGTCGAAGGGAGTTACGCATTATACCCATTGGTTCCAACCTCTTACTGGGACAACCGCAGAAAAGCATGATGCATTTTTTGACACCTCAACAGACGGAAGCGATCCTGTAGAACGACTCTCTGGAGGAGCATTAGTGCAACAAGAACCAGATGCTTCAAGCTTTCCGAATGGAGGAATCAGAAATACTTTTGAAGCACGTGGTTATACGGCCTGGGACCCTACTTCTCCTGCTTTTATATACGGAACCACGCTTTGTATTCCTACTGTTTTTATTTCTTATACTGGAGAGGCTCTAGATTATAAAACGCCGCTATTAAGAGCCTTAACAGCCATTGACGAAGCAGCTACCGAAGTATGCAAGTATTTTGACAGAAATGTAAAAAAAGTAACTCCTACTTTAGGTTGGGAGCAAGAATACTTCTTGGTTGATATAGCCCTTGCCACTTCAAGACCTGATATTCTGCTCACGGGCAGAACCTTATTAGGTCATACTTCTGCCAAAGGGCAACAATTAGAGGACCATTATTTTGGTTCTATTCCTTCGCGGGTTTTGAACTATATGAAAGACTTAGAGCACGAATGTATGTTACTCGGGATTCCTGTAAAAACACGACATAATGAAGTAGCTCCTAATCAGTATGAATTAGCACCCATTTTTGAAGAAACGAATCTGGCTATTGATCACAACTCTTTATTGATGGATGTGATGCAAAAAGTAGCTGAACGCCATTACTTTAAAGTTCTGTTTCACGAAAAGCCTTTTAAGGGAGTAAACGGCTCAGGAAAACATAACAACTGGTCGCTCGCCACTAATACAGGCGTGAATTTATTAAGCCCTAGCAAAACTCCGATGAGTAATTTGCAATTCTTGACCTTTTTTATCAATACCATTAAAGCGGTTTATAAATACGAAGACTTGTTAAGAGCCTCTATAGCTTCGGCTGGAAACGATCACCGATTAGGAGCGAACGAAGCTCCTCCTGCAATTATTTCGGTGTTTATCGGGAGTCAGCTCACCAAGGTGTTAGAAGAGCTTGAAGGAATACCAAAAGGGAAACTTTCGCCAGAAGAAAAAACCGAACTAAAGCTTAATGTAGTTGGAAAAATTCCCGATGTATTACTTGATAATACTGACCGTAATCGAACTTCACCTTTTGCCTTTACGGGAAATAAATTTGAATTTAGAGCGGTAGGCTCGAGTGCTAATTGTGCCAACTCGATGACCGTTTTGAATACTATCGTAGCCAAACAACTACAAGAATTCAAAAAAGAAGTAGACACGCTTATAGACAAAAAAGGACTTAAAAAAGATGAAGCCATTTTTAATATATTGCGCGAATACATCAAAACCTTTAAAAACATCCTTTTTGAAGGTGACGGATATAGTGCTGCCTGGGAAAAAGAAGCCCAAAAACGTGGATTGAGTAATTACAAAACCACTCCTGAAGCCCTAAAAGCCAGAGCGTCTAAAAAAGCCATCGAACTATTCGGTCAGGTAGGTGTTATGAACAAGATAGAGGTTGAGGCTCGTTATGAAATCGAACTGGAAGAATATGTAAAGAAAATCCAAATCGAAGGTAGAGTCTTAGGAGATATTGCTCGAAATCATGTTATCCCTACAGCTATTCGCTATCAGAATTTGGTAGTGAAGAATGTAAGCGGACTTAAAAACATTTTTGGAGACCAATTCGAATCTATCGGGAAAGAACAAATCACAATTATTAAAGAAATATCCTCTCATATCGAAGCCATAAATGCCTTAGTGGTACAAATGACTGAAGAGCGAAAAAAGGCCAACAGCATCACTGATATCGAAATTCAAGCGAAAGTCTATTGTGAAAAAGTAAAACCTTTCTTTGACGAAATCCGTTATCATTGTGATAAACTAGAGTTAGTAGTCGATAACGAAACTTGGACACTTACAAAATATAGAGAGCTATTGTTTACCAGATAATAGAATTATGCCTATAAACTAAAAGCTTCGTAAAAACGCAAAGTATACGAAGCTTTTTTAATTGTATTTTCACAAGGGTTTCTCTTTACTTTGAAAGGGTTGAAGTAGCTTTTAGATTTTCTAACATCATTCGAGTCATTTTTTCTAAATCAAACTCATGTTGCCAATTCCAGTCTTCTCTAGCTTTGCTATCATCAATACTTGCGGGCCAACTATCGGCAATTTGCTGTCTGAAATCTGGTTTATAAGTAATGGTAAACTCTGGAATATGTTTTTGAATAGCTTCGGCTATTTTTTTTGGGGTAAACGAAATGGCAGACAAGTTATAAGAAGAGCGAATTTTAATCTGTTCTTTAGGCGCCTGCATAATCTGAATAGTTGCTTTGATTGCATCATCCATATACATCATCGGGAGTCCTGTATTCTCTGAGAGAAAACATTCAAAGGTGCCTGTTTCTAAAGCTTTATAATAGATGTCCACAGCATAATCGGTAGTTCCTCCGCCCGGTGGAGTTGTCCAGCTAATAAGCCCTGGGTAACGAATACTTCTTACATCAACACCATAAATAGTATGATAATATTCACACCATCTTTCGCCGGCTTGTTTACTAATTCCGTAAACGGTTGAGGGTTCCATGACCGTATATTGAGGGGTGTTTTCTTTAGGGGTGGTAGGGCCAAAAACTGCGATGCTGGAAGGCCAGAAAACCTTCTGAATTTCCCCGTCTTTTGCCAGATTCAATACATGAAATAGTGAGTTCATATTCAAATCCCAAGCAAAAGCAGGGTTTTTCTCGGCTGTGGCAGAAAGAAGAGCGGCCATCAAATAGACATCTGTAATGTTATATTTTTTGACCAATCCTTTAATCTGATCGAAATCCAGAGCATCTACGACTTCGAATATTCCGTCATTAACTACAGAGTTATCAAGTTTTCTGAGGTCAGAGGCAACCACATTTTCTCTACCGTAAATTTGTCTAAGTTTTTGGGTGAGTTCGGTTCCGATCTGACCACAAGCTCCAATAATTAGAATTTTTGTATCCATACAAATATTATCAATGGGATATAAAGGTAAAACTTTAATAGATTCTAAGTAGCTTCAACTGAGAGTCAAAATGTTTAGTATTTTTTACTAATAGATTTTGCAATCCCTCAGCTTCAACTTACTTGACTGATTATCACCTCTTAGTCCTTAATTTTTGCTCTGTATTTTTCTTCTTGATCGATCATATTCAAAGCACCATATATGTTTACTAAATTCGCAATAGCAAATTGATTATCCGGTTCTATAGACAAGACTTTTTCAAAATGAGGAATAGCCTTTTTGAGAATTTCGTTTCTTTGCTTTTGTAGGTCTTCATACTTTTTATTATCAGCTGCAGTAAAACCCGTAATAGCATTCATTTTTTCTACTATTTCTTCTTCTCCATTTAGCGAAATGACCCCTAAATTAAGGTGTGAATTAATAGCATTCGGATTAAGTTGAATTGCTTTTTGATAGTATTCTTTAGCCTTTTCTATATTTCCTGTATTTGCACTGGTGACACCCAAATTATAATACAAATCCGGATTGTCTGGATCTTTGCTTACCGCTTCTTTCAACAGATTTTCAAATTTATCCATTTCGTCATTTTGAAAATGAAAATCTGCTTGAATCAAAATCAAATCCAAATCATCGGGGCTTTCTCTTCTTGCGTCCTCTAGCAGACTGGCGGCTCTGGACTTTTGATTGACCTGGTTATAAATCAACACCATATTTTTAAGAATTTCAGGCTTTTTAGACCGCTCTGTTTCCTCTCTCGGCACAGAATATTCTCCAGATCTAACAGCTATATCCATCATTGATTTACTGTCTCCGAAGCTTTCTCTTTCTCCGGTGGTTTTGTTTAAAGCTGTGTAATGCTTAACTTCTCCAGTAAAATTCATATCCAAAAGATCTTGATAATACTCTAAAGCAATATCATAATTAGGGATACTCAAAGCTGTTGAAGCTGCATAATATAAATTCAGCGGATCTTTATCCAAATCATATATAGCTTTAAAAACTAAGGTAGCTTCGCGAAACTTTTTATTATTATTAAATTCTATTGCTTTTTGAAAAGCTTGTGGTCTTAATACCGGAAAAATCTCATTGTCAAACTTATTACTAAAGGTTTTGCGTCTTGCATCTTGCTCTGCAACCTTTAACCGATTAAAACTCTCAACAGCCTTGCCTAAAGCCTCGACATTATTAGCTTTTAAGGCTTGTTGCAATTCGAAGTTCCCTTTGTGATAATAAAATTCTGCCTGCTCTTCTGCTTTGGCATTACCAATATAAGGAACTGTGGCATCAATAATCCCTTGCAATTCTCTATAATCTGCTTCTGTTGGATTCTGTTTGTCTAAAATCCTTTTCATCGAACGTATCTCATTTTTTTGAGCAAAAGCACCTATTGCAAACAATAATGAGAGTGAAAGTGTGATGTATCTCTTCATCAGTACTATTATTTAAAAATTTATAATTTATTCTTCGGTATTTTTGATTTCAGATGAATTGTCAACGTCTTGGTTTAAGTTTTCCAAATTCTCGTCGATTTCTTGGTCATCTTCGCGCACAACTTTTGCAACAGCAGCAATTGAGTCGTTTCCTTTGATATTAATAAGGCGAACCCCTTGTGTAGCTCTTCCCATTACTCTCAGATCAGAAACACGCATCCTGATGGTAAGCCCTGATTTATTAATAATCATTAGGTCATCTTCATCTGTTACTCCGTTAATAGCAATTAACATACCAGTTTTGTCAGTAATATTAAGTGTTTTAACCCCTTTTCCTCCACGGTTAGTAATGCGGTACACATCTTCTCCGTCTTCGTCTACAAGCCTTGTGCGTTTACCATAACCCTTTTCGGTAACTACCAGAATCTGTGATTCGTTTACCTCATTTTTGTCAATAGCTACCATTCCGATTACTTCGTCTTTTTCGTCAGCAAGTGTAATTCCTCTTACTCCAGAAGCTGTTCGACCCATAGGGCGAGTTTTTTCTTCTTCAAAACGCACTAACTTTCCTGATTTAAGCGCAAGCAATACTTGGCTGTTTCCGGTGGTAAGTTTAGCCCCTAATAACTCATCATCTTCGCGAATAGTAATAGCGTTAATTCCGTTTTGTCTTGGTCTAGAATATTGCTCTAATGGTGTTTTCTTAACCTGACCTTTTTTGGTTGCCATTATTACAAAATGGCTATTGATATATTGTTCGTCTTTGAGGTCTTGAGTACAGATAAATGCTTTTACTTTATCATCGTTTTCGATATTAATCAGGTTCTGGATAGCTCTACCTTTGCTGGTTTTACTTCCTTCCGGAATTTCGTAAACTCGCATCCAGAAACATTTTCCTTTCTGAGTGAAGAACAACATATATTGATGGTTAGTGGCTACATACATATGCTCTAAGAAGTCCTGATCGCGAGTTCCGGCAGATTTTTGTCCTACTCCACCTCTGTTTTGAGTTTTATATTCCGAAAGTGGAGTTCTTTTGATATATCCAGCATGCGAGATAGTGATAACTACCTGCTCGTCGGCAATAAGATCTTCGATACTTACATCACCACCTGCATATTCTATGGTTGAGCGTCTTTCGTCTCCGTACTTATCTCTAATCTCGATAAGTTCTTCTTTAATAAGGTTCATTCTTAAATCCTTATTAGCCAACAAATCTTTTAAGTGAGCGATGAGTTTCATTATTTCTTCATACTCTGCTCTGAGCTTATCCTGCTCAAGACCTGTAAGCTGACGAAGTCGCATTTCTACGATAGCACGTGCCTGAATTTCAGACAAACTGAATCTTTCGATGAGTTTTCCGCGCGCTTCTTCGCCGTCTTTTGAACCTCTGATTAGCTTAATTACCTCATCAATATTATCTGAAGCAATAATCAATCCCTCTAGAATATGTGCTCTTTCTTCGGCTTTTCGGAGCTCGAATTGTGTTCTGCGAACCACCACATCGTGTCTGTGCTCCACAAAATGGTAAATCATATCTTTCAGATTCAACAATTCGGGTCTTCCGTTAACCAAAGCAATATTGTTTATACTAAAAGAAGATTGCAACTGGGTGAATTTGTACAGCGTATTCAACACTACATTGGGAACAGCATCCCGTCTTAGGTCATAAACAATACGCATTCCGTTTCTGTCTGACTCATCTCTTATATTAGATATTCCCTCAATTTTCTTTTCGTTCACCAAATCAGCCGTACGTTTAATCATATCGGCTTTATTAACCTGATACGGAATTTCGGTTACCACAATTGACTCTCTTCCGTTAATTTCTTCGAAATTGGCCTTGGCACGCATTACAATTCTTCCTTTACCTGTTTTGAATGCCTCACGAACTCCTTCGTATCCGTAGATTACACCTCCTGTCGGGAAATCAGGCGCTTTTATGTGATTCATGATTTCGTCAATCTCAATATCATGATTGTCAATATAGGCGAGTGTTCCGTTGATTACTTCTGTGAGGTTGTGCGGAGCCATATTAGTGGCCATACCTACAGCAATTCCGGAAGCTCCGTTTACTAACAAGGTCGGCACTCGAGTGGGCATCACCTTTGGCTCTTCGAGGGTATCATCAAAATTCAATTGAAAATCTACGGTCTCTTTATCAATATCTGCCAGGATTTCTTCTGCAATTTTTTGCATACGCACCTCTGTATAACGCATTGCTGCAGGACTATCTCCATCTACCGAACCAAAGTTTCCTTGACCATCTACAAGCAAATAACGCAAAGACCAGTCTTGGGCCATACGCACCATCGCATCATATACAGACGTATCTCCGTGTGGGTGATACTTACCCAACACTTCTCCTACGATTCTTGCTGATTTTTTATGAGCTCTGTTTGAAAGAACTCCAAGTTCATACATTCCGAAAAGAACTCTCCTGTGAACAGGCTTTAAACCATCTCGCACATCGGGTAAAGCACGAGATACAATTACAGACATCGAATAATCGATGTAAGACGATTTCATTTCCTCCTCGATGTTAATAGGTATTAACCTTTCTCCTCCTGACATAAATTTTGCTATATTTTAGGTTATTATTATTGCTTAAAAACAAACGTGCTAATTTACGGTATTTTTTCTAATTCACGAAATTTTAAGCTCTATAAATTAACTTCAAACAAAAGTCAGCCCCTTGTCGAGAAAATATTAAAGTTGCTAAAAAGCAGTAAAAAGGGCAAATTGAATTGATTTGTAATAAAATAAGAGATTTTTATGACTGTGCTGAAATCATTTTTGTCTATATCTTTCAGTATAAATTTAAATGGAAACTACAAGCAAAAAAACTCTTGAAGTCAAAAGTTTTTGTTGGCCGAATGGATATAGCAGTAAAAATTAATTTCTAACAATGATCGGGACTCCAAAATAAAATTCTAATATTTTAGTTCGAAAAAGATAGTCGTATTTAGCACGCAGTACATCAGACTGAGAGTTCACTAATAACGTCTGTGATTGGTTATAATCAAAAGATGTAGCCATCCCGTTTTCATATCGTTCTGTGGTGTACCTAAAAGCTTCTTCTCTGGCTTTGAGAGTTTCCTGAGCAGCTAGATAGGTTTCTAAAGCTCCGTTGGCGTCTGCAAAAGCGGTATATACATTTCGCTCTAAATCAAGCTCTACTTGTTCGAAAGCCAATTTTGTTTTTTCAAGATGTATTTTCGAACGCTCCACATTATTTCGGGTGGCAAAACCATTAAAAATAGGAATGTTAAGTTGTAGGCCAAAGTTGTGCCCTTTGAACATATCGAATTGATCCCAAAAAGCAGGCGGATTCATTTCTCCTCCCATTCCATCAGGAATTTTTGCATACGAAACTCGCGAACTAAAGCTATAAAATCCGGTAAGTGAAGGTAGATAAGCTCCTTTGGCAATATCAATATCTTTTTCTGCTAATAGCACGTTGGTTTGAGCTATTTTAAGCTCGGTTCGCTCTTCTTTGGCTTTATTAAAAATAGACTCCGGAGTTTGAAAAAAAATAGGGTTTTCCTCAAAATCATATTCTACATCTGCAATGTCAAAATCCTTAAAATCATCTATTTGAAGAAGTTGAGCCAAACTCATTTTTGAGATAAGCAAATTGTATTCTTCTTGAATTATTCTTTGTTTATCGGTAGCAATAGTAGCTTTTAGGTCAAACAAATCTCCGCTAGGAATCATACCGGCATCGACTAATTCTTGCGAACGAACTAATTGCAGGCTGTCGGCTTGAAATTGTTGTTTGTGAACCTTAATGTTTTCTTTATTAAAAAGAATTTGCAGATAAGCATTGACTACGTTTAGCGCTACATCTTCTTCCATTTTGAGTTGCTGATATTGCGAAGAGATAAGAGCCAACTTAGATTTTCTGTAACGGTTCTGGTATTGCAATCCTCTAAAAATATCAACACTTGCCGAGGCACCCATCGAAGTAAATTGTGTGGTTTGGTTCTCTAAAATACCTGTGGTAATGTTGGTGTTCAGTCCCACATTCCATGAGTGTGACGCATTAGCATTTACATTAGGAAGAAAACTACCGAAAGCATCCTTTTTGTCTATTTCAACTAATTTATTATCCAACTCGATTTGTTTTATCGAAACATTATTTTCTACTGCGTGGGCAATACATTCTTGTAATGTCCATTTTTTTTGTGCAAAACCATTGGTTGACAAAACAAGACCTACAAACAATATTATTCTGAAAGTAATCTTCATTTTTTTGTTTTTTCGTTTACTCATAATTCGTTTTGTCGTAGAAACGACTTAATAGTTAAACCAATCAATTGCGTTATTTTTTAACTTGATTCCAAATTTTAATTTTGTCGTCTTTACTAACTCCGCTTATGATTTCTACGTGAATTCCGTCACTCACCCCTAATTCGACATCTCTACGTTCAAATCTTTGTTGTCCTACTTCGACTTCGACAAATGATTTTTTGGTTTCTTGGTCATACTGAACAAGGCCTTCTTTTATAGACAATACATCATCGGCTCTAGCCAATATAATTGAAGCATTAGCGCTTAATCCTGCTCTGATAAAAGTAGAATCTTTGTTTACTAATGTTCCTTTGATAGGAAACTGCATCGCGCCGTTTTCGTCCACTCCTTTAGGGGCAATATAATCCAGAACAGCATCAAATTTTTTGTTTTCGATAGCTCCGATTGTAATTTCTAACGGCAGGTCAAGTTTTATTTTCCCTACTTCAGATTCGTCTAATTTTCCTTCAAAAATCATATTTTCTACATCTGCCAAACTGGCGATAGTAGTTCCTTCGTTAAAATTATTTGACTCGATTACTTGGTTTCCTTTTTTTACCGGAACATCCAATACCATTCCCGATACGGTAGAACGGATAAGGGTTTGAGCTACGTTTGCCATTCCGCTTGTAGTTCCTGTTCGGATAATTTCGGCGTTTTGAAGTGCGGAGTTATAATTCTGTTGCGACTGTCTGTAAGCTGTTTCGGCTACGTCAAAATCATTGGCAGAAATCACTCCTTTTTCGAACAAAGCTTTTTGTCTTTCGTAGATTTTCTTTTGGTTGTCCAAGTCAATTTTGGCAACCTGAATCTGATTTTGTGCAGCATTCAGGCTTGACACGTTTGGCACTACTCTAATTTTGGCAATCAAATCACCTGAATTAACATAGTCGCCTGCCTCTACATACACCTCATCTATAATTCCAGACATATTGGGTTTAATAAAAACCTCTTCTTTCGGATTAATATTTCCGGTAGCTACTGTGCTTTTAGAAATCGAACGGATTTCG
Organism: uncultured Flavobacterium sp.; assembly: GCA_964409345.1. Classification (GTDB taxonomy): domain Bacteria; phylum Bacteroidota; class Bacteroidia; order Flavobacteriales; family Flavobacteriaceae; genus Flavobacterium. The sequence continues at coordinate 92,467 of CAYPCZ010000003.1, read as the reverse complement.
GGTTGTTCTGTATCGTATTTAACAGGGGGCTGGGCATTTTTTTGCCAAAACCAAACTAATACGCCTACAAAAGCTAATGCAAGAAACACTAAAACGCTAATTGTACATCCTTTTTTCATATTCTTTATTTTGTATGTTCTATTCTATAAATTTTCTAAAATTATTCTGCTCGCAGTGCATCAATCGGCTTGGTTTTGATGGCTGTTTGTGCTGGAATAAAACCAGCTAAAAGTCCAGAAAACACCAGTATAATCAGGGCTATCAGCACTACTCCCAAACTCACACTCGGATTTACAATCGGGATTTCGTCTGCATTAGGTGCGTTGGTCAACCCCATATCGACCAGCCAAAGTACAAACCCGGCAAATATAATTCCTGCCATTCCTGAAATAAGCGACAATATTACAGATTCGGTTAATATTTGAGTTCTGATGTTCCAAGGTGTTGCTCCCAGAGCCCGACGAATTCCGATTTCCTGAGTGCGTTCTTTTACTACAATCAGCATGATGTTTACAATTCCGATAATTCCTGACCCTAAGATAAATATTCCCACGATGTATGAAACTCCGTTTAGAATGGAAAAAAGCCCATTAATCTTTTTAAACTCCTGATACAAATCAAAATGTCCGACGGCTCTTTCGTCTGTCGGGTCTATTGTATGTCGGTTTTTGAGCAAATCAAAAATTGCTGTTTTCACTTGGGTAATCGGAGTGTTGTCCTGAGCTGTTATGGCCATCCATCCGACAATATCTCCGTAATTAAAGGCTTGTTGAAAGGTTGTAAACGGAATAAACATTTGTTTCTGCGCTTCTTCTGCATCTCCGCCCACGTTTCCTTTTGGTTTATACACTCCCACCACCATAAAGTTAACGCCTTGCACTTTTATATACGAGCCTAAAACCTCTTCTCCGGGCTCATACATTTCTCTGACCACACCTTCTCCGATAATGGCAACCTTGCGTTTATTTTGAATGTCTCCGTAATTAATGAATCTTCCTTGCAGAATATCCATCGGTTGCTGTTGTATGAATTCTGGATAATCTCCATATACGTTATAGGCTCCTGTTCTTGTTCCTCGAACCACGTTGTTTGTTCCTCTAAAACCACCCAATTGATTTCTTGGCGAGACATACAATAATCCGTCAACATCACGCTTGATGGCATCTACATCAGAGTTTTTAAAATTAAACTGTCTTCCCTGAGGCAATCCTTTATAAGGTTTAGAGGTAGATTGTGTCCACATAAACATGGTGTTAGTAGACAATCCTCCCATTTGTTTTTTGATTCCGTTTTGCAATCCTTGACTTGCAGAAAGCAGAATCACCAAAATAAAGATACCCCAAAACACTCCGAATGCCGTAATGAGCGTTCGAATCGGATTGGCCGATAGTGCCTCTAATATTTCATTCCATTTATCTCTGCTAAACATACTAATCTCCTCTTAATGCTTCAATAGGTTTGATTCTTGCGGCTCTATATGCCGGAATAAAACCTGCTATTGCTCCTGCTATAACTAGAATAACCAAAGTCGAAACCGCTACGTTAAAATCTACTTCTGGTCGGGTAAAGAAATCGGCTTCTACAAAAGGCCCAATAACTTCCCACACTAACAATCCTGATAATAGCCCTAAAAAACCTGCTACAACTGTTATGAAAACTGCTTCTTGCAAAATCATGGTGATAATCGAAAAAGGGTTTGCTCCTAATGCTTTTCGGATTCCGATTTCTTTGGTTCGCTCTTTGACAATAATCAACATAATGTTTCCTACTCCGACCACTCCGGCAATGATAGTACAAATTCCGACAAACCAGAAAAATCCATTTACTGCTCCTGTAATCTTATAGATATCCTTTGCTTGTTCCAAAGAGTTGTTAACATGCAAAGCTCCTTGGTCATCTGGAGCAATATTGTGTCTTGATTTTAATAAGCTTTCTAATTTTTGGGTAAACTCCTGGGATTCTGCAACAGCATCGTCAAAGCGCGCTTTTCTATTAAGTGTAAAAGCCACACTTCGGATTCTGTCTCCTGCGCTGTATGCTCTTTGAGCTGTTGTAATCGGAATAAAAACCCTGCTTTCTTCTCGTTCGCCTCCCGGATCTGAGTACACTCCGACCACCTTATAAATCACCCCTGAAACATTGAGTTCTGCCCCCAGAGGATCTTCCTCTTTTTTGAATAAATCGTTAGCTACCTTCTGACCAATAATTACATTTTTTTCGTAATTTTTGATATCTGAGTGGTTAATAAATCGCCCATTTATAATAGAAGCATTTTCGATAAATTGATAATCAGGATGCACACCTTCGACTCTATAGGTTCCGGTTTCTTTTTTGTAAACGATATTTCCGCTCCAAACCGAGTATATAGCTGATTTGTATTCGATATAATCTCCTAATAAGCTTGTAGCTAATTCATAATCGGTATTGCGTAGCTGAATCCGTCTGCCTATTCCGAGCCCGTTGTATTCTTTTTGTGTTACTCCCGGCCAAACCGAAATTCGGTTTGCTGCATCCCGCTCAAACTGCTTCTGAATGCCGTTCTGGATTCCGTTTCCTGCTCCCAAAAGTATGACCAAAATAAAGATACCCGAGGCCACAGAAACTCCTGTCAAAAATGTTCGGAGTTTATTTTTGGCTAAACCTTCAAATATTTCGTGCCATCTTTCGATACTAAACATACTGAGAAGCTCTAATTTGTTCGATTTGTTTATCGTCTTCGATTTGCCCGTCTCTCAAATATACTATTCGCTTAGTCATCTTTGCTATATCCAGCTCGTGAGTTACGATAAGTACAGTTTTACCTTCATCATTGATTTGTTGTATAAGTTCCATTACTTCGTGCGAAGTTTTTGAATCTAAAGCTCCTGTTGGTTCATCGGCTAAAAGCACTTTAGGATTAGAGGCTAATGCTCTGGCAATAGCCACTCTCTGTTTTTGTCCTCCGGAAAGCTCGTTAGGCAAGTGTTTGGCCCAATTTGCCAAACCTACTTTTTCTAAATAATACATTGAGCGTTCCATGCGTTCTTTACGCGCCATTCCTTGATAATACAACGGAAGCGCTACATTATCTAAGGCCGATTTATAATTGATAAGATTAAACGACTGAAAAACAAAACCTAAAAATTTATTTCTATACTGCGAAGCAATCGTTTCGTTTAGGTTTTTTATAGGTACTCCGTCTAAAATATAACTTCCGGCATCTGCTTCATCTAAAATCCCGATCACGTTAAGCAAAGTCGATTTTCCTGATCCAGAAGCACCCATAATAGATACAAACTCTCCTTCTTTTACGTTAAAGTTAATTCCTTTGAGAACATGAAGCGAATTCTTGCCCATCTGATAGGATTTGTGAAGGTCTGTGATTTCTATCATAGTTGTATTTTTTGACAATATTAAAAAAAACCAAGCTGGGTTGTATCAAAAGAGTGTTAAAAGCTGCCTGAAGTTTTATATAACATATGACGCTCCAAAAAATAATTTGTTACAAAAAAAATGTACTTTCTTTATTTTAGACAATTTATTTGTAATTAGCCCTTCAAGACCAATTGGCTTGTCTTTTCTTTTTATCTTTTTGGATATAAAACTATAGGTTGTGTACTTCAGAAGTATTTATTCTTTTTTCTTAGAAATAACGCTTTTAGTGAGGTATCTATAAATCGTTTTTACAGTTTTGGTCTGGATTTGATGGTGTCCGAGACACTTTCCGAAGCCTTATGTGACTCGATAAATTAAAAGTGGTTTTTTGTAATAATTCCAAAATAAGGGCAACTACTTTATCAGACAAGGTATCATTATAAGAAAAAAGACACTAATACATCACAATATCCGAAAATCGTTTTATTTCACAGCCTAAATTTATTTCTTCGGGGCTTTATAGAGCGGTACCGCCGAGCAAGCCTCTCCGTACATTATACTTTTTGCTAAGGGTTGCAAATAGCTGCTTGCCAAAATATAAGCATTGGCTGGCACGGGTTTCTTAGCACATCCTTTGATGATGACGGGTTTGTCTTTATATTGTGAGTAATCAATTGTAGGTAGAATTTCTTGATACAGAGCGTTATTTAAGTCTTCGTTTGTGCCTACCACAACTTTTTTGGCCACTGGAAGTAAATACATCGCAATCAAACTATACCCCCAACCCGGAACAATGGCATCGGTAGAACAGTATAAATAAGTGTAGGCATCTTGGTATTGGCTCCAATTATGGTTTTGTAAAGCCTCTCTGAATTCTTTTTCTTTTAAGATAAAACCTTCCCACAACCAAACCGAAATATCAATTCCTATACGGTGCCCGCTTGGATAATAATCTTCTAAATCAAAAACTACCAAAGGACTCTTGGCCACTCTATTTATAATTTCTTCTTGCATTTTTATGATTTTTACAACATTCCCAACTCAAGTTTTGCTTCTTCGCTCATCAAATCTCTTGTCCAAGGCGGGTCAAAAGTAAGTTCTACTTCTGCCGTTTTTACTGTATCAATAGCTTTAACTCGTTGCTCTACTTCCATAGGTAAACTCTCTGCTACCGGACAATTGGGTGAGGTCAAGGTCATCAGGATTTTAACCTCAAAATCTTCATTAACCATCACATCATATATAAGACCAAGCTCATAAATATCCACAGGAATCTCAGGGTCATAAATGCTTTTTAAGACCGTTACGATTTGTTCTCCTAAACTAATATCATCTTTAAATTCTTCCATTTTTTGTTTTTTAACTTTAACTCTTTGCGTCAAACGCCAAAGCATACATTTTTATTTGCTTAATCATCGACACCAATCCGTTGGCACGAGTGGGCGAAAGGTGTTCTTTTAAGCCTATTTCGTCAATAAAATCTGTTGAGGATTCTAAGATATCTTTCGAACTTTGCCCTGAAAAAACTCGAACCATAATAGCAATAATTCCTTTAGTCAAAATAGCATCACTATCTGCTGTAAAGGCAATCATGTCGTTTTTTTGCTCGGCATTCAGCCATACCTTTGACTGGCAACCCCTAATGAGGTATTCGTCGGTTTTATATTTTTCGTCGATCATCGGGAGGTTCTTTCCCAGATCGATTATATACTGATATCTTTCGTCCCATTCATCAAACATCGAAAATTCGTCGATGATTTCGTTTTGAACTTCTTGTATTGTCATGCTTATTTTTTATTCTTTTTGGGTTTTCAAATATAAATTGGCCACCTTGTCTACAAAAGCTTTGATCTCTCTGGGCGGATTGCCTTCGTCAAACAAATCAGATTCATAAGCCTCACCGTTATAAACTACCTTTATCTGTGCAGTTCTTGCTGCATCAACAGCGCGCTTATTGCTAGGTGCTTTATAGGTTTTTACTTTATCTTTATCGATTTTTTGCACTTCTTTTACAAGCGCATTCCAGTCTTTATTAGACAGCGGATAATAACTCACGCTTTCGTTACGGCCTTCTTCCATTACCACCAACGAATCATTTTTGATAATTATTTTGCTTTGGCTACCTCGAGTGCTTGCTTGATATTCTATGGCTAAGTTTTCTTTAAGTTCTTTGGTGTCTGAAGAAGAACATTTGTTGATAGCTACAGCCACCAATGTCAATAAAATAGTAGTTAATGTTTTCATAGGTTGATTTTTTGGTTATTACAAAAATACGAATTTTAGTTTGTTTCAACCCTCAAATTTAGTTCCAAAGATTGCAATAGACTACGAAAGCATAGTAATTGCTTTTTGTAAAGCTTTTATAAAACTATCGATTTCTTCTTTGGTATTATAAAACGAAAATGAAGCCCTGATCGTTCCGGGAATATCAAAATAGCTCATAATAGGTTGAGCACAATGATGCCCAGTGCGGACAGCAATACCCATTTTATCAACAATCGTTCCGATGTCATACGGGTGAATTCCTCCGATGTTAAACGAGATAACCGAAACTTTTTGAGTCGTATTGCCGTAAATCACCACATTAGGAATTTCCAAAAGCTTTTCGGCAGCATAATCTAACAGCTCTTTTTCGTATTTTTCGATGGCCTCGAATCCGATTTCGTTCAAATAATCTAACGCTTTCGCGAAAGCTATTCCGCCTGCAATATGAGGAGTTCCTGCTTCGAATTTATGTGGAATCTCTGCATAGGTCGTTTTTTCAAACGAAACTTCTTTTATCATTTCGCCTCCTCCTTTATAGGGCGGCAACTTTTCCAGCCATTCTCTTTTTCCGTGTAGAATACCAACTCCTGTCGGTCCACACATTTTGTGAGCCGAAAACACATAAAAATCAGAATTGAGCTTTTGCACATCGGGTTTAATGTGAGCCACGGCTTGTGCTCCGTCAATCAATACTGCAGCCCCTACTCGGTGCGCCATTTCGATAATTTTCTCTATCGGATTGATTACTCCGAGTGCATTAGATACGTGATTAACAGCTACGATTCTTGTTTTCGTATTCAGTATTTTTTCGTATTCCGAAATAACGAGCTCCCCATTTTGATCTATCGGAATTACCCGAAGTATGGCTCCGGTTCGCTCGCACAGCATTTGCCAAGGCACGATATTAGAATGATGCTCAAGATGTGAAACAATAATTTCGTCACCTGACTGTAAAAGTTGAGTAAAACAATGAGCAATCAAATTAATACTTTCGGTTGTTCCGGAGGTGAAAATCACTTCATTAGCTTCATTAGCGTTAATATGACTTCGTACTTTTTCTCGAGAAATCTCGTAAGCATCGGTAGCTTTTTGGCTTAATGCATGTACCCCTCTATGAATATTCGCATTTAGCGTGTTATAATATTCCAAAATGGCATCAATAACCACTTTTGGTTTTTGAGAAGTGGCTCCGTTATCGAGATAAACCAACGGATATTTACCGATTTTTTGGGAAAGTATAGGAAAGTCCTTTCGGATTTGGTGGATATCAAAACTCATAACTTGTTGAATTCTTTTGGTTATGCAAAGTTCCTAAATTATTTAGAATCAACCTAATTAAAAGCTGTTTTTAAACTAAAACCAAATATTCCAATACTGATATACTTTATAACAGAACAAAACCAAAAACACAAAACAAACCACAATTTTAAGGAAAGTTCCTGCCAGAAACCCGAGGAACGAGCCCATGGCTGCTTTGAATGCACGGTTTAAATTTTTTGGATTATAAATGAGCTCTCCGATTAATGCACCCAAAAAAGGGCCTATCATAAACCCAAGCGGAATGGGTGCAACAAGTCCAACAACAAGCCCTATATTGGTACCCCAAATACCATATTTACTACCTCCGAACCGCTTAGTACCTTGAGCCGGAACAACATAATCTAGAATCGAAATAACAAGAGTGATAAAAAGAGTAATCCCTAAAAACCAATAATCAGTAGGGATTTCTTTGATAAAATAAAGACATAAAAGACCCAGCCAGCTCAGAGGAGGTCCAGGCAAAACGGGCAAAAAACTACCTAAAAACCCGACAATAAAAAATAATAATCCTAAAATTAAAAAGAAATATTCCATCCGTTTTTATTTCAAAGATAAGAATCTAAATTTATAGTTTTTTCATATCATAATCTTAAAAACGATAATTTATTTAATAATTCGACTAACTTTGCCTCTGTTAACTAAGAATGCAACATGAAGTTAAGAGCAGAAAATCTTGTAAAAACCTATAAAAAACGAACGGTCGTAAAAGGCGTATCGGTAGAAGTAAGTCAAGGAGAAATCGTTGGACTTCTAGGCCCAAACGGAGCAGGAAAAACTACTTCGTTTTATATGATTGTAGGATTTGTAAAGCCAAACGCAGGAAATATTTATCTTGATGACATGAATATTACTGATTTCCCGATGTATAAACGTGCCCAACACGGAATCGGATATTTGGCGCAAGAAGCATCAGTTTTCAGGAAGCTGTCTATCGAAGAAAATATTTTGAGTGTTTTACAGCTTACTAAACTCTCTAAAAAAGAGCAACTCCACAAGCTCGACTCTCTTATTGACGAATTCAGCCTGAATCATATCAGAAAAAACAGAGGAGACCTACTATCGGGAGGAGAAAGAAGGCGTACGGAAATTGCCCGAGCATTAGCAACCGACCCGAAATTTATCTTGCTTGATGAGCCTTTTGCCGGAGTTGACCCGGTAGCTGTCGAAGATATTCAGCGAATTGTTGCTCAACTCAAAAACAAAAACATCGGCATCTTGATTACCGACCATAACGTGCAAGAAACCCTTGCCATTACTGACAAGACCTATTTGATGTTCGAAGGAGCCATCCTAAAAGCAGGAGTGCCAGAAGAGTTAGTACAAGACGAAATGGTAAGAAAAGTGTATTTAGGTCAAAACTTCGAACTAAGAAAGAAGAAGTTGGAATTTTAAATCGTTTCTTGCTAATCTTTCTTTTTTTATTTTGAAAACAACTTCACAAAAAACAACCTACCCGATACTATTTGCTATTGCAGTAGCTCATTTGCTCAATGATTTGTTGCAAGCAGTAATTCCGGCAATATACCCACAATTGGAGCAAAAGTTTGAACTCTCGATGGGGCAAATCGGTATTATCACACTTTGTTATCAGCTCTCGGCTTCGATTTTTCAACCTTTGGTAGGCAATTATACAGATAAGAATCCGAAACCCTATTCGCAAGTTTTCGGAATGGTGTTTACTTCGTTAGGGATAGTTACTCTTGCTTATGCCCCAAGTTATGCGTGGATTTTGGTTGCGGTTACTTTGGTCGGAATTGGTTCATCTGTCTTTCATCCTGAATCTTCTAGGGTTGCTTTTTTAGCCTCCGGAGGAAGACGAAGTTTCGCACAGGCTATTTTTCAGCTCGGAGGAAATACCGGAACAGCATTAGCTCCGCTCCTTGTCGCTTGGATTGTAATTCCGAACGACAAAAAACATATTTTATGGTTTGTTTTGTTTGCCCTATTGGCCAAAGTCATTCTGATTTATATCGGGAAATGGCGAAGCAATGAACTTCAACGCACCAAAAACGGAATCAAAAAACCTATTATTTTACCCGATTTAACCCAAAAGCAAATTACAGGTTCGATTATCATATTGCTCGTTTTAATCTTCTCGAAGTATTTTTATACGGCTGGAATTACCAGTTATTTTCAGTTTTATACCATAAAAAAATTCGAGCTTTCTGAAGTACAAGCACAAGTTTATCTGTTTTATTTTCTGGGGGCTGTGGCCATCGGAACCTTACTCGGTGGGATTTTTGGAGACAAATTCGGACGCAAATATGTGATTTGGTTTTCTATATTGGGTGCGGCTCCCTTTACGCTTGCTTTGCCCTATGTAGGCCTAGAGCTTACCGCAGTTTTTGTAGTGATTATCGGGCTTGTCATCTCGTCTGCTTTTCCGGCAATTTTGGTGTATGCACAAGAGCTTTTACCTAAAAAACTGGGAATGGTATCCGGATTATTTTATGGTTTCGCTTTCGGGATGGGAGGTTTAGGATCGGCTGTTTTAGGGTTTTTAGCAGACCGAACCACTATCGAATATGTATATCAAGTATGTTCTTTTTTGCCAATAATTGGGCTTGTTGCTTATTTCTTGCCTAATCTTAAAAATAAAAAACCGTTAACTCAATCATCAAATGACAACTAATTATCTAATTGATTCTAAGATAGAAATTTTGTTTTGTAGTTTTTATAATTATCACTACTTTTAGAACTTGTAAATAAATACTATTATCGTATGGAACAAAATAATTACGAATTATACGAAAGTGCACGCAAACGCATCAAGCAAAAAAGGCATTTATTTGTGCATTTTGTGTTATTTGCCGTAGGAAGCATTTTTCTTTTGGTATTAGAGAAACTCTTTAATGTTGGAATTACTCAACCCAATTGGTCTTATTGGATTATACTGGCTTGGGCGTTTTTGTTTATTCTGCATTTCATAAATGTATTTATTACCAAACGTTTTATGAACAAGCAATGGGAACGAGAAGAAACAGAAAAACTTGTCGCTAAACAAAAACGAAGAATTGACGAATTGCAAAAAAGAGTAGAACAACAATATAAACCCAAACCCGAAGAACAACCTTCTGACGAAAACAACAATTTATAATGGTTACGATAGTTGCGGCTACTGCTCAAAATAATGCTTTGGGCAAAAACAACTCGCTTATTTGGCACTTAGCAGACGATTTAAAACGGTTTAAACAGCTTACTTTAGGTAGTTTTATCGTGATGGGAAGAAAAACATTCGAATCGCTCCCAGGAATGCTCCCTCGACGAACCCATATTGTCATCTCTCGAAACCCCAACTTTAAAAAAGAAGGCGTTATCACAGTCGGTAGCTTAGAAGAAGCCCTCGAGGTCATTCCGGCAGGGAACGAGACTTTTATTATCGGAGGTGGCGAAATTTATGCTTTAGCCTTGGATATTGCCGACCGAATTGAGTTAACCAAAGTACACGAATCTTTTGAAGCCGACACATTTTTCCCGGAAATAAACCTCAATAAATGGGAACTGGTCGCCTCTGAATTCCATCCGAAAGACGAAAAACACAAGTATGACTTTACCTTTGAAACGTATTTGAGAAAACAGAGAATAGAGTAAAGAAAAAAGATGGGTTTTTATTGCGAGGAAACGAATTAATGTTGAAAAACACCTCTAAATATGACAAGTTAAATAATCAAATTGAATTTTATATTCACGATGAAAAGAGTGATAAAATTATTGTTTCTCAAAAATTTGAATATAACACGGATAATAATTTAATGTTAGTTCATAGTTATGGTTCTACTAATCAATTTGCAGGCACAAAAAGATATTCCAATGAAATTGTAAAAGACAATATAGGAAATTGGATAAGTAAAACTTCTACTATTAATGGATAAGTAAGCAGTATAGCTAAACAAGAAATAGAATATTACGATTAACGATATAACATCAACGATTAAACAATGAACTTCCAAAACACCCTTGAATTTGCACAGCAATTAGACAAAGAAGATAAATTAGCTCACTACAAAAACGAATTTATTTTTCCGAAAGTAAACGGAAAAGAAGTAATCTATTTTGTGGGTAATTCGCTTGGGCTTCAACCCAAACGCACTCAGAAATATGTAGATGAAGTGATGAACGACTGGGCAGAATTAGCAGTAGAAGGGCATTTTTATGCAGAAAAACCTTGGTGGGATTATCAAGAGCGATTTGCAAATCCGTTGAGTAAAGTCGTCGGAGCCTTACCAAACGAAGTCACAGTAATGAATACGCTTACGGTAAATTTACACTTATTGATGGTTTCGTTTTACAGACCGACTCAAAAACGCTTTAAAATTATTTGCGAAGAAAAAGCATTCCCGTCAGATCAGTATTTGCTACAATCACAAGCCAGACACCATGGGTTTGACCCAAAAGATGCGATTGTAGAAATCAAACGTAGAGAAGGCGAACACAACATCCGCTTAGAAGATGTTTTAGCTAAAATTGAAGAAGTCGGAGAGGAACTCGCTTTGGTCTTAATTGGGGGAGTAAACTATTATACCGGGCAGGTTTTTGATATGAAAACCATAACCGAAAAAGGACATAGTGTGGGAGCTACTGTGGGCTGGGACTTGGCTCATGCTGCAGGAAACATCAAACTCGAGCTTCACGATTGGAACGTAGATTTCGCTGCTTGGTGTAGCTATAAATATATGAATTCAGGCCCAGGAAATGTTTCCGGAATTTTCGTACACGAAAAACATCATACCTCTGATTTACCAAGATTTGCCGGATGGTGGGGTCACAACAAAGAACGCCGATTTTTGATGGAGCCCAACTTTGACCCGGTGCACGGCGCAGAAGGATGGCAAATCAGTAACTTGCCGATACTTTCGCTTGCTCCTTATCTGGCTTCGGTAGAAATGTTTGATGAAGTAGGAATGAACGCTTTAATCGAAAAACGCAATAAAATCACCGCTTATTTGGAGTTTATTCTCGAAGAAATAAACAAAGAAGTAGATAGTACTTTTGAGGTTATCACTCCTAAAAACCCTACAGAAAGAGCCAGTCAACTATCGGTATTACTACACGGAGAGGGTAGAGCGCTATTTGACTATTTGATGAAAAACGGAGTAATTACAGATTGGAGAGAACCTAATGTAATTCGGTTAGCACCCGTTCCTTTTTATTGTAGCTACCAAGACATGTATCATTTTGGCCAAATTCTGAAAAAGGGAATTTTAGAGGGCTAAACCCCATAGCTAATTTTTCCAAAGTTTTAAACTTTGGAAAAGTTATATTTTAAAATCGTCTTTATCTTTCAGAAACCCTAATTTATCGCGGATTTCATCTTGCAGAGACTTGTCTAAAGTTGCATAAAACACCGCTTCTGACATTTGTGGTTCCACAACATAACCGCCCAAATAATCTACTATTTGAGAATGTCCGGGATAATTATTTTGATTTTCGTCTGCCCCGATTCGGTTTACCCCTATCGTATAAACCATGTTTTCTACGGCTCTCCCCTTTAGGAGAATATCCCATGCATTGATGCGTCTTTGAGGCCAGTTTGCCACATAAATCAGCAAATCATAATCTTCTGTATTTCTGGCAAAAACAGGAAAACGTAAATCATAACAGACCAAAAGACAAATTTTCCAATCTTTATAATTTACCAATAATTTCTCTTTTCCGGAGCTGTACTTTTTGTGTTCTCCGGCAAGAGAAAACAAATGCCTCTTGTCATACGTTTGGACGCTTCCGTCAGGAAAAACAAAGAACAATCGGTTGTAAAAGTTGTTGTTTTCTTTAATAACTATACTCCCTGTAAGAGCAAATTGGTGCTTGATTGCTATAGCTTTCATCCACTGAACGGTTTTTCCGTCATGGGTTTCGGCTACGTTTTCCGGATGCATCGTAAATGCGGTTGAAAACATCTCGGGTAGCACAACCAAATCAGTACCTGAAGCAATTGAACTTAATTTTTGTTCGAAATACTGTAAATTAGAATCTATATTTTCCCAAGCCAAATCAGCCTGAACAAGAGCTATTTTCATCTGCGATAAGTTTAAAAACACAACAAATATACGGCGAAATATATAATCTTAATTTGGGCAACCTTCGCTAAAAACGATTATCAATCAAAACCTAAAAACTGTATCTTTGCGTTATGGATTCACAGGCTATTTTTTCGATAAAAAACAACAAAGAGTTTATCAAGACCACTCTTAAAGTCTTTCGTTTTCAGTATGAAAACAATCGTGTATATCGCCGTTTTTGTGATTTGTTAGAAGTTGAGGCATCAGATATAAAAACATTAGAAGCCATTCCGTTTTTGCCAATCGAATTCTTTAAATCAGAACAAGTTTTGTCGTCAAACAACCCTATTGAGATTATCTTTAGCAGTAGCGGAACAACCGGAAGCACTACAAGTTCTCATTTTGTAACTGACTTATCGCTATACGAACAATCTTACCTAAAAGGCTTTGCTTCTTTTTATGGTAATATTCAAGATTATGTGGTTTTGGCTTTGCTCCCTTCTTATTTAGAACGAGAAGGTTCGTCGCTTATTTATATGGTAGATGATTTGATAAAAAAAAGCGATAATCCGGAAAGCGGGTTTTATTTGGATAATTATGACAAACTGATTGACAAATTGATTGCTTTAGACCATTCGGGAAAAAACGTACTTCTTATTGGTGTTACCTTTGCCCTTTTAGACCTAATTGAAAAGACAATTTTTGAGCTGAAAAACACCATTATTATGGAAACAGGCGGGATGAAAGGCAGGCGAAAAGAGATGATTAGAGAAGAACTGCACCAATTGTTGCAAAACGGCTTTGGTGTTTCGGCTATTCATTCTGAATACGGAATGACCGAGCTATTGTCTCAAGCTTACTCTACAAGAGGCGGAATTTTTGAAACGCCGCCTTGGATGCGAATCTTAATCAGAGATACCGAAGACCCTTTTAATTTTGTAAAGAACGGAAAAACAGGAGGAATCAACGTGATTGATTTGGCTAATATCAATTCATGCAGTTTTATTGCTACGCAAGACTTAGGCAAAAGATATGATAACGAAAGTTTTGAAGTTTTAGGGCGATTTGATTATTCTGACATCAGAGGATGTAACTTGATGGTATTGTAAATCATAAAAAAACCGATAGCCTCTTACTGACGCTATCGGTTTAACCAACAAAACATTATTTTATAATAATAACTGAATGTCCGCTTTCTAACCTAAATTACTATTTTAACCATTTTTGAAACAAAATTAATTATCTCGATAAAACATAATTATTTGATTTTATGTGTTTTAAAACTATTATAAATTCTAAATTTTATCGAAAAACAAGCATTAGGCAATAAACGGACAATCAATAATAATAATATTCACAAGCAAAATGTTAAGCTCTATGGTTTATAAAATAATTTTTATTACTTTGGTCGTTTCAAAGGCATACTATTTGTCTGTAAAAAATTAAAATAGAATGAAAAAGATAATTTTTGCTTTTTTCCTTATCGGAATGGGAGCATTTTCTCAAGCACAAGAAACTATAAATTGGATTAGTTTTGAAGAAGCATTGGCGCTTCAGAAAAAAACACCTAAAAAAATATTTATGGATGTCTATACCGATTGGTGTGGACCATGTAAAATGCTTGACAAACAAACCTTTCAGAATGCAGAGGTGGCAAAATATGTCAACGAAAATTATTATGCTGTAAAGTTTAATGCAGAAGGACCAAATCCGGTTGCATACCACGGCACTACCTATACCAACCCAAGGTATGTGGAAGGAAAAAAAGGCAGAAACGGAGTGCACGATTTCACTCTTGCTTTGGGGGTTAATTCATATCCTTCGATGTTGTTTTTTGACGAAAGCGGCAAACCTATTCAACCTCCTTTAAAAGGATTCCTCAGACCTAATCAAATTGAAATTTTCTTAAAAGTATTTGCCACAGACGATTACAAGAAGTTAACCACTACAGAAAAATGGCAAGAATATCAAGCTAATTTTAAAGGGACATTCAAAGGATAAGAAGATAACCTGATTATGGATGATTCAATAAATTTCGTAAATCTGTTTCAGGCTGGAGCTCTGTTGCAGCGTTATTTTGAGTAAACCAACGCCCCGCGAGATTTCCTTTTAGAAGGATGCTATTTCCTTTTACCTCAAGCCAACTTCCCTCTCGAAGGCCTAAAACTGGAGCTGTATTAATGGTATGAAATTCGTTAATGCGGGTTTCACGAGTTTCTCCCATGTGAGTAGAATTAGTATCAGGGTCCAAATAATGCGGATTGAGATTAAAAGGGAGCATCCCGAGCGTCTTAAAACTTGGCGGATAAATAATGGGCATATCATTGGTAGTTTGCATAGTAAGCCCTGTAATGTTGCTTCCGGCACTTGTACCCAAATATGGCGTTCCGTTTTTCAGCATTTCAGTTAAAGTACTCATTACATCATTTTTGTAAAGTTGATAAACCAACAAAAACGTATTGCCTCCTCCGGTAAAAATCGCTTCTGCTTTTTGGAGGGCCTGTGTTGCTTCTTCGAATTCGTGCAAACCTTTAACATCAATATCCAGCTGAGCAAAAACCGATTTTACTTTTGCGGTGTATTTATCGTGCGAAATCCCCCCTGGTCTGGCATACGGAATAAAAAGAAGGGTTTTCACATTTCTGAAATGCTCTTTTAATGTGGGTAAGAGATAATCTAGATAATTTCCGTTATGAAGCGTCGAAGTCGAAGCAATTATTAGGTTTTTCATTTCTTTTATTTAATTGAAGATTATTCAAGAAACTTTTAGCAGTTAACTACATCCGCAATCGGTATCACAACCGTTTTTTTTCTTGCCTTTAAACACAAATTTTTGCAAAATAAAAAACACAGCCAAGGCTAACGCTATATAAACTATTATTTCTTGTATCATAGTTCTTACAAAGATACGAAAAACAAAGATAAAGGCAATACCCAACGAGCTATCTGGTTCAGTAAAACAAAAAGCCTTTTTGGAAAACTCAAAAAGGCTTTGTTTATATTAAGTCAAAAAAAAGCTTACGAATTCTGTGCTTTAAAGGATTTTAGCTTTTCGATAAGCTGCGGAACCACCTCAAAGGCATCACCCACCACTCCGTAGTCAGCTACCTTAAAGAAAGGAGCGTCGGCGTCTGAGTTGATTACTACTTTTACTTTTGAAGCATTAACTCCGGCAATATGTTGGATAGCTCCAGAAATTCCTACTGCAATATAAAGATTCGCAGCTACTGGCTTTCCGGTTTGCCCTACGTGCTCTTCGTGAGGTCTCCACCCTAAATCAGAAACCGGTTTAGAACAAGCTGTTGCTGCTCCTAATACTTCTGCTAACTCTTCAATCAATCCCCAGTTTTCAGGCCCTTTAAGACCACGACCTCCAGAAACTACCACTTCAGCATCTGCAATGGTAACTTTTCCTGTTACTTTCTCAACTGATTCTACTTTTACCGCAAAATCAGCATCATTTAATTGCGGAGCAAAGCTTTCTTCTGATAGGGTTGTTGTGTTCTCAATTAAACCAAATGAGTTTTTAGCAATAGCCAAAAGTTTCACATCGGTAGTGATTTCGGTATAGCTAAATGCTTTGGTAGAATAGGCATTTCTTTTTACTACAAAAGGCGAAGTGCTTTCTGGCAGAGCCACTACATTCGAAGCATATCCTGCATTAAGCCCAACAGCCAAAAGCGGTGCCAAATAAAGGCTGTCGGTGGTTGAAGCAACCAAAACTAACTTTGCCTCTTCTTTTTGAGCGGCTTGCTTGATGGCATCTGCATAACCTTTGGCACTAAAAGCCTTTAGTTTATCATCAGTTATCTTGAGCACTTTGCTTACTCCGTAATTACCCAAAGCGGCCACATCATTGGCATTGATAGTAACAGCCGTAACGGTTTGTCCGGTTTGGTCGGCTACTTTTTTAGCATACGAAGCCAACTCGAATGCTACTTTTTTTAATTTTCCTTCTGCTGATTCAGCATATATAAGTATTGACATATTTTTTAATTTTGGATTACATATTTATCTTACCTTAGATTACTTTAGCTTCATTGTGAAGCAAGTCAATTAATTCGTCCAAATTATCCGGGCTAATTAGTTTTACTGCAGATTTTGGTGCTGGTTTTTCGAATCTTACTGTTTTGGTGTTTTGAGCGGATTCTACTGAGTCAACTACAGTAATTGTTTTAGTTCGAGCTGCCATAATTCCTCTCATATTCGGAATGCGTAAGTCTTTTTCTTGTACGATTCCTTTCTGTCCTGCTACTACAAGCGGCAAAGAAGCCGATAGCGTTTCCTTTCCTCCGTCAATCTCTCTGGTTAATTTTGCAGTTGTTCCGTCTATCTCAATTCCTGAACAAGAGTTTACAAAGTTTGCGTCCAAAAGAGCGGCAACCATTCCCGGAACCATTCCGCCATTATCGTCTAACGATTCTTTTCCGGCGATAATCAAATCATAACCTCCGTTTTTTGCTACTTCCACTATTTGTTTGGCAACAAAAAACCCGTCTTTTGGGTTTGCATTCACTCGGATAGCGTCATCAGCACCAATGGCCAATGCTTTTCTGATAGTAGGCTCTGTTTCTGCTTCGCCTACGTTTATTACCGTAACGCTTGCTCCTTGTTTCTCTTTGAACCAAATAGCACGCGTAAGACCAAATTCGTCATTCGGGTTAATCACAAATTGTACTCCGTTTTTATCAAATTCAGCATCGCCGTTTACGAAATTTATTCTCGAAGTAGTATCCGGAACGTGGCTGATACAAACTAATATTTTCATTGATTTATTTTTAAATTATACATCTATACTAAAATCGGTTACGAAGTTAGTGTTTTTTGAATAAACCACAAAACTATGCGCGCATAACATTTTGTTTTCCCGTAAAATAATCAATATGAATAACCCATCGAGCCAGCTTGTACTACATCAGTAAAAACCACACCTGAAAACTGATTACTATTTCATAACTTTGCCTGCTGCTTTTATTCAAAAAGATGAAAAATAATTTTTTAGAAAAAATAAACACCCCTCACGATTTAAGGCAACTTTCTGTTTCGCAGTTACCTACTCTGGCTCAAGAACTACGCGATTTCATCATTGATGTGGTTGCGACCAAGGAAGGTCATCTCGGAGCCAGTCTTGGAGTGGTTGAGTTAACTATTGCTTTGCACTATGTCTTTGATACGCCCAACGATTTGCTGGTTTGGGATGTAGGACACCAAGCATATGGGCATAAAATCCTGACCGGAAGAAAAAATATTTTTCATACTAATCGACAAAAAGACGGTATTTCGGGTTTCCCAAAACGAGATGAAAGCCCTTATGATGCGTTCGGGACAGGACATTCTTCTACAGCAATTTCGGCCACTTTAGGAATGGCAATAGTCTCTAAGTTAAAAGGAGAAACAGCCAAAAATCATATAGCTGTAGTGGGCGATGCTTCTATTGTTTCGGGGATGGCTTTTGAAGGACTCAATCATGCCGGAGTTTCGGATGCAAATATGCTTATTATTCTCAATGATAATGCCATCGGGATTGACCCCAGTGTAGGTGCTTTTAAACACTACCTCACTTCGATAAAAGAAAATCCAAACAATAACCAAAATAACATATTCACCTCATTAAATATTGATTATTGCGGACCTATTGACGGGCATAATATTCCTGTTTTGGTTGCAGAATTAGAGCGATTGAAAAACATCCATGGCGTAAAGATTTTGCATATTATTACCACCAAAGGAAAAGGACTGCAACAAGCCGAAGAAAATCAGGTGGTTTATCATGCTCCAGGGAAATTTGACAAAGCCACAGGAGAAATTTACCCGAAAAACCAAAACGGACTTCCGCCAAAGTTTCAAGATGTTTTTGGGCTTACGCTCTTAGAACTTGCTCGGAAAAACGAAAAAATAATCGGTATTACTCCGGCGATGCCAACCGGAAGCTCACTTAAATTTATGATAGACGAATTTCCGGAGAGAGCTTTTGATGTTGGTATTGCAGAGCAACATGCTGTGACGCTTTCGGCCGGAATGGCTGCCCAAGGAATGCTGGTTTATTGCACCATTTATTCTACGTTTTTACAACGAGCCTATGATCAAATTATTCACGATGTCGCCTTACAAAATCTGCCTGTAGTTTTCTGTTTAGACAGAGCAGGATTAGTAGGTGAAGACGGAGCTACTCACCACGGGAATTTTGATTTGGCGTATTTAAGGTGTATTCCTAATATGGTTATTTTTGCACCACTTGATGAGGTTGAATTGCGCAATATTCTTTATACTGTTCAGTTTGATTTAAAGCATCCGATAGCCATCCGATATCCTCGAGGAAGAGGGTATAAGGTAGATTGGAAAAAAGATTTCGAAAAAATTCCGTTTTCAAAAGCCAAGCTTCTAAAAAAGGGCAGCAAAATTGCTATTCTATCGACTGGAGTTATCGGGAATCATGTGATTTCTGCACTGAGTAACATTCACGAAAGTGAAAAATTTGCTCATTATCATTTTGGCTTTGTAAAGCCGATTGATCAAGAAGCGCTCCATCATATTTTTATATCGTTCGAAAAGGTAATTACTCTCGAAGAAGGCACTATAACAGGAGGGTTTGGCTCGGCTGTTTTAGAATTTGCTGCACAAAACAACTACTTTATTCCGATTAAAACATTAGGCATCCCTGACCAGTTTATAGAGCACGCAAGTGTAGAAGAACTCTGGCAAACTTGTCGTATAGATACGGAGTCACTAAAAGGTTTTTTTGAGAGCTTATAAAACGTTTTACTTTCAAAATTATATATATTTTTAACGAATGATTGAATAAAAGATTGTTGATAATTAACTATCTTTATAATCTGAAATCAATCAAAATGGCCGAAAAGAAAAAAGTTGTCATAGTAGGAGCTGGTTTTGCAGGGTTAAGATTGGCTCAACGATTAAACAACACAGCTTATGAAGTGTTGTTAATCGACAAAAACAATTATCACCAGTTTCAACCCCTGATGTATCAGGTGGCAACTGCACGATTAGAGCCTACAAGTATTTCGTTTCCGCTCCGCAAAGTATTCCAAAGATCAAAAAACGTACGCATCAGGATTGCCGAAGTTTTATCGGTAGATACACAGAACAAAATCCTGAAAACCGACTTAGAAAACTATTCATATGACTATTTGATTATAGCTTTTGGGTGTACTTCTAACTATTTCGGAAACAAAAACATAGAGGAGTTTGCTTATCCGATGAAATCCATCCCTGAGGCGCTCCAACTCAGAAATCAAATATTGCAGAGTTTTGAAGATGTATTAGTAGCATCTCCTGAAGAGGCTGAGCCGCTTTTAAACTTTGTTGTTGTTGGAGGGGGCCCCACAGGGGTTGAGCTTTCGGGTGCTTTAGCCGAAATGAAAAAAAACGTACTCCCAAAAGATTATCCCGAAAAAGACTTTTCGCAACTCAATGTGTACCTGATAGAAGGCTCACCCAGTACACTTAATGTGATGAGTGATGTTGCTCAAAAATATTCTCAAAAATACTTAGAAGGTTTGGGTGTAAAAGTAGTGACTAATATGTATGTGAGCGATTATGACGGTGAGGTAGTAACACTACAATCAGGAGAAAAAATCAAATCAAAAAACTTAATATGGGCAGCTGGTGTTACCGGAAATATTTTAGAGGGAACCCCCAAAGAATTGATTACCAGAGGCAACCGCCTTGTCGTAAATCGTCATAATCAGGTTGAAGGTCTTGACGGAGTATATGCTTTGGGTGATATCGCGTCGATGACTACCCCAAAATATCCGAACGGTCATCCGCAATTGGCCAACGTAGCCCTTAATCAAGCAAGTGTGATGGCTCAAAACTTCAAGAATATGCTCAAGGGTAAACCACTTGAAGAATTTGAATATCACGACAAAGGCTCAATGGCGACAGTAGGGAAACGCAAAGCTATTGTTGACTTGCCTAAATTCAGTTTTACAGGTCGATTGGCTTGGTTTTTCTGGATGTTTCTACATTTAATGCTTATTTTGAGCGTAAAAAATAAACTTACGATATTTATCAACTGGACGATGAGTTATTTTTATAACGACTCGACCTTACGCGTAATTTTATTTTCGAAAGAAAAGAAGAAAAAAACAGATTGATTTATCGCATAAGTTTTTATTTTCTAAATACCACAACCATCAAAAACCACAAAATCGGAATACTTTCGACCCAAAAACCCGTATAGTATTTTGATCTTTTATCAGAGGCGAAAATCGTAAATAATATAGTAATTACTGCCAAAACTCCGTTGATTATAAATTGGGATATTTTGTAGTTGGTTAGCAGGAATTCCAGTAAAAAGAATAAAATCAAAAGCGAAATGCCAAGCATTTTTGTGCGTTTGACCCCGATGGTTTGCGGCACGGTTTTTAAATTGGGAGCGTCTTCTTTCAGGTCTATAATTTCAAAAATCAGAATCAGAATAATGACCAGCAAAAAACGCTGGATACTTTTTATTAAAACATCTGAATTTATCGGAAAATCGGCTTGGAGCAAAGGCAATAAAAGTGTGGTCAAAACCCAACACAGTGCCACGATATATATTTTTATGCCACTTGAGTTGCGCAGGTTTCTATGCCCAAAAAAAGAAACTGCATACAACAATGTAAACACACCGGCTATTACAATCAATAATTTTGCAGGTTTTTGTAATGAAATAAAAATCCAAGAAGTGCAAAGAGCGGAAATAAACGTAATAATCTGTATGGCTTTAAGCTCAAAAGAAGTTTTTTGTTGTATGAGCAGTTGGCCATATTTGGTATAATTATACCCTACAACCGCAGAAAAAAAAGTAAAGGCTACAACATTATAATCAATCTTTAGGTCAAATAATAAATAGGTCATCATTGTTAGCGAAAGAATTGCCAAACTTACGTGAAGACTACTACGAATATAAAAGTTGAAAATTCTTTTCACAAGCTTTGAATTTAAGCTCAAAGAGTCCTCACAAATTCGCAAGTATGAATTTGCGAGGACTAATAGATGAAGTTATTTTCCCGTAAAGGAAGCCTTCCGTTTTTCTAAGAAAGCGGTCGTACCTTCTTTAAAGTCTTCTGTGGCAAAACATGCTCCGAAAAGTTCGATTTCGGTTTCGAATCCGTTTTTGCCGTCTTCGAAATTAGCATTGATAGCTTCAATAGCCTTACCGATGGCCATCGGAGAGTTTTTCATGATTTTTGAAGCGATAGATTTGGCTAAATCTAGCAATTCTGTTTGAGTGGTTACATGATTTACCAATCCGCAATTTAAAGCCGTTTGAGCATCGATCATCGAAGCGGTCATAACCAGTTCCATAGCTCTTCCTTTTCCGACAAGTTGAGCCAGTCTTTGTGTTCCTCCGTAACCGGGAATTACCCCTAACGATACTTCTGGAAGCCCCATTCGGGCACTATCGCTTGCTACTCTGAAATGTGCAGACATGGCCAGTTCCAATCCTCCTCCTAAAGCAAAACCATTGATAGCTGCTATTACCGGGGTTTTCAGGTTTTGAACAAAATCAAATAAAAGTTCTTGTCCTTTGGCGGCTAATTCTGCACCTTCTTTTTCAGAAAAATTAGCAAATTCCGAAATATCAGCGCCGGCTACAAAGGCTTTTTCTCCGCTTCCGGTGATGATAATTACACGAACTTCATCTGAGTTGTCGGCTGCTTTAAATGCTTGATGCAATTCTTGAATGGTTTCTTTGTTTAAAGCGTTTAGTTTGTCCGGACGATTGATAGTGATGATTTCTATTCCGTTTTCTGTTTGGGTTAAAATGTTGTTCATGTTTGTATGTCTTAATAATTTAATGTTGTCGATTTTTTATTTATAAACCGGGAATTTCACATAAAAAGTTGTTCCTTTTCCTATTTTTGAATCAAACCAGATTTCACCTTTATAACTTTCGACTATATTTTTGATGATTCCGAGCCCGAGCCCCATTCCGCTTGTTTTTGTAGTGAATTTAGGTTCAAAAATACGGTTTTTATTTTCGATAGAAATTCCTTTTCCGTTATCTTTTACCGAAATCAAAATGTCGTTATTTTGCTTTTTGATATTCACTTCTACTTTTGGATTCGGATGATTATCATCAATGGCTTGAATGGCGTTTTTGACTAAATTAGTAATTACCCGAATAAGCTGAGTCCTATCCATAACGGTATAAATTTCTTTCTCATCAAAAGAAAAATAAATATAATTTTCGTTGAAAATCTCTAAGGCCAACTCCACTGCATTCACCACATTGAGCGATTCATTTTGTTGGGCAGGCATTGAGGCAAAATTCGAAAAAGCAGAGGCTACAGAGCTCATCGTATCAATCTGTTGGATAAGCGTTTGCGAAAAGTCATTTAGTTTTTGTTTGATTTCGGGGTCGTTCGGGTCAAACTTTCTTTGAAAACTCTGCACAGTTAATCGCATAGGCGTCAACGGATTTTTGATTTCGTGTGCTACTTGTTTTGCCATTTCTCTCCAAGCTTCTTCCCTTTGGCTTTGAGCCAATTGCAAGGCACTCGCTTCGAGTTTATCGACCATTTCGTTATAGGCGTTGATAACTAAGTTGATTTCACGACTTGCCTCTTTTACTTGGATTTTCTCGTTTTTCTTATTCAGATTGGTCTGAGTAATTTTTTTGGAAATTTCTTGCAGGGTTTTAGTGATGTAGTTCGATAGAAAATAAGCTAAAACGATAGCAATAAGCAACATCACGCCATATACTTGAATCAGTTGAATCAAAAAGCCTTTTAATTCTTCGTCATAAAATCCGTCATCTTCGATATGAGGCAAACATACGATGCCGAGGGGTTTGAACTTCAGATCCTTAATATAGGTAAAAGACGAGCGAAACTTTTTTTCGTCTGTCGTATTAATTTCGATATATCTTTTGTCTGATGATTCTCTAATCGCTTTTAAAACAAAAGGCTCTATAGAGGGTATGGGTGCATCAACCGAGAATTGTCCTTTAGAAGAACGCACAAAATTACCGTCTAAATCATAAATAATAATTTCGAGATTATGAATGTTTGAAAGCTCATGAATTTTATCTTTAAATATAGCCGAAAGATTATCTGCCGTGAGCGGATAAGTTGTGACTTTCAATACATAATTAATGTGTTCGTGAATAGAGCTTTCCTTTTTTTCGAGGCGATCTTCGTGATATTCTTTGGCTTGCTCTTGAAACTGCACCACGGTCAAAAATACGATTAGAGCCGAGGCAATAAGGGTGAGGAAAATCATCGATAAGAAGATTCTCATCCGCAAGGATAAACGCTTTATTTTAAAAACTCGGTTCAGTATTGTTTAGTTTAGGTGTAGCCGTTGTTAGATTGGCATGAACTGTGCCATTGTCAAAATTAGTGAAAACAGAATTAGAAAAAAAGTGAGAGGCTATATAACATTTTTAAATATATTCAAATCAACCGATATTCATAGATTTCTCTTAAATTTGCTTTATATCTGAATAATTGAGAACAATCATCATGTACAGTACCTCTTCTGATAAAAATAAAAAGCTAACCCTCAAGCGCATCTTGATTTTTCCTTTTGTGGTGCTTATTCGTTTTTACCAAATTGTGATTTCTCCGCTCACTCCCGCTTCTTGTCGATATAGCCCTACTTGCTCTCATTATTCGCTTGAAGCGCTCAAAAAACACGGCTTCTTCAAAGGAGGTTGGCTTGCTATAAAAAGAATTGTAAGCTGCAATCCGTGGGGAGGAAGTGGCTATGACCCTGTACCTTAAAACAGCTTTAATTGATTGGAGTTTGTTCCGTCAAAAAGCTCTGTAGAAAGCTTCGGGAGTTTTTCGCCCGAGAAATACTTCTTTTTGCCAATTGCAAAAGTATCATGAATCATTTTTGCCAGACTTCCGTTACCTGCGTTTCGTTTGGCAATGTTCTTTTCTGAGAGACTTCCGTTATGAAGCGAAGCAATCTGATTGAGCACTTTGTTTTTCCGATCTGGGAAGTGGGTTTCTAACCAATCTGCAAAAACGGGTTCGACCTCGTCGTTGAGTGCCACCAGCGTATAGCCAAAACCTCTGGCTCCGTTTTCGGAAATAGTTTTCAGAACATTTAGAATCTCAGCACTATTGAGTCCTGGAATAATAGGTGCTACCATTACGTGAGTGGGGATTCCGTTTTCAGAAAGGGTTTTTAAGGCTTGTAATTTGGTTGTAACCGAAGAAGTACGAGGCTCCAAAACTCTTCGTAAGTCTTCGTCAATAGTAGGCATACTCATCGATACCGAGACCAGATTTTTTTTGGCCATTTCGACCAAGATGTCTAAATCTCTTGTCACCAGAGCATTTTTGGTAATGATACTTATAGGGTGACGATAATCTAAACATACCTGCAAAAGTTTTCGAGTGATTTGAAGCTTACGTTCTATAGGCTGATAGCAATCTGTATTGCCCGACAAAGAAATAACCGACGGTTTGTAGCCTCTTTTTTTAAAAAACTGCTCAAGCAATTCAGGTGCATTTTTTTTGGCTAAAATGATTCGTTCGAAATCTACTCCTGCACTATATCCCCAATATTGATGAGTAGGTCGTGCGTAGCAATAAGCACAACCGTGCTCACAACCTTGATAAGGATTCATCGAATATAAAAACGGAAGGCTATTTCCTTTTACGGTGTTGACAATCGTTTTAGGAAAGACTTCCAGAATCTGAGTTTTGGCTACTGTCTGCTCATAGTCATCTTGATAAATGGTGGTTTCATAACGATGCTTAAAAAAGCGGTTATGAATGTTTTCGACAGCTCCTTGGCCTTTTATTTTTTCGGAAGACATGGCGTTCAGATAAGGGTTTTTAGAATGAAATTACACTTTGCAATTTATGAAATAAGAATTTTTCCCCATAAAATTTAACTATGAACTTCTTGACCATAGAACATTATATGCACCATTTCTTAAGCTTTTATTTTGAGTATCATAACACTTTTTGTAGAATAACTTCTTTAAACACTCAAAGTTTTTTAACTTTACGAATTATAATCAGCACCAATGAAAAAAAGTATCATTTTTCTTGTTTTGTTTTTAACCTTTTCTACCCTTATTTCTGCTCAGACAGAAACCGAAGTCGCTCCTCCTTTTCATATAAAAACGGTTTCTTTTGTTCAAAACGGACAAAATGTAGTGCCTGTTTTCAAGATGGGAGAGCATTTTAGATTTCAGTTTGATGACTTGTTTGCCTCAGAACAAGATTATTATTACACCATTACGCATTGTGATTATAACTGGCGAGTCTCTTCTCTTTCGAAAACAGAATATCTACAAGGAATGGACAACGTCCGGATTCAAACTTATGAAAACTCTCAAAACACCCTCCAAGGTTATTCACACTATATGCTTTCGATACCCAATGCACAAACCCAACAACTCAAACTCTCGGGTAATTATATATTGAAAATATTTAACAGCCAAAGGGAGCTTATGCTTTCTAGAAAATTTGTGATGCACGAAAGCTCTGTGGGCGTTCCGTTGCAGATAAAGCGTTCGAGAACCATAACCGACATCAATTTTATGCATAACCTAGATTTCACTATAAAACCAGGTAATATGATGTTGCAAAACCCTAATGAAAACGTAAGGGTAGTATTGATGCAAAACGGAGTTTGGAATACCGCTATAACCAACATCCGACCACAATATACCATCGGTACAGATTTGATTTATAAGTATGATGCCCAAACTAGTTTTTATGGGGGAAATGAATTCTTGTATATAGAAACCAAAGATGTAAGAGCCGGAAACAACACGGTGTTTAAAGTTACTTCGGGCGAATTATACAACACACATTTATACCCTAATCAAGCCAGAGCAAACGAACCTTATACTTATTACCCAGATGTGAACGGAAATTTTGTTACTTCGGTTATCGGCAGAAACAACCCGAATCTTGAGGCCGATTACACCTGGGTTTATTTCACCTTGAGTGCCCCAAGCTATTTCGGAAAAGATGATGTTTATGTCACCGGGATGTTTAATAATTATGCCCTAATAGATGAGTATAAAATGGATTATGACTCAAAACAAGGAATTTATACCAAAGCATTACTGATAAAGCAAGGCTTTACTAACTATCAATATACGCTGGCTAATCAAAGGAAAATCAACCAAAAAGACACCTTAGACGGCAACTTCTATCAGACCGAGAATGATTATTATGTGTTGGTGTATTATAAAGGAACCACCGATCGATATGACCGAGTAATTGGCGTAGGGAGAGCTAATTCGGTAGATATTATAAATTAAAAAAGGCAACAAAGTATAATGTAACCTTATTGCCTTTTTTTAAAATTTATTTTTTTATTGATTAACTGCTTCTACTCTGATTTCGTTGTCATTCAACATATCTTTGAGCATATTTTCGATGCCACTTTTTAGGGTGAAAGTAGAAGAAGGACATCCGCTACAAGCGCCTTGAAGGATAACCCTTACTTGTTTTTGATCGGGGTCATACGAATCAAACACAATATTTCCTCCGTCTGAAGCCACGGCCGGCTTTACGTACTCCTCCAAAATATTGATAATTTGCTGCGAAGTAGCATCAAGTTTTTCAAAATTTTTATCTAATTGTTTTTCTTGTTCTTGACGAGGCATTTGCTTGGTCGGGTCGATTATCATCTTGCCTTGTTCTATAAATTCTTTTATAAAACTACGCAATTCCTGAACGACCTCATCCCATTCTGAAATATTATATTTAGAAACCGAAATATAATTTTCGTCAATAAAAACTTCTTTAACAAACGGAAAACGAAACAACGCCTGCGCTAGTTCTGATGAAGCGGCCTCTTCGATGTTTTTAAACTCTACCGATTTTTCGACCAATAGCTTGTTGGCCACAAACTTCATCACAGCCGGATTTGGCGTGCTTTCTGCATAAATACTAATGGGTAGTTTCTTTTTTTCTTGAGTTTCTTCAATCACTTGTCCTCCGCTGTTTACAAACTCTGATATTTGCTCAGCAACTTGCTCTTGCACGTCTTCCCATTCTACTATGTTATATCGTTCGATAGCTACGAAATTGCCCGAAATATATACTGTCTTCACAAACGGAAGATAAAATAATTTTTGAGCAAGTGGCGAAGATTTTGCTTCGTCTATGTTTTTAAATTCAAAGTTTTCCCGGGTAATAAAATCAGTAAATTCAAACTTAAGAACCGAAGGATTAGAGGTAGGTATAATTTTAATGGTAGTCATGATAGCCTAAATTTTTTACAAATTTACTAAAGATATTTTTGATTTGCTTACATTCAGACTTTATTAAGTTTATTATAACCTTTTGATCTTTACTAATGAGGGCTTATTTATATCTGTTCAGAAAATACTTAATTAATAATTCTGTAGAATTGTCATGGCGTGCAGGTTGATTTTCTTCTATTTCTTTAAGGATGTTTGTTGCCAGCTCTTTGCCTAACTCGACTCCAAACTGATCAAAACTAAAGATATTCCAAAGCAGTCCTTCTACAAAAGTTTTGTGTTCGTACATGGCCAAGAGCGAGCCAAGGCTTTTGGGTGTAAGCTTATCAATCAGGATAGTATTGGTAGGTTTGTCACCATAAAACTCTTTGAAAGGAGTTTCAAAATACTGGTCTTGGTTTATTTCTTTTCCGTTGAGCAAAGCTTCTGTTTGAGCAAAAAAATTGGCCATCAATATGTTATGATGCGTTTTGTTGTTGTGTAATGGCTCAATAAAACCAATAAAATCGGCAGGAATGAGCTTAGTGCCTTGATGAAGTAACTGAAAAAAAGCATGTTGAGCATCGGTTCCGATACCTCCGAAAATGATGTTCCCTGTTTGTGTGTTAACCGGCGTCCCTTCTCTGTCTATGTTTTTCCCGTTGCTTTCCATTACTAGTTGTTGTAGAAACGGCGTTAGCTTTTTCAGGAATTCAGAATAAGAAATCACACAATGGGTCTGGGCTTCAAAAAAGTTATTGTACCAAACCGACAAGAATGATAAGATAACAGGAATGTTCTCTCTAAAATCAGCCGATTTGAAATGCTGATCCATCTGACGAGCTCCTTCTAGAAGCTTTTCGAAATTTTGATATCCGAGACCTAAAGCGATAGAAAGACCTACCGAGCTCCAAAGTGAAAATCGACCTCCAACCCAATCCCACATCGGGAAAATATTCTCTGGTGTTATTCCGAATTCTTCTACTTTTTGGATATTCGAAGAAACCGCTACAAAGTGCTTGGCTATATCTTGTTGGCGGGCTGTTTGTAGGAACCAATTTTTAATGGTCGTAGCATTGGTGAGGGTTTCTTGAGTCGTAAACGTTTTGGAAACTACAACAAAAAGTGTGGTTTCGGGGTTTAAGTTTTGTAGTGTTTCGGTTATTCCGTCTGCGTCAATATTCGAAATGAAATGTATATTGAGATGATTTTTATAGAATCGAAGTGCATCAACTACCATCCTCGGGCCTAAATCTGAACCGCCGATTCCGATATTGACCACATCTGTAAAAGATTTTTCCGAAAAGCCTTTTTTCTCACCCGAAATAATGGCTTGAGAAAAAGTCTTCATTTTTTGTTTTGCCTGAACAATTTCAGGAATTATATTTTTTCCGTCTATTTCAATATGCTCATTTTCGTGAGCTCTCAAGGCTGTATGAAGTACGGCTCTATTTTCGGTTTGGTTGATTTTATCTCCCGAAAAATAACTTTGAATTGCTTCTTTCAGTTTTAACCCTTCTGCTAATTCTATAAATAAATCTACCGTTCTGAGGCTTATTTTATTTTTAGAATAATCTAACAAAAAATTATTCCACTCGATCTGAAAACGCTCTGCTCTTTTGCTGTCATGCGCAAACAACTCTTGCATTGGTGTATAGCAAATCTGTTCGAAATGTTCGCGAAGCTTATGCCAAGCAGCAGTGGTTGTGGGGTTGGTGGTAGCGAGTGTCATTACTTAAAAAATTAAAGGTTTAGCTTTTTTAGCGAAATACTGTCCAATTCTTTTTTAATCGGAGTAATTTGAGCAAAAAATCTTTCTTTATATTGTTCTTCGAGTGGTTCGGAGCTTTGGAAGTGTTGTTGCAACGGATCTACCTGTACACCGTTTTTCCAGAAACGATAACATACGTGAGGGCCTGTAGCAAGGCCCGTGCTGCCTACATAACCAATAACATCTCCCTGACTTACTCGTTGTCCTCTTTTAACTGCAATTCTTGACATGTGTAAATACTGAGTAGAGTAGGTATTGTTGTGCTTTACCTTTACGAAATTTCCGTTTCCGGAAGTATATCCTGTTTGTTCTACCACTCCGTTGGCCGTTGTCATAATTGGAGTTCCGTGTGGTGCGGCATAATCTGTTCCTTTATGAGCTTTCCAAGTTTTTTGTACCGGATGAAAGCGTCTTGGAGAAAAGCGTGAAGTAATTCGGCTAAACTTGAGCGGAGCTTTCAAAAACATACTTTTTAGGGCGTTAGCTTCCTGGTCAAAATAATCTTCGCTACTCCCTAAAGAATCTCTTTTGAACGGAAAAGCATAAACCTTTTTGCCTTTGTGCAGAAAAAAAGTCGCTTCTACGTTTTCGATTCCGACATAAATAGAATCATTTACGTAGCGTTCGTTAAATATCACCCCGAAGGCATCTTCTTTTTGTATCCTAAAAAAATCAACCGACCAAGCATAAATTTGTGATAAATTGTGGGTGAGTGCTGCACTAACTCCATTAGCGTCAAGTGTTGCCGAGAGTGAGCCTTCGATTTTATCTGTAATTATTTTGCGTCTAATGGTAACGGGCTTTTGCTTGTTATAGGCCGTAACTTCATCTCTGAAGTCAATCACACTATAGTTAATCAAATCAGACTGATAGACTAATGCCTTTAATTTGTGAGGTGCTTCTAACGATTTAAAAAGTGTATAAGGTCTTCCGGCTCTGATATTTCTTAAATTAAGTGAGTCTTTTATCCTTTCGACTACATTATGCACTTCTGTAGCAGAAAATCCTTGATTGGCCAAAAGCTTCCCAAAAGTATCTCCTTGTTTTATAGTATCTTCTACAATCAAAAAGTTGTCAACCACAAATCCAAAGCGTTTGACTTCCGGTTGTTCGACTACAATTTCTTCCTCCTGTTGAGTCTCATCGGTTTTTTTGCATGAAACGAATAAAAATAGAACTACTAACGTATAAACTGTATATTTCAAAACTTAAAAATCACTTTTGGTAATTAAACATTCTGTCCCCAATTGGCTAACTCTTCTTCACTCCACAATTCGGGGAAAAAGATTCTTCGCTGATATCTCGGGTGCATATATTTTTTCCAGTCACTTCCTCCTGTTGCTTCTTGAGCTCCAGGTACAGATTCGATATATTTTTTTGCTGTGTTATAATGCTCAAGTACCCATGTAATATTGACTGTATAATCATAATGTCTCATAGCTTTTATGAGTTCTTGATTTTTCTGACTTTCTTCGGGTAGTTGTTTGAATTTTTGCCAGAGATTTGCGGTATTGTATTTTTCCATATACTCTAAAAATACTTTCTTGTATTTGTTTTCAAATTGTTGCAACAGATATGATTTTTCTCCTGTCTGATAATCTTTTCCTGCTGCTTGCCAATACAAGTGCTCCAGAGCGTGTTGGTAGGGCGTGTTTCTATCAATAGTTGCTCTGAAACGGAAATCAATAAGGTTAATAAGGTCTGTTGAGCAAAACTCAATCAAGCGATATTGTGCACTTTGAAAACCACTAGCCGGAGTGAGTGTATTTCTAAACTTTAAATATTGCTCGTCTTCCATGCCATCTTTCATAATCACAAAAGAAGTAGTGAGCATATCAAAATAGCGACTGATGCGCATGAGTTTATCTGTAAATAATTCGGTAGTTGGAGCAGGATTATCACAAATTTGGTGCATTTCCCAAAGTATCATCTTAAACAAAAGTTCGTTTACCTGATGATACATCACAAAAACCATTTCGTCAGGCAAAGTGGTTCTTTGGGTTTGCAAACTCAAAAGAGCATCGGTTTGAATATAATCCCAATAAGTAATAGGTTTTGACCAAAGTAGTCCTTCCAGATGTGTGTTTGTGTTTTGACCTATTGCTTTAAATTTTTGTTCTAAAGCCTCTAGTTGCTCTTTTGTCTGGGTTGTAATTTCCATTTTATTTTTTAATTGTGTTGTCGTATTATATTAACGTTGTTGAAGTCAATTATTTAGTGTTCCAAGGGTACCGAAGTCCTTTATGCTCATCAAGATCAGCACTAATAGAACCTACTGCCAAATCCGCCTTGATTCTTAAAGGGGCTTTGTTTTTATCATCTGATATCCATATTGTTAAACTCTCTTGCTCTTTAAAAACCCGTCCGGCCTGAACCATAGGTTTGAATACCATAGCAGAAACGTTTCCAAATTTAGTTTTTATTGTTTCTTTTCCAATGAATTTTAACTTAAACTTTATTACCTCGTCGTCAAAAAACATATCAATTGCAATCTCCTGACCGTTTTTAAGGTTGTCGATATCCTTATGGTTACGCAAATAATAAAACGTAGAAACCACATCTTGAACATTTTTAGGCACATCTATCGTTTGGTCTTCATCATTGCGCAAATCTCTTAATAAAACCTTGTTGGTATTTGAGTTAAAATAAGCTCTTTGATTTCTTTTGTAACTTCCTTCCGAGATGTCTCTGACCGCCATATAAGGTTTTCCGGTTTCTTTATCAAAATAGCTTTGATAATGATCATCTACCTTAAAAAATATTCTCGAAAGTCCTGTATTTGTACCAAAACCTTTGGCATAGAATACGGGTTTGTTGTTATAAATCGCCTCAGTAAGCTCCAAAGTAGCATATCCTGCACTTAAAAACCTACTGTAACTGATTTTGAATTTAAAGAATTCACCCACCTGAAAAGGTTGCTCTTGAGCCGGCTGTCTGTCTACTAACATAAAAGAAGAAAGTAGCAAGACAAGTATAGGTAATACAATTATTTTTTTCATAGTTAACTTAGTTTTTTTAAAGCTAAATCAATTAACGTTCCAAAAATGCTTAACTCTTTAAGTAATATTTTCTTAATCTTGCTCAAAAAAGCTCCTGCAAAGCTACAAATTAGAATTAAATTATTACAAGAAAGATGTCCCGGAGTAACTTTACCTAAGGTATAAAAGTAAAATAATCTCTCTTTTCAACCCCCTGATTAGTTGAATAAGGCATAAGTACGTATCTTTGTTACCGATAACAAAAGCGACGTGTGATGAGCTCAGCAAACGATTTTATTTTACCCTCCTATCCTTTTTCGTGCGAAAGAGGAAATGTAAGTTGGCAAGCACCAAGTAATATTGCTTTGGTAAAATATTGGGGTAAAAAATCAGGTCAAATTCCCGCCAATCCCTCTGTGAGTTTGACACTTTCTGAGTGTAAAACCATAACTCAAGTAGAATTTCTTAAAAAAGAGAATCCTAATGGCTTTTCGTTTGACTTTTTGTTTGAAGGCCGTCCTAAGGTTGATTTTCATCCTAAGATTGAACAGTTTTTTGAAAGAGTCGAAAAATATCTTCCGTTTCTAAAAGCCTATCATTTTGTGATTGATAGCAAAAACACATTTCCGCACAGTTCCGGAATTGCTTCTTCTGCTTCTGCTATGGCTGCTCTCTCGTTGTGCTTGATGGATATCGAAAGGTTACTAACTCCGATATCAGAAGAATATTTTTATCAAAAAGCATCATTTTTAGCTCGCTTGGGCTCAGGCAGTGCGTGCAGGAGCATCAAAGGGAACCCTGTAGTGTGGGGACATCATAGTCATCTGCCTGATAGCTCCGACTTGTTTGGCGTAGAGCTTGAGGAAATTCATCCTGTTTTTAAAAATTATCAAGATACTATTTTGCTTGTTGACATAGGAGAAAAACAAATATCGAGCAGCTTGGGACATGATTTAATGCACCATCATCCGTTTGCAGCAAGGCGTTTTGAGCAAGCCAATCAAAACCTAACCGAAATGATTTCTGTTTTCAAGTCAGGTAATTTAGAGCAGTTTGTAGAAATCGTGGAGAGCGAAGCACTTACGCTTCACAGTATGATGATGACCTCACAACCTTATTTTATTTTGATGAGACCCAACACGCTACACATCATAAATAGATTGTGGGAATTCAGAAAAACTACTCAAATCCCGGTTTGTTTCACTTTGGATGCCGGAGCTAATGTCCATATATTATATCCTGAACAATATAAGTCGCAAGTACTTGATTTTATCGGCGGTAAGCTAACCGAATTTTGTCATAAAGGTCAGTTTCTCATAGACCAGATAGGGCTTGGGGGATCTAAAGTAGTATAATCAATTTGTTGTTGTTTTTAAACAAGACCTTCTATAATTCAATATTATATAGCTTTAACTTATTATAGAGTGTTTTTCTGTCTATGTTTAGCAAAATCGCAGCTTTAGTTTTGTTATTGCTGGTTTCTTTAAGTGCTTCTCTGATAATTAGCTCTTCGTTCTGATGCGAATAGAGCGAAAAATTTTTGGTTGCTTCTTCTGAGTCTTTTAACATTTCTTGTGGCAAAACATCAAGAGTGATTTTATTTGTTTTGGTAAGTAGCACACATCGTTTGATGATGTTGTTCATCTCACGCAAGTTTCCATACCAAGGGTACATTCTAAATAAATCAACCACTTCATCACTGAACCCTTCGACAGATTTCTCTAAGTCTTGGTTGGCTTTATCCAAGAAGTGTTGGGCAAAAATCATCAAATCTTCTTTGCGTTCAGACAACCTCGGCACTTTGATACTGAATTCGTTAAGCCTATGATACAGGTCTTCTCTAAATTCTCCTTTTTTTACGGCTTCTGCTAAATCTTCGTTGGTCGCAGCAATTACCCGGATGTTCACCGTGACTTCTTTGTTACTCCCGATAGGTTTTACTTTTCTTTCTTGCAAAGCGCGTAATAGTTGCATCTGTACTTCATACGAAAGGTTACCTACTTCATCCAGAAAAATGGTACCTCCGTTGGCTGCTTCAAAATGCCCAATTTTGTCATTAATAGCTCCGGTAAACGAGCCTTTGAGGTGACCAAAAAACTCGCTCGAAGCCAGATCTTTTGGGATAGCTCCACAATCAACCGGAATAAAAGCTTTGTCTTTACGTTTGCTTTGCGAATGGATGGAATGAGCAATATATTCTTTTCCGGTTCCACTATCTCCGATAATCAGCACAGACATATTAGTTGGGGCAACTAATGAGATATGTTCTTGTAATTTATCAGAGACAGTGCTGGTTCCTTGTACGAAATCAGGGTTGTTTCTTTTAGGCTTTTCTGCCTCTTGGGTCACTGCCTCTGAAGAAACTACCTGCTTTTTTTGTTCTTTTTTTAATAAAGAGGCCTTTATGGTATGAAGCAACTCATCAGGGTTTATAGGCTTTCCGACATAATCAAAAGCACCTGATTTCATTGCACTTACAGCGGTTTTGATATCGGTATAACCAGTCATTAAGATGACCTGCGTGTCGTAGGATTTTTCTTTGACAGTCTTAAGAATTTCCAGACCGTCACTATCCGGAAGGCGGATATCGGTAATCACCACATCAAAAGTACTTTTACTAATAATGTCAAAAGCATCTCTTCCTGTGAAACTGTTGGTTACGTCAAACCCTTTTTTAGTTAAAAAAGTTTGAAGCAAAGAACAGAAAGCCACATCGTCATCTACTACTAAAATCTTTTTACTCATTTGTATCGAGTTTGATGGTTTTTGGAAAACAAAAATACGTAAATTCTAAATAAAACAATGTTAAAAGTTTATGCGCAATACATTACTATAAATATTGCAAACCATTTAAAAAGAATCATTTAAAATTCCGTCACAGCATTTTAAATAAATTGAGCACAAAAATAATACGCTAAACCAAGTGAATAATGTTATTTGTGTTTTATAATACGCTAAGGCAAAGAATTGAGACAGGTTATTTTTTAAGCTTTACCGCAACCGAATTAATGCAATAACGCATTCCGGTAGTTTCTTTGGGTCCGTCATCAAAGAGGTGCCCCAAATGCCCCTCACACTGTTCGCACAACACTTCGACCCTTTTCATTCCGAATGACAAATCTTCTTTATACACTACACTTCCTTTTATAGCTTTGTCAAACGAAGGCCATCCGCAATGTGCGTCAAATTTGGTTTCTGAATCAAATAGTTGGTTACCGCAACCGGCACAATGATAGGTTCCGTCTTCAAAAACATCCCAATATTCTCCTGTAAAAGCCCGCTCAGTTCCTTTTTGTCTTAGGATGTGATACTGCTCTTCAGAAAGCTTCTCTTTCCATTCTTTTTCGGTGAGTTCTTTTGGGTTTTTCATAGGTTCTTGATAAGGTTGTTTATTGCAAGAAAACAGCATTAATATGACTACAACAAATACTAAACTTTTCATCTGAATGAATAAACTAATTCTAACAAACTTACGAAGATTTTTTACAGAATAAAAACTTAAGGCTATCTTTGTGAGAACACTTTTGTAAAGAACCATGAATAAAATTCCTGTGTATTTTATGCCCGGAATGGCGGCTAGCTCTTCTATTTTTGAAAACATAAAATTAGACAAAGACACCTATGAAATGTTTTATCTGGAGTGGAAGTTGCCCTTTAAGCAAGAAACATTGCAAGAGTATGTCGCTCGAGTGTGTCGAGACATAAAGCACGATAACCCGATTTTGATAGGCGTTTCTTTTGGGGGAATAATTGTCCAAGAAATGAGCCGGGTGATTCAAACTCGAAAAGTGGTGATTATCTCAAGCGTAAAATGCAATAAAGAATTTCCCAGCCCGATGAAACTGGCAAAACTAACCAAAGTATATAAGCTTTTTCCTACGGCATTATTTCAAAACATCGAAAAAGTCGTGCCTTATGTGTTTAACGAAGAAGTGAGCAAGTCAAAAGCAAAACTATACGAAAAGTATTTATCTGTGCGAGATACAGTATATTTGGAATGGTCTTTGGAACAAATCATCCTTTGGGATAGAGAAATCCCCGACCCGGAGGTAATACATATTCACGGAAGTAAAGATGAAATTTTCCCTATAAAGTATATTTCAGATTGTCTGGTTTTAGAAGGAGGAACTCACGCCATGATTATTAATAAATTCCGATGGCTTAATAAGAAATTACCCGATTTGATAAAGTAAAAAATTAAAGAAATGAACCTATTAAAAAAAACAGCTGCAATTTTTTTGGTTGTTATCTTAAGTCTTGTACTTATTAATGCTTCTTCTTCAGAGGCCAATTCTCAAGTCTTTAAAAAACAAGGAGAAACGTCTATTTCGCTTGATTTTTGCGGAGAACAAACGCCTATGCACATAGCCGACGTGCAAGAACGCTTCGACAGGGAGCTGATTATAAACCGAAATTTGCACGGTTCGACCGAATTAGTAATCAAAAGAGCACATCGCTATTTTCCTATCATAGAACCTATTCTCAAAAAACACGGAGTGCCGGATGATTTTAAGTACTTGGCCGTTATCGAAAGTCGGCTTGAGAATGCCGTTTCCCCAGCAGGAGCTCGAGGAATTTGGCAGTTCATGCCTGCTACAGCTCAAGAATACGCTATGGAAGTAAATGCTATTGTCGATGAACGTTATCATCTAAAAAAATCAACCGAAGCGGCTTGCAAATACCTATTAGATGCCAAAAAGAGATTTGGTTCTTGGACATTAGCTGCTGCTGCTTATAACGGAGGAATGACTGGAGTTAGTCGTCAACAAGAAAGACAAAAAACATCAGATTATTATGATTTGCTCTTAACCGAAGAGACTTCTCGCTATGTCTTTCGCATTTTAGCGTTGAAAGAAATTATGCAAAACCCGGAAAAATATGGGTATGTAATTCCGACTAACGAGCTTTATCAGCCCATCGCTACCAAAGTTATAGAAGTGAACACTTCAATTGAAAATCTTGCTGATTTTGCCCTGGAGCAAGGCATCAATTATAAAATTCTCAAAATTCACAATCCTTGGCTTCGCGATATTTCGCTTAAAAATAATTCAGGAAAAACTTACCAAATAGAAATTCCGATAGAAGGCTATTAATGGATATTTTAGGTCAGGCAATTTTAGATTTTTATAACCAAGAAAAAAGAGGAACGCTCTGGGTTTTTGATGCTTTTGAGCAAAAAGTTAAAATGGACACAAGCAGCTATTTTCGCTCGTTTGCTCAGATGCCCAAAATCGAACAAAAAGCACTCAAACTTTGTCAAGGAAAAGTTCTGGATATCGGAGCTGGAGCCGGAAGTCATTCGCTTTATCTTCAACAACAAGCAATGGAAGTAGTAGCCTTGGATATTTCAGAAAAGTGCTGTGAGGTGGCTTTAAAAAGAGGCGTAAAAAAAGTATGGGCAATAGATTTTTTTGACCTTACTACAGACCAAAAATTTGATACACTTTTACTTTTGATGAACGGAATCGGAATTTGTGAAGATATTTTTGGTTTTCCGATATTTTTAGATCGAGCTAAAAACCTTCTCAACCCCGGCGGACAAATTATTTTTGACTCTTCGGATATTGCCTACATGTATGACGCAGATGAGTTTCCTCAGGAGAATTACTACGGAGAATTTATCTGTGCCTACGGGTACAAAAAACAAAAAACCGATTGGTTTAGTTGGCTGTACATCGACTTTGATACCATGCAAAAAATAGCTTCAAAAAAAGGTTGGAAAGCTGAGAAAATTTTTGAAGATGATCATTATCACTATTTAGCGAGACTTGTTTTAGATTAAATAGTTGAAAAGTCAGAAAAATATTACCAAACTCTCTCCTGACATCAGGAATATCAGCTCAAAAATCATAAATATAGAAATGTCGTAGAGGTTCTTTCTCCTTGAACACGGTAATAATTTATTTATCATTACGAACTCAGATTCGAAAACACGCTGTTAGCTCTAACTAACTATAACATTTTAAAGACTCAACATTTAAAATTATACATAGAATATTCTTCGGCTTATTATCATTTCCGTTGCAAAGCTATAGTTTCAGGCTTTGCCTGATTTTGTACAGACTTTACACAGCTAATAGATTTAACTAAAAATTAACCCTGTATTTTTGCTATATTCATGAGTTTATTATTTTAACATTATGTTTTTGTTTTAAAAAAAAATACATTCTACATTTGATGGCTTTAAATATTATTTAAGTGACTATAATAGGTTTATAATTACTGTTTTTTTATTAAAAACACCTAAATATTACCCTCTATTTTTTAACCATTACTAATTTATTTTAAATCATGAAGAAATTTACTTTTTATGATTCTAAGAAGAATCAATTACGAAAAACAAAACGGTGGCTAGGAATGCTTTCGTTTTTAATGCTCCTTTTTATAGGACAAACAGGATTTGCTTTTTCAGCAAATGCAGACGATGACGAAGTTTCTTCTTGTAATCAAGTTTCACAAAGTACGGCAACGGGAACCAGCTGGGCTTTTGGAGGAGAGACTAATCAAACCTTAGCGGCTGACTTTGTTATTTATGAAGGAACTACATTTGAAATTCAAGAGATAAAAATCAATGTTACTGGCACACCTACTTATTTTAACATTACTATTCTTGAAGATAATGACGGTCTTCCAGGAACTGTTCTTTATACGTTTACTGATGTTACGATGACAGGTTCTGAAAGTGTGTATGCAGGTATCACGCAACACACCCTTGATATTTCTTCTGAGAGCTTATCACTTTCTTCTGCTATCGGGGATACAAGATATTGGCTACAGGTAGAAACTAATGCAACAGGGTGGGAAAACAGAGTGGGTTCTCAGTTAGGTGTGCAGGATGTTTATTTGCATGACAATACTGCTGGTTGGACAACAATCAACGTAGATACTGGAAACAACGACCTTGTATATGAACTTATCGGAGAATGTATTGGCTGTGTGCCACCTTCTGCTCTTGCGGCCTCTCCTGATGGATTAACAGACGTAACACTAAGCTGGGTAAGCGAAGGAAGTTTATTTGAAGTCGAATGGGGGCTTTCAGGTTTCACATTAGGAAACGGTACCTTAATCAATGACATTACTGCCAATTCTACAGACATAACAGTGTTGGCTCAAACACCTTATCAGTTTTATATACGCCAAGATTGTGGAGCAGATCAAAGTTCTTGGGCAGGTCCTTTTAATTTTCAGACTGGATATTGTATTCCTTCTTCAACTAATACAAGTGACGTTATTTCTTCATTTGTAACTACAGGAGGCATATTAAATATTGGCAACAATACAGGCACAACAATCTCTCCTGGAGGATATGGGGATTTTACCGCTCTATCAGTAGCTCATCTTGAGACGGGCATGATAAACTTTACTGCAAACTTTAACATCGGCATGGGCTTCAATATATGGGTAGACTGGAACGACAACGGAACATTTGAAGAAAGTGAAAAAGTATATACATCAGGAGCAACCGGCAATTCTTTTATAGGCAGTTTCACTATTCCTGCCGATACCGAGTTAGGCGATTACAGAATGAGAATCAGAGCTCAATGGAATAACGCTAACCCTGCTCCTTGTGGAAGTATAACTTATGGGGAAGCCGAAGACTACACCTTGACAGTAATAGACCCTCCCTCT
Source organism: uncultured Flavobacterium sp. (assembly GCA_964409345.1). Classification (GTDB taxonomy): domain Bacteria; phylum Bacteroidota; class Bacteroidia; order Flavobacteriales; family Flavobacteriaceae; genus Flavobacterium. The sequence goes on along the minus strand of CAYPCZ010000003.1, from coordinate 51,976 downwards.
TGTTTCCCTCCTTCAGGACTTGGTGCCGGAATGATTGATTTTACTACAGCGGAGCTATACTGGACAAGTGACGGAGATAATTTTGAAGTAGAATATGGATTATCTGGTTTTGTATTGGGTGAAGGAACAGTAGTAGGAGGTGATATTATCAACGCCTCGGTGGTAATTGAAAATCTTGCCTCGGATGTATTTTATCAATTTTATGTTCGACAAGATTGTGGAGATGATGACATTAGTTTTTGGGCAGGTCCATATCAGTTTTACACAGGTTATTGTTCGGTATCTACCCAATGGCCAGGACAATGGGAAAACATTTCCTCTTTTGTGACTACAGGAGGCATCACTAATATTGACAATGAAACTGGTAACGTTGTTTCTGAAGGTGGTTATGGTAATTTTACGGCCTTATCCATATCTCATTTCGAGACAGGAGAGGTTAGTTTTACTATAGGTACTAATGGTTGGATGGGTGTCAATATGTGGATTGACTGGAACAACAATATGATTTTTGAAGAAGACGAAAAAGTGTTTGCTACAGGAGGGACAAGCAATGGACCTTATACAGGTATGTTTATGATACCTGAGGACACTCCTTTAGGGAACTATAGAATAAGAATTCGTGGGGCTAATGGCATTGCTGATCCGTCTCCTTGTGGACAAATTAATTATGGAGAGACTGAAGATTATACATTGACCGTTATAGAAGTGCCTACCTGTATGCCACCGAACCAACTGGGAGCAAACATTGTTACACTTACTTCGGTAGAGCTTTTATGGAATAGTGAAGGAGGGACAGATTTTGAGATAGAATACGGTTTACAGAACTTTGGTTTAGGAAACGGGGTTACAGTCTCGGATATTGAAGCAACTTCCGTTGTTTTGGAAAATCTTGAGCCAAATACATATTATCACTTTTATGTACGTCGTGATTGTAGTCAGGGCGACTTGAGTCCGTGGGCAGGCCCTTATACCTTCTATACCAATTATTGTGAAGCATCAACCCAATGGCCTAGTCAATGGGAGACTATTACTTCATTTGTGACTACGACAGGCATTATTAACATCCACAACGAAACTGGTAACGCTTTTTCTGAAGACGGTTATGGTGACTTTACCTTTTTATCTGTATCTCATTTTGAAGCAGGAGAGATTAATTTTACTATAGGTACTAATGGTTGGATGGGTGTCAATATATGGGTAGATTGGAACAACAATATGGTTTTTGAAGAAAGCGAAAAAGTATTTGCTTCAGGATTTACGGGTAATGGTCCTTATACAGGTATGTTTGCGATACCTGAAGATACTCCGTTGGGTGATTATATGTTACGGGTTCGTGGAGTGGATGGTATTGCTAATCCGTCTCCATGCGGGCAGATTAATTACGGAGAGACCGAAGATTATACACTGACCGTTATAGAGGTTCCTACTTGTATGCCTCCAGGCCAATTAGGTGCCAATATTATTAACTTGACCTCGGCAGAGCTTTTCTGGAATAGCTCGGAAGGAACTGATTTTGAGATAGAATATGGTGTGCAAAACTTTAGTTTAGGAAGTGGGGCAATGATATCGGGTATTGAGACAACTTCCGTTACACTGGAGAATCTTACACCGAATACGTACTATCAATTCTATGTACGCCGTGATTGCGGTAATAATGATTTAAGTCCTTGGACAGGGCCTTATATCTTCTACACCAATTACTGTGCAGTCTCTTCTAATTGGGAATGGGATTATATATCTTCGTTTGTAACTACAGGAGGTATTATCAATATTTCAAACGAAACATTAGGGATTTCTGCTGGAGGATATGGTGACTTTACTGCTATGTCTGCCTCACATTTTGAATCAGGAGAAGTCAGTTTTACCTTAACCACTAATAATTATTTTGGTGTTAACATCTGGATCGACTGGAACAATAACATGGTGTTCGAAGAAGACGAAAAGGTATATGCTTCCAGCTCTATGGGTAACGGACCTTTTACAGGGATGTTTTCAGTACCTATGGGAACTCCTATAGGCGATTACAGGATGAGAGTACGGGGTAGTAATGGCATTGCTAATCCTCCTCCTTGTGGGGCCATCGATTATGGAGAAACCGAAGACTATACCTTTACTGTCATAGCGGTACCGACGTGTATGCCGCCGAATCAGTTGGGAGCAAACATTATCACGCTTACTTCGGCAGAGCTTTTATGGAATAGTGCGGACGGGACAGATTTTGAAATAGAATATGGTGTACAAAACTTTGGTTTAGGAAATGGAACGACGGTATCGGGTATTGAAACGACTTCTATTACTTTGGAGAACCTTACCCCGAACACCTATCATCATTTCTATGTGCGTCGTGATTGTGGTCAAGGGGATTTGAGCCCATGGGTAGGTCCCTATACCTTTTATACCAACTATTGTGTAGCATCTACCCAATGGCCTGGACAATGGGAAAATATTGCTTCTTTTACGACTACCGCAGGTATTAATAACATAGATAACGAAACAGGGACTACTATTTCTGAGGGAGGTTATGGTAATTTTACCAACTTATCGGTATCTCATTTTGAGACAGGAGAAGTTAGTTTTACTATAGAGACTAATGGATGGATGGGGGTCAATATGTGGATCGACTGGAACAACAATATGGTTTTTGAAGAAGACGAAAAAGTACTTGCTTCAGGGCTTGTCGGGGAAGGTCCATATACTGGTATGTTTATGATACCGGAAGGAACTCCGCTGGGAGATTATAGAATAAGAATTCGTGGAGCTAATAATATTGCTAATCCATCCCCTTGTGGACTGATTAATTATGGAGAGACCGAAGATTACACACTTACCGTTATAGAAGTGCCTACCTGTATGCCACCGAATCAGTTGGGAGCCAACATTCTTACACTTACTTCGGCAGAAATCTTCTGGAACAGTTTGGAAGGTACAGACTTTGAGATAGAATACGGTTTACAGAACTTTGGTTTAGGAAACGGGATTACAGTCTCGGGTATTGAAACAACTTCTATTACTTTGGATAATCTAGCTCCGAACACCTATCATCACTTCTACGTACGTCGTGACTGTGGCCAAGGTGATTTAAGTCCGTGGATAGGCCCGTATACTTTTTATACTAATTATTGTGTGGCTTCTGCTACATATATGGGCGATCATATTACTTCGTTTACTACCACAGGAGGAATTCCTTTTGATATTTCTAATTCATCAGGAGATGCAATCACTAGTAGTGGTTATAGCAATTATGCGGATCAGTCAGTACACCATTTCGAAACAGGAGAAATAACCTTTACAGCAACTACCGGCAGTAATTATTGTGGGCTATCTATTTGGGTCGATTGGAATAATAATATGGTGTTTGATGAGGATGAAAAAGTGTACACTTCTTCGGGAGGTACTACAGGAACTTTCTCGGGGACAATTTTAGTACCACTAGGTACTCCTGTCGGAGAGTATAGAATAAGGGTAAGGTCACAATATGACGGTCCGCCCACTTCTGCTTGTGGAAATGTAACTTGGGGAGAAGCAGAAGATTATACCATTACAGTAATTACACCTCCTGATTGTTTACCAGCTTTTAAACCCACTGCAACCAACATTTCTGCTTCGTCAGTATTATTAGAATGGGAAGCAGATGGTGATGTATTTGATATCGAATACGGTTTAGAAGGATTTGAGCCAGGGGGTCAGGGGGCGACTCTGATAGAAGAAGTTGGTAATCCGTTCATTTTGTCTGGGCTTACTTCGGGAGAAACCTATCAGTATTATGTGCGTCAAGATTGTGGTGAAGAAGACGGAGTGAGCACTTGGAACGGTCCGGTAACCTTCACTCCTGGATTTTATCAAGGAAGTATCCCAACTATGCTCAATCCAAATCCTTCTGTTGATGACTTGTCTTGTGCAATGCCTTCATTTAGTATAGAAGTACCAGAAGGACATTACTTATCAGAACTTAGTGTAGAATATTCAATGATATCTATCCCTATGAATATGGCTCAAGTAGCGCATCAACGCTCAGTGCTCTATTCGCCCACTCTTGAAATGGGAGAAGCGAACATAGCCGTAGGAGATCCGGAATATACCTATCCAGGCACTCAGGAGTACAGCCGTAACATTACTTTTGCTTTAGGAGCAACGGGTACTATTGAATTTATATTAAAAGCTTGGAGAACCGAAGGAGGAACCGGATGTAACTTAGATTATACCTTTGTTCTTGACGACACCTGGGTGCTTCACTATGATTTTGAGGCTTTCCCTACTTGTCCTATTCCGACCGATTTAGGCTATACAAACATTACAGAAACTTCAGTTGACCTGATTTGGACAAGTGAAGCAGAAGGCGTGTATGATCTGGAATGGGGAACAATAGGCTTTACGCCGGCCGAAGATGAAGCCGAAGGAACTTTCTACGGAGTAGAAGGAACCGTTCAGCCAATCACCGGATTAGATGCCTCGGATACCTATGAGTTTTACGTACGTAGCAACTGTAGCACAGAGGATGAAGAAGACGTAAGCCAGTGGGCAGGTCCGTTTAAATTCAAGTCGGGTTATTGTGAGCCGATTTCTCAACAAAGTCGCTATATCACCTTGTTTTCAACTACGGGAGCTGAAGAGAATATCACCTATACAAGTGCTACATTGCCTGAAGGATCTGTCTTTGGTTACCGCGATTACACAGATATGGTTATCGTGCAACAAGCCGGAGAATCGTTTGACTTCCAATCCAATTATATAGGAGGTCCAAGTGGAGCAAGAATTTGGGTAGACTGGAACAAAAACTTTGTGTTTGAAGATGATGAAGAAGTATTCTACCACGGTGGCGCTCCTCTAAAATCAGGAACCATCGAAATTCCTGAGGATGTACTTCCGGGTGATTATGTACTCAGAGTATATTATAAGAGTGGAGCAAGTTCAGTGCCTACTGCTTGTGAAGATGTGGTTGAAGGAGAAGCGATAGACTTTACCTTGAGCATCCCTTGTTCAGAAGTAGCCCTGCCTATAGGAGAAACAGTACAAACCTTTACGGAAGGGCAAACCTTAGCCAATCTTGTTGTAACAGGCAGTGGTCTAGTGTGGTATGCAGATGCAGACTTAACAGAAGTATTAGAGCCAACTCATGAGCTGGTTCACGACACTACTTATTATGTTGTAAGCTCTATTGGCGACTGTCAAAGTGAAGCTTTGGTTATTGTTGTTGAAGAAGTGGTGAGTAGGGTAGATTTTAATCGCTATGAGTTCAAATACTATCCTAACCCTGTGAGCCAAATACTTTATCTGAGCTCAAATACCACAATTAGTGATGTGGTTGTGCTTAATATGCTGGGGCAACAACTAAACTTGCCTATGCAACCGAATAATAGTCACATTGACATGACAGAGCTACCGGCAGGCAACTACTTTATCAGCGTAACTATTGAAGGTATTAATAAAGTATTTAAAGTGGTTAAGCAATAATAACAAAATTCTCTTAACCCCCTTAAGAGACAAATAAGCTATAATAAACAAAGGGGAAAATGTTAATGCTGGAGCTGCCTTTTTAGGCAGCTCCTTTTTTATAGGTGTTATCAGAAGGTAGTAAACTGTTTAGCCTTTTAACGGTCATGAATGACCTTTGTTATCTTATAATAGCCACTTTCATGGGTTGAATGAAAAAAAACCTTGTTTTCCTGACAGGTTTTCTTCCAAAGCTCTACATATGATTTATAATTGGACACATCAGCAATTACAGCCTCAGGTTGATGGGTTTGTATTAATCTTTGCAGGTTTATTTTTGGAGAACCTATTAGTAATAGAACATCGGGAGAAAAGCTCATACTATAAACTGAAGAACTATCGATTATCATTATCTTTTTCCCGTTTATAAAAAAGAAATTTTGTAATGAGTCAATCTTTTCTATTTTACTAAAGTTGCCTCTTTTATAGCTTTTGGTCAGGTAATCATTTTCGCTGATAGAATCATTGGTATAAAAAGTTATTTTACCTCCTGTTCTATCAGATAAAAGTGTAGTTCTGTTTTTGTTAAAAACAATAAATTCGTGAGAATTATTTATTTTAAACTGAGTGAAAATATAAATAGTCTGTAAGATTAAAATACTGGCTAAAACTGTGGTCAATATCCAAAACTTTCGGTTTTTCATCCAAATAAAAAAAGTGAAAATCAATAGATACCAACCCAAAAGCATCCAGAAATTAAATGGAATATCTCTGAGCACAAAGCTCTCAAAATTAGCAACTTCTATTGAAACCTGATTGATATACCAAATTCCATACTCCATAACTTTGGATAAATAAAAATGGGTGATTCCGAAAAAGGCTAAAATCGAAAGTACCACCCCATAAATCATAAAGACCGAAAGAGGTAAAAGCACCAAAAGATTCGTAATAATAAAGAGGGTGGGGAATTGATTAAAATAATACAAACTCAAAGGTAATACGCCGATTTGAGCCGCTAACGAGACGGTTGCCACATCCCAAATATATTTCGAAACCAAGTTCTTCGGTTTATAAAACCTATCAAACATTGGTTTTGCCCATACAATAAAAAACAACGCCAAATAACTAAGTTGAAAACCTACGTCAAACAAAAACGACGGATTCCAGAGCAGAATCAGCAACATAGAAACCAAGAGCGTATAGAAAATATTAGTGCTTCTATGCAAAAACTGCCCGATAGCAACAAATGAAAACATAGTAACGGCCCGCACTATAGCAGGTGCCATTCCTGCCAGAAAAGCAAATCCCCACAAAGATAACATCAAGACCAAAAGCTTCAATAATTTTCCTTTTTTGTGGTTGGGGATGAATTTTAGTACAAAATTTAAAAACAGATAAATATAAGCCACATGCAAACCTGAAACAGAAAGAATATGCACTGCCCCTGCAAATTGATAGGCTTGCAAGATTTCAGGAGAAATATCTTGTTGTTGTCCTAAAATCAAAGCATGTAAAACCGTTAGTTCTTCCTCGGCAAAACCACTATTTTTGAGTTGGTTTAGTATCCTGTTTCTGATCTTGTAGGTATAATAATAGAGGGTTTTTTCTGTTTTTATTTTTCGGATGTTGATCGTATCTGTGTAAATCTGAGCATAAACTTGTTGCCTTTCAAGATATTTTCCGTAATCAAACTGACTTGGGTTTTTAGGAATGCTATTCGGAATTATTTTAGCATAAACCTCATAATTTGCCCCAATTTCCGGTTCGATAGAATACAGCTGTTTAGTGATGCCAATTAGAACTGTCCCACTGCTCTTTTGGTTATCAACTGAATTTACTTGAGCATAATATCGATAATTATAAGCATTGGGCTTTAGTTTGGTTTGGAGGGTCAGATTAGTAATTTGTGGGTTGCCGCTAATGTGGTGTACATAATGACTTTTAGCCAGAACCTCGTTGTGAAGTATTTGTGTGAAAACACCCAAGACAAACGAAAAAATAAAAACTGAAAGCCCGAAGAAAACAGGCTTAATTATATTTTTTTTGACTGCAAGATATAAAAAGATGAAAACAGCAAAACCAAACATAAAAACGCTAATCCCCATGTACAAGCCAGGAGTAAAGTAAAAGGCTACCAACAAGCCTAAAATAAAACCGATGGTAACCTTAGCAAGTGGAAATTGCAGAAGGTTCATGGTTGCCTGATTTTCACAAAAATACTAATTTATGTAATATCAAGCAATTATGATGTTAATTTCTCTTGTCTTCTCCCCACAGAAGCTTGTTGCGTAGGGTTTCTAAAAATGATTTATCTTCAAAAGAAACCATATTGATATCAAAAGGCTTCTTGGCGATGGTTAATTCATTATCATTAGTAATGGTGGTAATTCTCGAATCAAGCGAAACTAAATATTGCTCTTCTCTGCCCGAAACCTTGAGTTTAATTTCTGTATCTTCGGGAATAACGATCGGGCGGGTATTAAGATTATGTGGAGCAATCGGCGTAATAATAAGGCTTTTTGCATCAGGAAGTAAAACGGCTCCTCCGCAACTTAGCGAATAGCCTGTCGAGCCGGTAGGGGTCGAAATTATAAGTCCGTCTGCCCAATAAGAGTTGAGGTATTCTCCGTTTAGATAGGTTTCTATTTTAATCATCGAAGTAGTATCTTTCCTGTTGATACTCACTTCGTTAAGAGCAAAATTTATATCTTCTAATTCCGAAATGTTTATCGAAGTTTCTAGCCCTAAAACGGTTCTTTTAGAAAGTGAATACTCTTTTTTGAAAACCAGCTCTAAATAATGCGAAATGCTTTCTTTGGGGATGCTTGCCAAAAAACCTAATCGTCCTGCATTGATTCCTAAGATAGGAACTCCCGAATCACGAACAAAAGTAGCCGCCCTGAGAATGGTTCCGTCACCTCCGATGCTAATCAAAACATTAAATGAAGCGTCTAACTCGGTGTGAGAAGAAAAAGTAGTGCCTTGAATTTGGTACTGTTGGCACATCAAATCATAAAAGTTTTTCTCAAAAACAACCTCTAAAAGTTTTTCTTTGGCAAAAGAAAGAATTTCAGCGATGATTTCGTTATAGTTCTCTTGATAATATTGCCCATAAACCGCTATTTTCATATATTAAATATTGAGGTATTTGTCCATATATTCAAGTCTTTCTTTCAGGCTTTTCATATACATATCCTGCGAGTGTTCTGAGACGATTTCATATTCATACCGTCTAAAACTTTGTAGAATTTCGTTCAGGTTTTCAGCATTTATCTTCAAGTAAACCTGAACCATATCATGCATCTCTGAAACAAACATTCCTAAAAGTTTGTGCCCATTACTCTCTACGATTTGTGCAATTTCTGAAGCAGAATATTGAAGTATATTTTTCTCGACCACAATAACGCCCCCTGGCTCTCTAAGGAACGAAGTTTCGCTAAAAACTTGAACAATGTCAGATAACTTATAATAACCTAAGTATGTATTGCTCTGACTCAGAACAGGCATTATATTGGTTTGATTTTGAGCAAATTTCTCTAAAACATCCAGCCAATTTGTTTTTTCTCTTACGAAAAATCCTTCAAAAGTGTATTTATAATCATTTATTGACTTATCCTGGTCAAAGGTTTCTATATCTTCTGCCGATACGCAACCGATATAAATATCTTGTCGGGTGAGCGGAAAGTGCGAAAATCCGTTGTTCAGAAAAAAATTCTGGAGTTCACTTACTTTCTCAGATACCTCGAAAGGTTTTAAACCAGAATGAATATATGTATCTATACTTACCATAAGTACAAAATTACGAAAAAAAGATTCTTTAATAACTACTAACTGGAGATTGTGTTACAACTTGTTTTAAGCTAAAGCGACTTAGACACGATATAATATAGAACTTCAGATGTAAACAGATGGTTTACAGCGTCTCTGCTTCATTCTCTAAAATTTAGAATTATTTATTGATTACACTATAAAAAAACATTTAATAATAAAATATCAGGGAAAACCCTCATACAAGCCACAGCTCTCTACTTTAATTTTGCGGTATAATTTAAAACTAAAAACTATGAATTTAAAAAGTGTATTAAAAGTAAATAGAAGTGTATTTTTCATCGCTTCTTTATTTGGAATGATGTTTATCTCTTCATGTAGCACGGACGATGACACAAATGGTGCAGATGATGATCCAATTCTTCAGACAGATTCGCCTATTGAGCTGGATTGTCATTATTTTAGCAACAATCCGAATGCTGTTTTAGAGGACAATCCGAATGCTGCAGTAGATTATGTTGTGAGCTGTAAAATGCCAATATCCGACGATGTAACCATAATGCCAGGAGTAACCATTGCATTTAAAACGGATGCTGGGTTTTGGGTACAAGAAGCTGGTTCTTTAAAAGCTATCGGAATGACAGACAAAAAAATCACTTTTACAGGTGTTGATAAAGCCATCGGATCTTGGGGAGGTATTTTCTTTGCGTCGAATGACCCAAAAAACGAGCTTAACCATACTATAGTGGAGTATGCAGGAGGCTCTGCAGTATCTTCAGCAACAAACACTAGAGGAGGAGTTGTTATAGGACCAAGCAGTAGTTTGAACTTAAAAAACAATATTATACAACATTGCAAGGGATGGGCAGTAAATCTTTATTACACTGCTAATGAGTCGCATACTACAATAGAAGATAATGTTTTTAAAGAAAATGAGATTCCTTTACAAATCTCATCTGCAAAAATTGATATTGTTAAGAGCAGTAATCAATTTATAACCAATGGCATCAATAAGGTAGAAGTAATAAATACGTTTTCTATTGAGGGAGGAAACAAAACGATGTATAAACTACCTGTTCCTTATTCCATAACCAACGGTAATGGCGTATTTGGAATTGGTAACGGAGCTCACTTAGTTATTCAGCCTGGAACAGTGATCGAAATGGGGACAGGAAAAAATATTGAGGTAGCTGATGGTGGTAGCTTGAAAGTAGTAGGTACTCCTTCTGAAGAAATAATTATTAGAGGAGCTGTAGAGGCACCTGGTGCATGGGGAAACATAAGGTTTCACACAACAACAAGTCCTAACAATCAATTTAAACATGTTGTAATTAAACATGCTGGAGAAGGTGCTAATGCTAACTCTTATATCGGAACCAGAGGTGCAATCTATATTGGCTATCAAGCAGGTCTTGTTATGTCCGATAGTCATTTCGAAGATATTATGTCTTGCGTACTGTTTACAGATCAGCATGGAATTGGCAATGTTCAATTAGGAGCAAATATAACAAGCACAAACACCAATACTATAGGTCTTGAAGATTGTATTCTCTAAAGAATACAGACTTTATAATTGTTGCAAATTATCAAAACAAGAGTACTGTGAAAACAGTCTCTTGTTTTTCTTAAAGACACAGGTTCTTGTATAGTAAGCAGAAAACAGAAGAAAAAAACTCTCATAAAGACAATAATGCACAATTCTAAGTTTTAAACGATAATTCAAAAACATTATAATTATGAAAACTAAAAAACTACTACAGGCAATTTTTATGATACCGGCATTAATGCTTGTCGTATCATTACAGGCACAAGATTTTGAACTAGTAAAAGACATCAACCCGAATGGAGATGGCTATCCTGAAATTTTCACCGAATATAACGGCAAGCTGTATTTCAGAGCTACTGATGGAACAAATGGAAGTGAACTTTGGGTTACTGACGGCACTCAGGCAGGCACATACATGCTCAAAGACATCAACCCGAACGGAAGCGCAAATCCTTACGCTTTTACCGAATATAACGGCAAGTTGTATTTCAATGCTAATGATGGCACAAATGGCGGGCAGCTTTGGGTAACAGATGGTACTGCTGCAGGCACAGTGATCCTCAAAGACATCAACCCGAATGGAAGCGCAAATCCTTACGCTTTTACCGAATATAATGGAAAACTGTATTTCAATGCTAATGACGGAACAAGTGGTGCTGAGCCTTGGGTAACTGACGGCACCGAAGCAGGCACAATGATGCTAAAAGACATCAACCCAAACGGAGACGCAGACCCTCATGTTTTTACCAAATACAACGGCAAGCTGTATTTTAAAGCTGATGACGGCACGAATGGTAGTGAGCCTTGGGTAACAGACGGCACTGTTGCAGGCACACTGATGCTAAAAGACATCAACCCGGACTTAGGGTCTTTGAATAATTTAGTATATTTTACCGAATACAACGGTAAGTTGTATTTTCAAGCTGATGACGGCACGAATGGCCGTGAGCTTTGGGTAACAGACGGCACTACGGCAGGCACACAAATGCTCAAAGACCTCGAGCCTAACGGTGATAGTAATCCTCAATATTTTACAGAATATGACGGAAAACTGTATTTTACGGCATTAAATAGTATCCCCGGACATACTCAGAGCAGGCAGCTTTGGGTTACCGATGGTACCGAAGCAGGAACTGTCGTTGTTTCAGGTGGTATTGCTGACAGCCAGCAAGGGGTTTATAATCCTGGAAATCTGATAGTTTATGATAATCATCTCTATTTTAGCGGAGCTGCAGATTATGACGGAAGTGAATTATGGAAGTCTGACGGCACTACAGCAGGCACGCAAGTGCTTAAAAACATTAACACGGCAAATTATGAAGCAAGCACTCCACTATGGTTCTATGTTTATAACGGAAAGCTTTATTTTACTGCAATTGATGGCACAAACGGAAGAGAGCTTTGGATGACAGACGGTACCGAAGCAGGCACAGTAAAAATTCAGCCTGCCGTAGCTCCAAATAACAATCCGCTTATCGGTATACCTTACTTTGCAGAGTTTGACGGTTCTTTATATTTCCCCGCTGATTTTGACGGTAACGGCAGGGAGTTATGGAAACTCACTACCGAGAACCTAAACATTGAAAACCCGGAACTACACAATTTTACAATTAAAGCCTATCCAAACCCAGTGAGAAACGTGTTGAATTTAGCTTCGCAAGAAGAAATCAAAAACGTAACCATTGTCGATATGTTAGGCAAAACAGTACATCAAAGCGACTATAATCAATCAGAGATTAATATTGATACTTCGGGATGGCAACAAGCTATTTATTTAGTGAAAATAACTACTGAGAGCCAAACCCAAGTGGTTAAGATAAGTAAGAATTAATTTCATATTTTTTTTTAAGTTGGTTATAAAGGCTGCCTGTTTCTACAGGTAGCTTTTTTTATATAGACTTGTTGTTAAAATAGGGGAAAACCCTCATACAAACAACAGCTCACCGCGCTAATTTTGTAGTATTATTAAAAATAACTAAAATTATGAAAACTAAAAAACTACTACAGGCAATTTTTATGATACCGGCATTAATGCTTGTCGTATCATTACAGGCACAAGATTTTGAGTTAGTAAAAGACATTAACCTGAATGGAGATGGCTATCCGGAATATTTGACAGAATATAACGGCAAGCTCTATTTTAGAGCTGATGATGGGACAAGTGGAGACGAACTTTGGGTAACTGACGGCACCGAATCGGGCACACACATGCTCAAAGACATCAATCCGAACGGAAGCGCAAATCCTTACGATTTTACCGAATATAACGGCAAGCTGTATTTTAGAGCTAATGACGGCACAAATGGCACTGAGCTTTGGGTAACAGATGGTACCCAAGCAGGCACAATGATGCTCAAAGACATCAACCCGAATGGAACTTCATCTCCTTGGGACTTGATCGAATATAATGGCAAGCTCTATTTCCAAGCTAGTGACGGCACAAATGGTTTTGAGCTTTGGGTAACAGACGGCACTGTTGCAGGAACAATAATGCTCAAAGACATCAACCCAAACGGAAGCGGACTTCCTGAAGATTTTACCGAATATAACGGCAAGCTGTATTTTCAAGCTGATGACGGCACGAATGGCCGTGAGCCTTGGGTAACAGACGGCACTGTTGCAGGCACAGTGATGCTCAAAGATATCAATCCGGGATTAGATTCTTTGAGTTCTTGGAGTTTTACCAAATATAACGGCAAACTGTACTTCAGAGCTGATGACGGCATCAATGGTCGTGAGCTTTGGGTAACCGACGGCACTACGGCAGGCACACAAATGCTCAAAGACCTCGAACCTAACGGTCATAGTGATCCTAGCGAATTTACAGAATATGACGGAAAACTGTATTTTACGGCATTAAATATTATCCCCGGATATACTGAGGACAGGCAGCTTTGGGTTACCGATGGTACCGAAGCGGGAACTGTTGTTGTTTCAGGCTCCCTTGTTGATTCACAAGCGGGGGTTTATTCTCCTGGAAATCTGATAGTTTATGACAATCATCTCTATTTTAGCGGAGCTGCCGATTATGACGGAAGCGAATTATGGAAGTCTGACGGCACTACGGCAGGCACACAAATGTTTAAAAACATCAACACAACAGGAGATTATACAGGCAGCTTTCCATACTATTTCTATGTTTATAATGAAAAACTCTATTTTACTGCAGTTGATGGCTCAAACGGAAGTGAGCTTTGGGAAAGTGACGGCACCCAAGCAGGTACGGTAAAAATACAGCCTGCTGTAGCCCCAAACAGCAATCCGCTTAATAGTAATCCTTATTTTGCAGAGCTTGACGGTTCTTTATATTTCAAAGCCAATTTTGACGGTAACGGTCGAGAATTATGGAAGATAACAACTGAAAACCTGAGTACAGAAGTTATAACCCAACAAAATATACTAAAAGCCTACCCGAATCCGGTAAGCAATGTGCTGAACCTTGCTTCGCAAGAAGCAATCAGAAACGTAACCATTGTCGATATGCTAGGCAAAATGATATATCAAAGCGATTATAATCATTCGGAGATAAATATTGATACTTCCGGATGGCAACAAGCTATTTATTTAGTAAAAATCACTACTGAAAGCCAAACCAAAGTGGTTAAGATTAGTAAGAATTAGTTTCATATTCTTTAAGTTAGTTGTAAAGGTTTTCTGCTGCCTAGCAGAAAACCTTTTTAATTTAAAGTACTCTTTAAAAAATCAGGGAAAACCCTGATATAAGCAACACTTCATAGCAATAAGTTTGCACTATAATTTTTAACTAAAAAATCTTATGAAAAAATTACTATTTCTATTTATCGGACTTTCATTTGTCTTAGCCTCTTGTAGTAGCGATGATAATGGAGGGAATTCTATTAACGCGAGTATTGTAGGTACTTGGACACTGAAAAATCTAAACACAGAAACAAACTTAGGCTTTGCAACAGCCACAGGGCAAGGGAAAGATTATAATGCTACCCTCACCTTCAACGATCAACCCAACCAAGTGTTTGGAGCCGGAACAGTAGGCCTAGAAGTTACAACCTATATCAACGGTGTTGCCTTAGCTACCGATGATCAGGTAATCAGCTTCGAAAATCAGTTCGAAACCGGGCAATGGGAGCTTTCAGGAAACAATCTCGCCTTGTCCGGACAAGCCAGCGAGGTTACTGTAACCGTAGAAAAACTCACCTCAAACTTGTTGATTATCAGGTATGACCCAGACGAAACAATGACTATTAAGTATGAGTTTTCGAGATAAATAAACTTTTATAATAAATCAGGGAAACCCCAATACAAGCAACATCACACAAACATACATTTGCATTTATAATTTAAAAAAAACAAAACAATGAAAAAAATTATTCTAACAGCAGCAATTATTTTAGGACTTAGTTATACAGCTCAAGCACAAACCAAAGCAGGAGTACATTTCGGATACGGTTCGGAAATCGAACGCCCTCTTATTGGGGCAAATGCAGAGTTCGGACTTACAGACAAAATTAGTATTGCGCCGGATTTCACGTATTATTTTACAGAAAAAATAGATTATTTAAAAACAAGTATATGGGAGCTTAATGCCAATGCCCATTATTACTTTATGGACAATGACAAATTTAAAGTTTTTGGTCTAGGAGGGTTAAATTATACTCACGTAAAGGTAACTTGGGATGGACCTGCTATTTGGGGAATTGGAGGAAACTCTTCTGAAAGTGATAGTGAAATCGGCTTTAATCTCGGAGGAGGAGCAACTTATGATTTAACAGACAAAATACAAGCATTTTCTACTTTGAAATATACGATTGGCAGTACCGATCAGGTGGTGTTATTTGTAGGAGCAAGATATGTGTTTTAATTTTAATGGCAGACAGCACGCTCTGTTGTTTTGACAGAGCATGCTATCTAGATAAGTTTTTATAACAATGAAAAAACATTTTACAACAACAATTATGCTTCGCAAGTTTGTTTCTTGCGGTTTCTTGCAGCAGTGATAACAACAACGGAAATCCTGATAACGGAAACTCTCCTGCCAATGACACATTTACAGCAAAGATAAACGGAGTTGATTTTAAAGCTAATCACATAGTTGGCATGGATTTAATTGACGATTCTGAAACAGAAGACGCCGTTCGTACACTCACTATCAATGCTGCTCAAGAGAACCGAGATATACTTTTTATTATCACAATTATTGATTGTGTAGATCCGGGAGTTTATCCAATTATTGATCAAGGGAAAGTAGGTGTTTCTATTCTCAAAGAAAACAGCAATAATTCTTTTTGGTTTGCTCCTTATGGAGCTGAATCGGCAGGAGAATTTAGGGTTAGTTTTCATTCCGCTAATAGAGTCAAAGGTAGTTTTGAATTAAAAACACAAGATCCTTGGGGCTATATTACTATAGTTACAAAAGGTAATTTTGATTTTAACTTAGGGTTCAGTTTACCTTCGGAGTAGTTAAAGACAATACGAATACCCAAATAAGTTAATAAAAGTTAGCCGAGACCAATTATAAAAATCACTTAAATAAACTCAGAAAAATGGAAAACACACAAAACAATACAGTAGCAGAAGGGAAGACCCTGGCAACCATAGCTTACATCACGATTATCGGATTGATCATAGCCTTTGTGCAAAACAACGAAAAGAAAAATGCATTTGCTTTTTTTCATATCAGGCAATCTGTCGGATTGGCGTTAACAGGACTCGCATTAGGAGTAATCGGTATGGTCCCTATTTTGGGTTGGATTATTAATATACTGGGAATTTTTGTGCTAATTTATATGTGGATTATGGGGCTGATGAACGCCATCAACGGAAAAGAAAAAACAGTTCCGTTGTTAGGAGATAAGTATGAAGAGTGGTTCAAAGGAATTGAATAGTTTGTTAAGAGGTTGTATAAAAGTTCTGGTAGAACAATATTCTCTGTCTCAATAAAAATTAGTTTAATTTAAAACATCTCTACTTTTAAACAACCTCTTTTCACAAGAATCCTTCTAGTATAGCCTGCCTAACTAACCCTGCTAAATTTTTTACGCCAAATTTAATAAATAGGTTGGCTCTGTGGTTTTCAACTGTTTTTTCTGAAAGACAAACTTCTTCTGCGATTTCTTTGGTTGTTTTTTCTTTTAGAATTAAGCACAAGATTTCTTTTTCTCGAGGAGTAAGTATTATTGCATTTGATTTGAGTGTAGATGAAGAATATCCTTCTGTTAAGAGCTCTTTAGAAATATATTTTTTATCATCTATAACAGCTTCGATAGCACGAATTATCTCTTGACTCCCATCAGACTTGACCAAATAGCCATTAACTCCCTGCTTAAAAAGCATTTCAACAGTTGGTTTATCACTAAGGGTCGAAATGACTATGACTTTAAGTGAAGGATATTTTTCTTTGACTTGTTTTATAAACCCTCTTGCATCACTTTTTCCGAAAAGAATATCTTGAAAAAGAATATCTATTTCTTGTGTAGCCAACACCTCAAAAAGCTCGTTTTTATTAGTGGCGGTATAACACCCTATTGAAGCATCATGGCTTTTTATTACTGTTACAAAACCATCTATAATTAACGAGTGATCATCTGCTATGAGTATTTTCATAATCAACCTATTTTAAGAGATATAAAAATAGAGGTTCCTCTTCCGGGAGAAGAATCTATATTTACTTTGCCTTGTATCTTTTGTAATCGTTCGATAACATTTGATAATCCATTTAGTTTTTCTTCTTTTTCTAAATCAAAACCTACTCCGTTATCTTCTATATTTAATGTTACAACTCCTTCGTTTTCCATAAACAAAACCTCTGTTTGTGTGGCCTGAGAATGTTTAACCGCATTTTGAATAAACTCCTGAACAACGCGATAAAGAACTAGCGATCTTGCTCTGCTTAAATTCACTTTGTCGGTATTAGATTCAAAGTTAATCAAAAAATTAGCTGTGCTACATTGCCTACAAAAATTGTTGATAGCACTCACAATGTTTTGGTTTTCAAAATCAATAGGCATCAAATTATGAGCGACTTTTCGAACCTCTTGATGAGTATCTATAACCAAGTTTAGTGTGTTAGAATAATCCGTAGAATGAAGTTGATTTTCGATTTGTAATTTGATAGCAATTAAATTGGACGCTACCCCATCATGAAGCTCATAAGACAAGCGTTTTCTTTCTTGTTCTTCTCCCATATTCAAAGCATTAAACACCTCCCGCTCTCGCTCTTGCTGCAAAAGTCTATATTTTTGCTTATTTCTTTCCCTATAAAAAATTAAGATTACTAATAGTATAACGCTTAAAAATATAAAAACTAGCATTAGTATTTTCCTTTCTGCTAATACATTTTCTTGTGTAAGAATTTGATTTGACTTTTTTTCGCTCTCATACTGTATAAGCAAATCTTGAATAGCTTTTTGATTGTCTTTGGCTGCTTTTTCTCTTAAAAGTTCTTCTGCATTTTTTAGATATTCAAAAGCTAATGTGTTTTCTCCTATTGCTTCATAACTAAAGGCCAAATTTTTATATAAATTATATTTGACCTCAACATTCGCTAATTGATTGGCTAACTCTTTGGCTTCTTCCCCTTGTTCAATAGCTTTTTGATAATTTTCTTTTTTCATATATGCTTTTAACAAAGCTGCTTTAGTAGGAAGTAGAATACTTTTCTGATTAAATTTTTCACCCATCACAACCACTTCAGACAGGTGCTCTATAGCAGCTGCATAATCCTCATGATACATATCAATTTCTCCTAAAGCATAGCCTGAAAGCATCTTCCCCATTAGGTTGTTGTGTTTTTCACTCAAATCGATAGCCTGATCGGCCAATAGTGATGCTTGTTGAAAATTATCTAAATTAGCAGACGAAACAGAAGCAATAGCTAAACTCCAAGGTAAATGAACCGTGTCTTTTATTGTTTTTAATTTTTCGGATGCGCTATAACTATATTTATAAGACGACCCTGCTGATAAGCAAAAACAGCTGCTTTCAAATTATACAAGCGAGCTGCTTCAATACTAATCGTATCTAATTTAGGGTTTTGTAACGTATAAGTAATCAACGAGTCTGCTTTTTGCAAATTCCCTCTTAAAATCAGTAACCTTCCGTAATGTAAGGTATAAAAAAAATGAGATTGAGCAATATCTTGAAACTCACTATATACTGTGGTTGCTAGGCTATCTAATTCTTGATTATTTAGGTCGGCAGTAAGAATTTGTGTTATTTTAAGAGAGTCTTGCCTAAAACCAGGAACATCAAAAGAATGGCTTTTTTTATTATCATTACAGCCCAACAGAAACAATACAAAAACAACCAATAATAGTAGTATATAGCCTCTATTCATAATAAATTATTTAGTCTTCTTTGAATCTAAAATTACTATATGATATATATCAAACATAAATTTGGACTAAATTACAATTTATTGTTTAAAAAAGTGAAGATATATTCGAAAATCAATTTTTGATAATTAATGTATTCTCATATAGTTACACGGAATAGCGTGTTTAAAACTCCAGTCTTAGCTGTTCAGGTAACAATCTGAAACTCTTTCTGTGATAAACTGTAGAGCCGAATTCTCTTATGGCATTTCTATGTTGTATGGTCGGGTAGCCCTTGTTTTTTTGCCAATTATACATCGGAAATTCGTGGTGGATTTTTTCCATAAAATCATCCCGATAAGTTTTTGCTAAGACCGATGCTGCTGCAATATTCAGGTATTTTGAATCTCCTTTTATAATTGTGCTATACGGAATATCTCCACAAGGTTTAAATCGATTACCATCAACAATTAAGTATTGAGGTTGTGGCTCAAGATTTAATACACATTGCTGCATAGCGAGTATAGAGGCATTCAAAATGTTCATCTCATCAATTATCTCAGGATTCAAATGAACTATTTTAAACGAAATCGCTTTGTCTTCGATATACGGACGTAGATATTGCCGTTGCTTTTCAGATAATTGTTTGGAATCGGTCAGCAACTCAGATTTAAAATCATCTGGCAAAATCACCGCAGCCGCAGTTACCGGCCCCGACAGACAACCTCTTCCGGCTTCATCTGTGCCCGCCTCTAAAGATAATTCTGAAAAATTAGGTAGTAGCATCTGGCAAATTTAGCAATTAGTGAGTTCGCCCCACAAAAAATTTCTCATAATTAGTTATTCTTTTTGCAGCAAAGCTTTTTTTCACGGATAACTATATCTATAAGAAGTTAAACCTACTTCTCGTCTGCCGAAGGCCCATAAACTCCGGGTACCGGGATATCTAACAATCGCAGGTAAACTGAGAGCTGCCCTCTATGGTGAATCAGGTGATTTTGGATAATAAACCGCATCGCCCCGATTTTCGGAAGGCTTACAATAATATGGTCTCCGGCTTTTAATGTCCAGGTTTCTGCCCATTGCGCATCGGTCATGGTATTAATCAGAGCAAGGTTTTGTTGATATCCACTATCTAGTATGTTTAATAGATCTTGTGCCGAGGATGCTTCAAGAGGTTTGTAATCAGTATGGAAATCAAATGTGTCGTTTGCAAGTGATAAACCTACCCAATTATGTAACTCTACTATATGTGCAGCTAATGCGCCAAGACTCATTGATTTTTCATGAGGTTTCCACATAAAATGATGAGGCTCTATTGGGCTAATCATCTTACGGGTATTTTCTGTTTCGCGTTCGATTTCGATTTGTAGTGCTTGTTGAATGTTCATTTCTTTTAAATTTTGATGAAAAGCTAAATTAAGAATCTATATTCGAAATAAAAACATAAATTTGTCCCATTCTTAAAAGCGATACACTTATCTCAAAAGATAACAAACCCCAGTCTTTTATTAACCTTGTTTTATTGTTGAGGTAACTATTCCTTAACCTTGGAGCCTTACCTTTGTCGCTCAAAAGAATCCTTATGTTAAGAAACACAATTATCCTGATTGCTATAGGAGTTGTTATTTTTCAATCTTGTTTTCCAGACGAAAATAAATACGTAGCTATCAAAGTAAGAGGCTCAGACTCTGAGGTAAACCTTGTTCAGGCCTTGGCAGAGAATTTTATGGATCAAGATAGTTTGGTCTCGGTTGGTGTAACCGGTGGTGGGTCAGGCTCAGGTATTGCTGCCCTTATCAACGGAAAAACCGATCTTGCCAACTCTTCGAGAGACATTAGTCAAGAAGAATTAGAATATGCTCAAAAAGCAGGCGTAAATCCTTTTCCGATAGTATTTGCTCAAGATGCTTTGGCCATTATTACGCACAAAGATAATCCGGTAGAAAGCCTTTCACTTGAAGAGTTGAGTGCTATTTATAGCGGAAAAACAAACAATTGGAATCAGCTAAGCGGAGGCGAAAATACAGCTATTACGCTTTACGGAAGACAAAGCAGCTCAGGAACTTATATTTATTTTAGAGAAAACATCGTAAAAGACGAATACAACACCTCGATGATTGGTATGAGCGGTACGGCTCAAATTGTAGATGCCCTTAAGACCGACAAAAGCGGGATAGGATACGTAAGTTCGGGATACCTTAGCGAAAATATTATGAATGATATAAAGGTGCTTAAAATAAGCGCTGATACTCAATCGCCATCGTATGCTCCTAACAAAGAAAACATTATCTCGGGAACCTACCCTATAACCCGACCCCTTCTGCAATATACTAACGGAAAACCAGAAGGAAAATTGTTGGAGTTTGTTCTTTATCAGTTTAGCGAACAAGGAGCTACCATTATAGAAGACAGCGGTTTTTATTCGGTAGATCATAAAAAGTATAATCCAGAATTATACTAAAAATACACTCTTATGAAAAAGCGACTGTTGAACGACAAGATAATGAAGCAATTGTTCCGGTTGGCAGGGTTGTTTTCTGTCCTTGTGCTCATCGGAATTATAGCTCTTTTGTTTACCAATGCTATCCGTGCTTTTAAACACATTCCTTTTTCGTCCTTCTTTAACATCCATTGGAATCCTTCTGCTTATGGTGAAGCTTCTTTCGGGATTCTTCAACTTCTATGGAGCTCACTCTTAGTAACTTTTGGTGCCATGGTTATTGCTATTCCTTTAGGGATAGGGGCTGCAGCTTATTTATCAGAAGTTGCTCCAGAGAGAGTCAGAAAGATAGTACGCCCTATTATCGAAATATTAGCAGGAATTCCTTCGGTTACTATCGGATTTATCGGAATTGTGCTCATCGGGCCTTTTTTGGCCAAAACCTTTGATTTGAGTAACGGATTTAACGCTCTTAACGGAGCGGTATTATTAGCTTTTATGGCCATTCCTACTATTGTGAGTGTGTCAGAAGATGCGCTGAAAGCGGTTCCTAAGTCTTTTAGAGAAGGGTCTTATGCCTTAGGTGCAAACAAATGGATAACGCTCAGAAAAGTGGTAATGCCGGCTGCGGGATCAGGAATTATAGCTGCTTGTATTTTAGGATTTGGTAGAGCTATCGGAGAAACCATGACCGTGTTAATGGTAACCGGAAACGCCACGGCAATGCCCGACGGATTTTTTGACCCAGTAAGAACCCTCACCGCAACTATTGCTATTGAGCTCGGAGAAGTTCCGTTTGACTCGCCTCATTATTACGCCTTATTTGTGCTGGGATTTGTCTTGTTTGTTATAAGTTTAGGAATCAACTTGCTTTCGGAGTGGATCGCTTCAAAATTTAGATATAAAGTTTCATGAAGTTAATCAGTAAAAATACGGCAGCCTTTTTAGGACTTCGATTTCTGGGGTTATGTACGATATTGGTAGTAGCCTTCATCCTTTTGGTTTTATTTGATATTGCCTATAAAGGAGCCGGAGTGTTGAGTTGGGATTTTATTTTCTCTATCCCAAGAAAAGGAATGACCGAAGGAGGAATCTATCCGGCTCTTGCAGGAACTACGCTTGTTACGATTATTACGGCTGTTTTTAGTATTCCGGTAGGTATAGCAACGGCTATTTATCTTAACGAATATGCTCAAGACAACTGGTTGACCAATTTACTTAGAGCATCCATCAGAAACTTAGCCAGTATTCCGTCGATTATTTATGGTCTTTTTGGCGTAGCCCTTTTTGTAGAGGCATTACACTTAGGGAGCTCTGTGGTTTCTTCGGGACTTACGCTAGGCTTGATGACGCTCCCTTATATAGTAACCTCTGCCGAAGAGGCACTGCGTTCTGTTCCTCATTCTTATCGCGAAGGAGCTCTATCACTTGGTGCTACAAAGTGGGAAGCCATACAAACTGCCGTATTGCCTTCTGCTATTCCGGGGATTACAACCGGGTCTATTTTAGGCTTGTCAAGAGCAGCCGGCGAAACAGCACCGATACTTTTTACGGGAGTTACGTTTTATTTACGTTTTCCTCCAGATACCTTAGATAGCGAATTTATGGCGCTACCTTATCACCTATATATTTTATCAACACAGCATCACGCCATTGAGCAAGTACGACCACTTGCTTACGGAACAGCTTTAGTATTAGTTTTACTTATTGTGGTGCTTAATATAATCGCCTTTGTCATCAGGCACAAGTACACCCCTAAAACAAGCAGATAATTATGGCAAATAAAATTGAAATACGAGATATAAAATTGCGCTTTGGTTCCAAAGAAGTGCTTAAAGGAATCAATATGGATATTCCTGAAAAATCTGTAGTAGCTCTTATCGGACCTTCGGGTTGTGGTAAATCTACCCTACTACGCTCTATAAACCGAATGCACGATTTAACACCGAGTGCTCATATTACAGGAAGTATCAAGCTCGACGGAAAAGAGGTATTGAATAATAAGGTAGACCCAACACAAGTGAGAAGAAAGATAGGAATGGTTTTCCAGCGTCCGAATCCTTTTCCTAAATCTATATTCAATAACGTAGCCTACGGACTTAAAGTCAACGAAATAGCAAAAAACGGAGAGGTGAAAAAAATTGTAAAAGCAGCTCTTAAAGATTGTTATTTGTGGGATGAGTTGGGTGATAGTCTTCATCGCAGTGCTATGGATATGTCTGGAGGACAGCAACAGCGGCTTTGTATTGCCAGAACAATTGCCGTAAAACCAGAGGTTATCCTGATGGATGAACCTTGTTCGGCTCTTGACCCTATCAGTACGGCAAAAATAGAAGAGCTTATCTTACGCTTAAAAGAGGATTATACCATTGTGATTGTTACCCACAATATGCAGCAAGCTATACGCACGGCAGATTATACCGGATTTATGTATTTAGGTGAACTTATAGAATTTGACAAAACCGAAAAAATATTCAACAACCCAGAAAAGGAATTAACCAAAAGATACGTAGAAGGAAACTTCGGATAAATCAGTATAATTTCTTTTCTAATACATAATCTTCCATTAGATAACCGTTGCCTATATCAATATCTTCAGTATGAATAGCTTGAAAACCCAATTTATGGTAGAAATTCGACGCTTTGTTATGTCGGTTAACATTGAGCTGAAGTTTTGTGTTTTGATGCTTTCTAGCAACTTCTTCTGCTTTTTGCATTAGCATTCTCCCGACTCCTTTTCTTTGTGCAGTAGGTAGAATATATATTTTGTGAATTTTAGTAACCGATTGGTTTTGATAATGTAACTCTATCGAAACAAACCCTAATGCCTGATTTTTTTCTTGAGCTAAAAAGAAAAGATGCTTATTGATTTCGATTTGTTTGGTAAGCGACTCTACCGAATACATCATTTCAAGCATATATACGATTTGTTTTTCTGAAAGTATGCCTTCATAAGCCAGATACCAAGCGGCGTGAGCAATCGATCTGACAGCAGGAATATCTTGAAAAGTAGCTTTTATAACTGAAGTCATCCTTATAATAAAAAATCTAGTCTTTTTTCTTTTTCCCGTTATTAAACTTTATCTTTCCAAGACTAGGTTTAGTTTCTTTTTTAGGGGTGAATTTTTTGAATGGCTTTTTCTCTGTTTTTTTCTCTTTGTTTTCAGTCTTCTTTTGGGCTAAAACCTCTTTTGGATTTTTCGGATTTTCTTTGGTTCCTCTCAGGTGAATAACCAATCCGTTCAAAAAGTTACGCAAAATCTGATCGCCACATTCTTTGTAATTGGGGTGGTCTTCGGCTCTAAAAAAAGCTCCCAATTCAGCCTTGGATATTCTAAAATCAACCAATTGCAAGATTTCGACTATTTCGTCATCTCGTAATTGTAAAGCCACCCGAAGCTTTTTAAATATATCGTTATTTGTCATTTTAAATAAAATAAAAAACAAAGGTAAGTTATTTATCAATGAATGTTGTAATTTAGTGCCGGTAGTAAAATATATTTTCAAGTGGATTCTTTTTTTGAACAAGCAAAATGGCTCATTGTCACTGAGCTGGTTTATCTGTTGTTTATCATCGTGGTAAGCATCCGCATTATATTTGATACCCGATCAGTGAGTAAAACTTTGGCCTATTTACTACTGGTTCTTTTTGTACCTATCCTCGGTGCTGTTTTTTATTTTTCGTTCGGAATCAACTACCGGAAAAGAAAAATTTATAGTCAAAAATTAGAAATTGACGAAAAGTTAAAAAAAGAATTAGAAACAACTCTGGAGGCATACAAAAAAAGCATTGGTAATCTTGATAATCCTTCGATTCAAGAGAACATGAAGCTAATAAAACTCATTGCTAACCCCAGAGCGGGAAATACTTCGGTGTTGCCTAATTATCAAGTGGAGGTATTTCAGAACGGAGAAAATCTATATCCGGTAATGCTCGAAGAGTTGCGTAAAGCAAAAGAACACATTCATATTGAATATTACATTTACGAAAATGACATCATAGGCAATCAAATCAAAGATATTCTGATAAAAAAGGCCAAAGAAGGCGTAGAAGTACGCTTTATCTATGATGATTTCGGTAGTAGAGGTATTCGTAAAAACATTGCTCGCGAGCTACGAGAAGCCGGAGTTTTAGCCCATCCGTTTAATAAAGTTCGATGGATATTATTAGCCAACCGCCTGAATTACAGAAACCACCGAAAAATTGTAGTGATTGACGGAGAAACCTCATTTGTCGGCGGAATTAATGTGTGCGATAAATATATTAACCCTTCAAAAAGTGGCTTGTATTGGCGAGATACTCATTTGATGATAAAGGGTTATTCATCACTTGCTTTACAAAGAGTTTTTCTATCAGACTGGAACTTCTGTAGCGGTGAAAACATATTGATTAACTCAAAATACTTTCCGTTAGAGCTACCGACCAACGATGATTTAATTTACACACAAATCGTTTCATCAGGCCCAGATTCTGATTTACCTAATATATTATATTCGGTTAACCAAGCCATTAATTCTGCCAAAGAAGAAATTCTGATTGCTACACCGTATTTTATTCCGGAGACCTCACTGCAAGAAAGTTTAATGGTAGCTGCTTTAAGCGGAATTGATGTACGGATTTTGGCGCCTTTGCAAGGAGATTCTAAAACCGTAAATATGGCTTCGCAAGCTTATTTTGGAGAACTAATGGCTGCTGGAGTAAAGATTTTTTTATACGAAAAGGGGTTTGTTCATTCTAAAACATTTGTTATTGACAAAAAGATAGCCTCCGTGGGTACGGCCAATCTAGACTTGCGGAGCTTTGATTTGAACTTCGAAGTGTCTGCCCTAATTTATGACGAAAAAATTGCCCGAAAAATGACTCAGACGTTTTATGAGGATTTAAAACATGCACGCCAACTCGATTACGAACGGTGGAAAAATCGCTCTAAATTCAAGAAATTTTCAGAACGCATAGTACGTTTAATCTCACCTTTTATGTAGTAATTATTCTTTCACTTTGACGACTACTTCATAAAGCAAATCAAAAATGTCAAAAATCATTTCAGCATCTTTTTTGCGTACGGAAATTTCTATTTGGCAATCGAGCTCTAATTTTTGTTGAGTTACATTCAGATTTTTTTCTTTGATAATCCGCATCACTTTATTCATGTTTTTATAATCAAACTTGATTGTGTAATGCACGTCAATGGTTTTTTCGATAATTTCGGCTTGCTCCAAAGCTATTTTAGCGGTTTCTTTATAAGCAGAAACCAAGCCTCCTACGCCCAATTTTACCCCTCCGAAATAACGAACCACAAGCACTAATATATTAGTTACTTCAAACGATTGAATTTGTCCGTAAATAGGTAGTCCGGCACTGCCACTGGGCTCTCCGTCGTCGTTAACCCTATAATGGATCTGTTCGGTTCCAACCTGAAAAGCATAACACCAATGCCGAGCCGAAAAATGATTTTTTTTGATTTGGTCTAAAATCAATTTTACTTCATCTTCTGATTGTATCGGAAAACAATACCCGAAGAATTTGCTGTTTTTTTCTTTAAAAAGCACTTCTTCGGATGGGGTTTCTATAGTTTTATATGTATCTTTTTCTTGCATTTATTTTACTTGAGTATCGAAATAATCTGTAGTGCCCACTGCTCTGCTATTCTGTTTTGGTTTTCAAGAGTTAAGCTTCCTATGTGCGGAGTAAGTGATATATTAGGGTGCATCAAAATCTGAACGGCCGGAGTGGGTTCGTCCTGAAAAACATCCAAACCGGCAAAAGCCACTTTACCCGTTTCTAACGCTTCAATAAGCTCTACTTCGTTAATAATTCCGCCTTTGAAGGTATTTATAAACCCGACGCCCTCTTTCATTTTATCGAATTCAGCAGCGCCGATAAATAATTCATCTTGAGAAGCCCCATGCCCATGTACCGAAATAAAATCTGATTGGGCTAACACCTCATCAAAAGGAACGGTATCCACTGTAAAATCAACTGATTTCCCGTCAAAGAAATCAAGCGTTATCACTGCGGTTTTTATATTTGCATCGCAAACCATAACACGCATCCCAAGCCCAATGGCTATTTTGGCCGCCTCTTGGGCTGCTCCTCCAAAACCAACAAGACCTAATGTTTTTCCGCGGAGTTCTTTTCCGTGAGCATAACTTTTTCTCAGTTCATTAAATTGAGTATCACCCTCTAAGGGCATATTTCGGTTGGCATCCGCCAAAAATCTAACTCCAGAGAATAGATGCGCAAAAACCAGTTCTGCTACAGATACCGCCGAAGCACTCGGCGTAGTTATCACGTGAATACCTTTAGACAAAGCATAATTTGTATCGACATTACGCGCTTCCAGACCTACTCCTCCAATAATTTTCAAGGTAGCACAATGGTCAATAATCTCTTTTTTTACCTTGGTAGCGCCTCGTACCAATAAAACTGAAATGTTATGTTTGTTGATGTAATTGGCTACTTGTTCTTGAGCTACTTTGGTGGTGATGACTTCAAATCCGTTTTTCTCTAAAAGCTGAATTCCTGCGATAGAAATTCCGTCATTGGCTAATATTTTCATGGTTTAGTTTAAGATTTAGCAATTGTAATTATAAGAACTAATCCTTTATTTTTTATTTCACAGTAAAACTCTGCATAATCTGTTCGGCTACTTTTTCGTAGGTATTAAAGTCTCTTTCCAAAGAAGTAAAAGTAAGGATATAAATATGTGAGTCTTTGAGTATATAATGTTGATTGTATCTAAGGTCTTCTCCGTAATACTTTGAAGTTACTACCATCCGTTGGTATTCTTTTGAGGGAGTGATAATTTTCTCTGACGAAATTACCCTACCCTGCCCAGCGAACTCTTCTTGGGCAAGTTTAATCACTTCATTGAGAGTTATACCAAAATTACCTAAATCTCGGACAATTAAGTTAATGTTTTCGACAAGCTCATCTGATGTATCTAGATAAATATACAATTCCATTTCGTCTGCCGGATACAGCTCAACAACCCAGTCTTTATGTACCTTTATAGAATAATTGTTTTTGTTTATCTGTTCAAAGTCCAGGCTGTTTAACGTAATATCAGGTTGGGTAGAAATTCCCACATTAGTATCCCTTTTATTACACGAAATAGCAAGAAGACCTACAAAAGCAAAAAGTAAAATTTTGAGTTTCATCTATATGTTTTTTTCGAATTGCTGCATTACCTCAACCACTACTTGCACGCTCTCTACAGGCATAGCATTATAAATTGAAGCCCTATATCCGCCCACGGTTCTGTGTCCGTTAAGACCAGAAACACCCGCGCTTTGCCATAATGCATTAAATACCTTGCTGTGTTTTTCGTCTTTTAATCTAAAGGTTACATTCATCTTGCTTCGGTCTTCAATTTGTGCGGTTCCAACAAAAAGCGGATTTCTGTCAATTTCGTCATACAAAAGCTTGGCCTTGTCGTTATTGAGCTTTTCCAGAGTCTTAATTCCACCTTGATTTTTAATCCACCTCAGCGTTAAAAGCGAAGTATAAACAGCAAAAACAGCTGGCGTATTATACATACTTTCTCGCTTTATATGTTCTTGATAGTCTAAAATATTCGGAATCGTTCTTCCTGTTTTTCCTAAAATTTTTTCTTTAACAACCACAAGTGCCACGCCGGCCGGCCCCATATTTTTTTGAGCTCCGGCATAAATCAAATCAAATTTCGAAAAGTCTAATTCCCTTGAAAAAATATCTGAACTCATGTCGCAAACCATCGGGATATCCGTATTGGGGAACTCCTTCATTTGCGTGCCATAAATCGTATTGTTGCTGGTGCAGTGAAAATAATCTGCATCACACGGAATGCTGTAATTTTTAGGGATATAATAATAGTTTTTGTCTTTTGAAGAAGCTACAATTTCGGCAGTACCAAAAAATTGCGCTTGCTTGATAGCTCCGGCAGCCCATGTGCCTGTATTTAGATAGGCAGCTTTGCTTTTTAGAAGGTTGTAAGGCACTCTCAAAAACTCCATACTTGCTCCGCCTTGCAAAAAAAGCGCTTGATAACCTTCGTTCTGAAGCCCTAAAAGTTCCAATGCCAGACTTCTTGCCTCTTCTATAACAGCGACAAACTCTTTGCTTCTGTGCGAAATTTCAATCAGTGAGAGTCCGCTGCCGTTAAAGTCCAAAACAGCCTCAGCGGCTTGTTGCAAAACTTCTTGCGGTAATATCGAAGGGCCTGCACTAAAGTTGTGTTTTTTCATCTAAACTGAATTTGTACTATGCAAAGTACCGATTTAACCACTAATTACACAAACTTGGACGAATTTTTATTTTTTAGCTACAGATTACACAGATTTTTTCAAACCAATAAATTATATTTTAAGTTTTCAATCTTCTAAACCTAACAGCTTTTTTATTATTTTAAACCCTGCGCCTATGATTTTAGTTAAAAAATTAACACAGTTTGTTTTGTTTTTTCTGTTTTTTTTCTACTTTTGTTAAAGTATTAACCTTTTCTCTAAACATAACAAGAGGGAAATAAATATTATAAAAGATGAAAACATTAAAAATGACACTTGTTGCAATTGTTATTAAGGGCTACAATGTTTATTGCTTGTAGTGAGGATTCAAGCAGTGAAGTAATGCTAGAAAACCAAGTATTACAAAAAAGTAGAACAGTAGTTTCTTATGAAGATGTTGTAAATAGTTTACACAATATGAGAGCTAAGAAACTTGAAGATTATTCTGACCCATATCCTCCTCTCTTTAATGGCTATGACAGAATTGAGTATTATAGAGTTGATGGAGATAGCAATGTGTATGTTCTCTATGTGTTTGACAACCCTTCAAACCCTAATGTAGCAACATCTCAACAACAATGTACAAAATCGTGGAATTCTGGTGATGGGGTCGATGAGGGATGTTATGACCATGGTTCAGATTGCGATGTTGAATTAAGAAACGGACAATTTATTGTAATTTGTTGTGATGACCCTGTTGCTTAATAGAAATATAGTAAGATTAAAAACCTGTCTTTTAAAAAAAAGAAACTTTCAAAAGACAGGTTTTTTTCTGATTTTCATATTAACAGTATTTATAAACTGCAATACGAACAGAGGTGTCATAAAATATCTTCATCTTGAAGATTCGGGCAAAAATATTACATTCCAAAATACTAATCTCGGAAAAATAAAACCCGATATTTATAATGATAACAGCCTGATCTCATTATTGGATGGCAGAAACGGAATAATATATATATACAATCACATACAGAACCAATTTACCGACAGCATTGACATTAAGTACAGAAAAAAGCAATTTCTGTTTGATTATAATATTTTGGACAAAAATCGAGTTTTGCTTTCCGTAATTCCGACTTATTTTGGAGACCAGCACGATTCGGTGGTTTGTATCATTGACCGAAACAAAAACGTTTTAAAGACATTTTCTTTCCGAAATACACCTGCTCCTATGTATGACGCTAACTCGCCTTATGCTTACAGAAAAACAAGCTGGTGGTATTCGATTCATTCCAATTTTCCTGTCAGAATAAATGAGAAGGATTCAACTGTTTTGGCTGTTTTAGCTCCTTACTACAATCAAACTTGTGATTCTATTGCAAACAATACTATGGAATTTGCTTATAAAATTTCATCAAAAAGCAATGCTCCTGCAACTCCTTTGGGTTTTACAATTCCTGAATGTTCCCGATATTACAACAAAAATTCCAAAATAAATAAGGCTCCTTATGGGGATTACAATAAAGACAATAAAGCGGTTTTCGGGTATGAGCACAGCTCCAAGCTGATGACCGATGATGCAATTTTTGAGCCTCATTTACAATTATATGAAATGCTTGATAAGCATACGTTTTTGTATTACAAAAGGCTTGTTTACGACAAGCACCGAAATTGTTTTTGGTGGGTAATTGAAGTTGATTATGATGATGGAAATTCAGAAAAACAACTAAAAAATTATGCTGATTATTACCTGGTTTCTCTTAATGAAAATTTGGAAATAACCTCCGAAGGTTTTATGCCAAAGTATTCTGGGCTGCACGTTGTTCCTTTGGAGGAGGGCTTGCTGGTGAAAAACAACAAGAAATCAGATAGTTTAGGAATAAACGATCATAGTTTGTTCGTACCGACTTTTCAAGATTGGAAATTGGAAAATATAAAAACACAACTGTTTGAAAGGACTCAAAAAAGCAATCAGAATTTAGAACAGTTTGTTGAATTACTTAAAAACGGAAGTTCAGAAAACAAATTTTTATTATTGTCGTTAGACCGAATGCCTCCGAATTACGCAAGTATATTGCTTGACAAATTATCTGAAAACAAAGAGAATTTTAGCACTAATGCTATTTGTATTTTTACAAATGATGAAAACAAAATCCCTGAAAACCTGAAAACCAAAATAAAAATTTATCGTTATGGTGTTTTAAAAGAATATGTCAATGATTTTTCTTCCCCTGTTATTCTTGAAGTATCGGAAGACAAAGAAATTCAGCTTACCGAATACCCTACTAATGAAGCACAAATACTGATTGGAAAAATAATAAATTGGTAAAGTTTATTGTTTTTTCTTGGCTTAAATTGAGTTCAAAAACGAAATCGTATCCACATTATCGGCATAATCCCACAATTGTGGAGTTTGGGTTTGCCCGAAACCAATTGAGTTTTCAATCAAATTATTGCTTACCACACACTGAATTTGTTCGTTGTCTTGTTCTAACTTATTTTTCAACTCTTCGATGGTTTTATATTTTTCATAAAAAACAGCCGAAATAGGTGAGCTATAAGACGTGTCTTCTTTCAAAACTAAAAATCCATTGTCTAGAATCAAAAAATTACTCATCAAAAAAACTGCTTTATTGTAGTCATAATTATTAGCATATTTCTGATAATCAACAACTTCTTTATTTTGAAACATCGCTTTAAAGAACTTGTCAAAATCATAATTTTCCGGAACAAAAAGCTTCGATACATTCCTGCAGCCTAATCCGAAATATGTAAAAATATCTTTACCTAAGGCAATCAAATCGGGTTCTGACTCTGCTCCGGTAAGCACAGCAACCGAATTTCTGTTTTTCCTGATAATACTTGGTTTATCTTTAAAATAATATTCAAAATAACGAGCTGTGTTATTGCTTCCTGTAGCAATTACAGCATCAAATCCGGTTAATCTTCCTTCGATAAATTCGATTCTTTTTTCTAACTCCGGGTTTACTTTAACCAGGTATTTAGCCAAAAATGGGAGCAAATTTTGGTCATCCGACGAGGTTTTTACCAGTGCTTTATGACCAGTTATCAATACACTTATAAAATCGTGGAAACCTACTAGCGGAATATTTCCTGCCAGGATCAGCCCAATAGTTTTAGATTCTTTTTCGGTGATTTCATACGCAGAAAGCCATTTGTCGAGGTTTTCGGGAGTCAGTGCATTTGCCCATGATTCTAAAGCAAAACGAATTTGGTCTTCTACAAACCATCCGTTGTGGTGTTTTTGATTTTCGATAAGGGTCAAAAACTCGTCAAAAAACAAATCATTATATGGCACCGAATTATTTTTTACATCCTTATGCTGAGAGAATTGCCTTAAGAATTTACCCAGTTCTATAAACGACTTTTTTGTTTTTTCTAACATCATATCATTTGGTTATGAATGGTTTTACACGTAATTTTGTACAAAAATAAGAAATACTTACTTAGCCAATAGCCAAATATATTTAAACTCTGAATTAATCTGGCTTTTGGCTCACTTCAAAAACAACAAAAATGGCCATTATAATAACTGATGATTGCATAAATTGTGGAGCGTGTGAACCTGAATGTCCGAACAATGCCATATACGAAGGTGCAGACGATTGGAGATATAAAGACGGAACAAAACTAAGTGGCAAAATAGTTTTGCCTAACGGCGAAGAGGTAGATGCCGATGAAGCACAAACGCCTATATCTGATGATATTTATTATATTGTTGCAGACAAATGTACTGAATGTAAAGGCTTCCACGAAGAGCCTCAATGTGCTGCTGTATGTCCGGTAGATTGCTGTGTTCCAGATGAAAACCACGTAGAAGACGAAGAAACATTACTCAACAGACAAGCGTTTTTACATAACGAATAAGCCAACTAGTAATGAAAATAGCACTTTTAGGCTACGGAAAAATGGGGCAGGCAATAGAGAAAATCGCCCTGCAAAGAGGACACGAAATTGTTCTTAAAAAATCAATAAATGATAGTTTTGAAGAGTTAGAAAAAGCAGATGTAGCCATCGATTTTTCTGCTCCCGATAGTGCAGTAAGCCATATCTCGGAATGTATTAATAAAGGGATTCCGGTGGTTTCGGGAACTACAGGTTGGTTAGAGCGTTACGATGAAATAACAGAGCTGTGCAAAGAAAAAAAAGGAAGCTTTATTTATGCTTCTAACTTTAGCTTGGGAGTCAACTTGTTTTTTAGGTTGAATGAGAATCTGGCTCAACTGATGAAGAACTTTGATGCTTATCAAGTCAATATAGAAGAAACTCATCATACACAAAAGCTTGATGCTCCGAGCGGAACGGCTATTTCTCTTGCAGAACAAATCATCGAAAGCTCAGATTATACTTCTTGGCAAGAGGGCTCGACACAAAATAAAACGATCGGTATTGAAGCCAAACGCATCGAAAATGTTCCAGGCACGCACTCAGTAACTTATGCATCTGCCATAGACGAAATCGAAATCAAACATACAGCCCACACAAGAGAAGGATTTGCACAAGGAGCCGTAATCGCAGCAGAATGGATTATAGGGAAAAACGGAATTTTTACGATGAAAGATGTATTAGGATTGTAACTTTTTGAATATCTTGCAGACTTATTTCATAACCACAAATACACAGGTTTTTATTTAAAGATTAAAAATCTTTTATTTGTGTTATTTTCAAATAATCAAAACAGATTTCAGACGATTCATCTGTGCATCTGTGGGAAACAGCAAAAACAAAACTTATGTCGTTTACAAGTTGGATTATATTTTTCCTAATCATCCAAGTAGTTCACTTTTTAGGAACTTGGAAGTTATATCAAAAAGCAGGACGTAAACCTTGGGAAGCTCTTGTGCCCATATACAACGGAATTGTGTTGATGCAAATCATCAATCGCCCGAAATGGTATGTTTTTTTGCTTTTTATCCCGATTGTAAACCTGCTTATGTTTCCGGTAGTATGGGTAGAAACCATCCGTAGTTTCGGGAAAAATAAAACCCTTGATACGTGGTTAGTTTTACTTACGTTGGGCTTTTATATTTATTACCTTAACTATGCCCAGGCCGACAAGCTGACTCACATAAAAGACAGAAGCCTAAAGCCTAAAAATGGCGTTGCCGATTTTGTTAGCTCGATTGTTTTTGCAGTAATTGTAGCTACGGTTATTCATACGTATTTTATTCAACCTTTTGTCATCCCAACAGGCTCGTTAGAAAAAACACTCTTGGTAGGTGATTTCTTGTTAGTGAGCAAAGTGCATTACGGAGCCCGAACTCCCATGACAGCCGTTGCCTTGCCGATGGTACACGATACTCTGCCGCTTATTCCGACAAGTTATGATGGGTTACCTAAAAGCATTAATCGTCATCCGTCTTATTTTAAAAAACCACAAATTCCCTATTTCAGATTACCCGGTTTTTCTGAAATTAAGAAAAACGATATAGTGGTTTTTAACTGGCCTACAGATACAATCAGATACTTCGGAGACCGTACCGCCAGAGATGTTAGAAAACCTATAGACAAAAAATCAAACTATGTTAAGCGTTGTGTAGCAACCCCTGGAGATATACTCGAGGGAAAAAATGGTGAATTATACATCAATGGTGAGCTTCTTGAGTTGTCATATAGAGCTAAGCCCCAGTATATTACTACCATAACAGCCAAAGAAAATCTTACACAGGAACTGCTGAATCGCTATGGCGTAGAGCCTAATGCTTTTACGTATAAAATCCGAACGAATATCTGGGATGATCCCGCTGTAAAGAAGTATTTTGCAGACCCTAAAAACGGAATCTATCTTACCGAACAAAATCGAGATAGCCTGCATGTTTATGCCTTTGGCAGTGTTCGAAATCAAGAGGTAATGCAGCGATTGGAAATAGAGATGAACTCTAATCAAATTAATGCAGTAATAACCGTTCAACAAGCTCAGCAACTTCAAAATGATCCGGCTGTGGCAAGTGTAACACGCGCTACTCTGCAGGCAGATAGCAGTATTTTTCCGCATACCAAAAATTGGAGTGTCGATAATTTCGGACCGATTTATATGCCAAAGGCAGGAGAAACAGTTGAGCTGAATAGCGAAACACTTCCTTTTTATAAAGAAATCATTGGCGAATATGAAAAGAATGATTTAAAAGTGATCGGAAATGACATTCTAATCAACAATCAGCCTGCAACTAGTTATACTTTTAAACAAGGTTATTATTGGATGATGGGAGACAATCGCCACAACTCAGAAGATAGTAGAATGTGGGGTTATGTGCCGGCAGATCACATTGTAGGTAAACCTGTGTTTATCTGGATGAGTTGGGACTCTCAAAAAGGAGGACCACGCTGGGAAAGAGTTTTCACCACAGTGGGCGGAGACGGAGAGCCGGTTTCTTATTTCCGTTGGTTCCTGTTCGTTTTAGGAGGTTATTTTGTAGTGGATTATTTCCTGAAAAGAAAGAAAAAGAAAACCACAAACTAAGGGAGTTTCTGCTGATTTGAAGATGTTTGATGAGTTATATCGTTTCGGGGAGGTTCACTTTTTCTTTGGCCTTATCAAACCACTCGGTTAATACCGGAAACACAAGCTCTGAAGTTTGTTTAACAGGATGATACAAAACAGATTGATCGAGTTTTTCTTCGGAAATCAATACTTCGTTTTGATTTATTTCCTGAAAAAAATGAAGGAGAATACTCAAAACAAGAACCATTTTCAGCAGCCCAAAAACACCCCCGAATATTCGGTTTATCCAGCCTAGATTAGCAAAATTAGCCATTTTTGTGAATACTTTGGCCAAGAGGATTATAGCCATAACAACCAACAAAAAAGTAACAGCAAAAGCTATAATTTCGATATATTCGGAATCACTCAAGAATTTTTCTCGTATAAAATCGGCGGTAAAACTCGAAAACTTTACAGCTATAAAAACGCCCAACAAAAGCGAAAGCAATGAAGCCAACTCTACGAACAGGCCTTTCCAAATTCCTTTGATAAGTCCGTAAACAAGCAGAGCACCTATAAGGATATCTAAAAAGTTCATCAGAAATTAATTAAGAGCATAAGAAGCTCCCAAACGAAATGTAGGAACCATAACCTTAAACTTTCGGGTAGTAGTAAAGTTAATCATCCCAAAGTATCCTTTCATCGCTCCAAAAGGAGAAACCAATAGGCAACCAGAACTATAAGTATAACTCTCCCCTGATTTCAAAACAGGTTTTTTGCCTACTACTCCCTCTCCGTCAACAATTTGAGGCTCGCTCAAGGCATCCATAATCTCCCAATGTCTGTTGAGTAATTGCACAGAATTTTTGCTTTGGTTGTCGATAGTTATACGGTAAACAAAGGCATATTGAAGTCTATAATTTTTAAAAAGAATACCTTCAAAATTAGTGACAACCGATACTTTTATGCCTTGTGTAATTTGAGAAACCATATTATTGCAACTTATAAGGATTTCAAAGATACAAATTTATCTTTTGGATTCCATAAAATTACCTCTGATGATTTAGTGCAAAAACATACAAGTGAAAGTTAAAATAGAGTAAAATCGGAGTGTTTTGTGTCTTAAATCATAAATAATCATCAAAGTACTTGACAACGCCTACTTGGGAGTCGTATATTTGCATTTCATTAAAAACCCTACTATGAAATTATCACAATTCAATTTTAATTTGCCAGATAAACTTCTGGCTGAATTTCCTTCAGAAAACAGAGATGAAGCAAGGCTGATGGTTATCGATAGAAAAACAAAGACTATCGAACATAAGCTTTTTAAAGACCTAATCGATTATTTTGACGAAGGTGATGTGATGATTCTTAACAACACAAAAGTTTTTCCGGCTCGTTTATTCGGGAATAAAGAAAAGACCGGTGCTAAAATCGAAGTGTTTTTGCTACGAGAGCTCAACGAAGAACAACGTTTGTGGGATGTGTTAGTAGATCCGGCCAGAAAAATCCGCATAGGTAACAAACTATATTTCGGAGAAGACGAATCACTGGTAGCCGAAGTAATTGATAACACTACTTCTAGAGGAAGAACATTACGCTTTTTGTATGATGGTTCCTACGAAGAGTTCAGAAAAAAGCTTTCAGAATTAGGAGAAACACCACTCCCTAAATACATCTCAAGAGAGGTAACTCCAGAAGACTCAGAGCGTTATCAAACCATATATGCCAAACACGAAGGTGCAGTTGCAGCCCCTACAGCAGGACTTCATTTTTCGAAGCACTTGCTGAAACGTCTTGAAATCAAAGGAGTTGATTTTGCCGAAATCACTCTTCACGTAGGCTTAGGAACCTTCAATCCAGTTGAAGTAGAAGATTTATCAAAACACAAAATGGACTCTGAAGAAATTTTTATTTCACAAGAAACTTCTGATAAAGTCAACAACGCTAAACTCAACAAAAAAAGAGTTTGTGCAGTTGGAACTACCTCTATGAGAGCTATCGAAAGCTC
Source organism: uncultured Flavobacterium sp. (assembly GCA_964409345.1). Taxonomy (GTDB): domain Bacteria; phylum Bacteroidota; class Bacteroidia; order Flavobacteriales; family Flavobacteriaceae; genus Flavobacterium. The sequence continues at coordinate 13,837 of CAYPCZ010000003.1, read as the reverse complement.
AGTTTCATCACACGGCACACTTAATCCTTTTGAAGGCTGGACCAACAAATTTATATTCCCTCCGTATGATTTTAGTATTGCCAATTGTATGATTACTAATTTTCATACGCCAAAATCTACGCTCCTTATGATGGCGTCTGCTTTTATGGGATATGATTTTATGAAAAAAGCCTATGACGAGGCTATCAAAGAAAAATACAAATTCTATTCGTATGGTGACGCTATGCTAATCATATAAAAGTATTTTTTTAAGCATACACAACCCGATCTTTTTAAGGTCGGGTTTTTTATTTTGGTTTACGACCAAAGAATACAAAACAGATTCTTATAAAATCAACCTACGGATTCAACAAAATCATTAACTTTGTTTTTATGAATCAGAAGAAAAAAAAATCGGCTCTGAGCGAAGTAAAAGGCATTTCGAATACCGAGATGATCAGCCGTTCTTCTGTAGAGAAAATAAACCGCTTTCGCAGAAATAAACCTACTTCCGAAGAGCTCATCAAGGCTATTATCAGCGGTGATAAAGTAGCCCTCAGTAGAGGGATTACGCTTATCGAAAGCACCAAAGCAGAACATTCTGAGAAAGCCACACAAGTTATCAATGGCTGCTTGCCTTTTGCCAATAAATCGATCCGAATCGGGATTACAGGGGTTCCCGGAGTAGGAAAAAGCACCTTTATCGAAGTCTTTGGAAAACATCTAACATCTTTAGGTAAGAAAGTAGCTGTTTTGGCCATTGATCCCAGTAGTACGATTTCTCACGGAAGTATTTTGGGAGATAAAACACGCATGGAAGAGCTCGTAAAAGAGTCCAATGCCTATATCAGACCCTCCCCTTCGGGAGAAACCTTAGGAGGAGTAGCCCGAAAAACAAGAGAGTCTATCGTGCTTTGTGAAGCCTGCGGATTTGACATCATAATTATCGAAACCGTAGGAGTTGGGCAAAGCGAGACAGCTGTTCATTCGATGGTTGATTTTTTTTTACTTCTCAAAATAGCAGGAGCAGGCGACGAATTGCAAGGTATCAAGCGAGGAATTATGGAAATGGCCGATGCCATAGTCATCAACAAAGCAGACGGCGATAATATCACTAAGGCAAAAAGAGCAAAAGTCGAATTCAATCGTGCCCTTCATCTCTTCCCATCCAAAAAATCAGGGTGGACACCCAAAGTAACCACTTGCAGTAGTTATACCAAAGACGGAATTCCGGAGGTTTGGCAAATTATCGAAAAGTATTTTAACCTAACTCAAAAAAACGGGTATTTTCAAGACAAACGAAAAGAGCAAAACCAATATTGGTTTTTAGAAACTATCGAATCAGAACTTAAAAGCAGGTTTTATAATGACCAAAAGGTCAAAAAATCAATAGATAGTTTTAAAAATCAAGTAGAAAGTAACCTGATTTCACCTTTTACGGCAGCACAAAAGTTACTTGAGTTTCTAAAATTGGAATAACGAATAATTATTCTTTTACGCTTGCTCCTCTTGCTGTAGGATTATACGAAACAAAAATATTTATCCAAATATTTCTAGATACACGCATAATTATTCCGTAAAAAACAAGAAGCGTAGCTACAATAGATATAAATGAAGCATGAAGAGAGGCGTCAAAGAGTATTTTAGAGATGATAAAAGCAGCTATTCCGAAAGCAATCCCTACTCCATAACTCACATACATAGCTCCATAAAAAAAAGCAGGTTCGATCATAAAGCGAAGCCCACAGTGAGAGCAGTTTTCTTTCATTTTGATGGCCTTGAGAATGTTGAAAATATTTTTACTTTCATACATGGTTGCTTCCTGACATCGGGGACAATTTCCCTTAATAATACTGTTGAGTTTTGATCCTTTTTTACACATTGTGTGTGCCTTATAAATAATAATACAAAGGTAAACATTATCTTTGTGTTTTTGTAATTTTTCATCATACTATAGAATGCTTAACATACATAATTTATCGGTTGCTTTTGGAGGAGAATATTTGTTTGAAGAGATTACATTTCGGCTCGGAACAGGAGATAGAATAGGGCTTGTCGGGAAAAATGGAGCAGGAAAATCAACCATGCTCAAGCTCTTGGCAAAAGAAATGCAGCCCGATACCGGAACTATTGCATCCGAAAAAGAAATAAATATAGGGTTTTTAAAACAAGATATTGATTTTGTAAAAGGAAGAACGGTGCTTGAAGAAGCATATCAGGCATTCGAAGAGATTAAAAAATCCGAAAAAAAGATAGAGGAAATCAATAATCAATTAACCTCAAGAACTGATTACGAAAGCCAAAGTTATCTGGATTTAATCGGAGAGTTAAGCGATATAACGCATCATTTCGAAATCATAGGAGGGTATAATTATGTCGGAGAAACCGAAAAGATTCTTTTAGGATTAGGTTTTAAAAGAGAGGATTTTGACAAGCTCACCGATACTTTTTCAGGGGGTTGGCGCATGAGAATTGAGTTGGCAAAATTATTACTTCAGAATAATGAGGTGCTGCTTCTAGATGAGCCTACCAACCACTTGGATATAGAAAGTATTATTTGGCTAGAGAACTTCTTGAGAAACTATCAAGGCGTAGTGGTTATCGTATCGCACGACAAAATGTTTTTGGATAACGTAACTAACCGCACTATCGAAATTTCGTTAGGTAAGGCTTATGACTTTCCTAAACCGTATTCACAATATTTGGAGTTGCGCAACGAAATCAGAGAAAAGCAATTGGCTACTCAAAAGAATCAAGAGAAGATGATCGAACACACCGAGAAACTTATCGAGAAGTTTCGTGCCAAAGCCTCAAAAGCCTCAATGGCTCAATCACTCATTAAAAAGTTAGACAAAGTCGATCGAATCGAAGTTGATGAAGATGATAATTCGATTATGGCTGTTTCATTTCCGGTTTCGCTCACGCCCGGACGAGTGGTTATAGAAGCAGAAAACCTGACTAAAAGTTACGGCGATAAAACCATACTGAAAGATATTTCGCTACTTGTAGAGAGAGGAAGTAAGATTGCTTTTGTTGGCCAAAACGGACAAGGGAAATCTACTTTTGTTAAAGCCATTCTGAACGAATTTGAATATGAGGGCACTATCAAGCTCGGACATAACGTACAGCTCGGGTATTTTGCCCAAAATCAAGCCGATTATCTCAACGGAGAAATTACGCTACTAGAAACTATGGAAAATGCGGCCAATGATAGCAATCGTTCTAAAGTGCGTGATATGTTAGGGGCTTTTTTGTTTAGAGGCGATGATGTACACAAAAAGGTAAAAGTACTTTCGGGAGGAGAGCGTAACCGACTGGCTCTTTGCAAAATGCTTTTAGAGCCTATCAATGTTTTGGTGATGGATGAACCAACAAATCACTTAGATATTAAATCAAAAAATGTGCTTAAGGCTGCTCTTCAAAAGTTTGAAGGAACACTACTTGTGGTTTCGCATGACCGTGATTTTTTACAAGGATCGTCTAATGTAGTGTATGAATTCAAAGATCAGAAAATCAAACAATATTTAGGAGATATTAATTTCTATTTGGAGCAGCGAAAACTGGACAATATGCGCGAGATAGAAAAAAAAGAAATTGTTCAAAAAGCTACTCCTAAACAAGACAAGGCGCTTTCATTCGAACAGCAAAAACAGCGAAAGTCATTGCAAAATAGGTTGAGCAAAATAGAAAGCCAAATACAACAACTCGAAAAAGACATTCAAAAAGCTGATTTAGAGTTGGCCCAGAACTACGACGAACTAATGAATGATACAGCGTTTTTTGCTGCCTACGAAAAAAAGAAAAAAGAATTAGAAAAGCTGATGCACCAATGGGAGGATGTCCAAGTGGAATTGGAATAAATTCAACCAGTTTTTAGCGATTTTTGGTTACAAAAAAACACCTTGATTCTTTTGAGTTAAGGTGTTTTTTTTGTGGAATAAAAAAGCCCCGAAGATAGTCGAGGCGCTAAATGTTTTAGCTCACAAAGTTTTTATTGTTTTTTTAAAGGTGCTCGTGAAACATTTGGGTATAAAAAAACCTCCTGATTATGGACAAGAGGTAACCCAAATGTTTTCACAACGGAATAATCCTTATTGTGAATTGCTTTATTAAAGTTGTTAATCGTCTGTAAAAATAGAACTTTGAAAGCAATTCAGGCCTTATGCTTTTTTAATACTTTTAAGGTCTTCTATTATTTGTGGGATTTTTCTGATATTGGCTAGTTCCTTGAGTTTTTCTCGTGACTCATCAACTGGGGTTCCGAAGTAAGTTTTTCCTCCTTCGACAGATTTGGTAACACCTGTCTGTCCTAAAATCACAGCTTTTGCCCCGATGGTGATTCCGCTGGTGGTCCCGACTTGCCCCCAAAGGGTAACCTCGTCTTCAATAACCACACAGCCTGCAATGCCTGTTTGAGAAGCGATAAGACATTTCTTTCCGATTACCGTGTCGTGCCCAACCTGAATCATATTATCAAGCTTAGAGCCTTCCCCGATAGTTGTATCGCCTGTAACACCTCTGTCAATGGTGCAATTAGCTCCGATTCCGACATTATCTTGAATAACGACCCTTCCTCCTGAAATCAGTTGGTCAAAACCTTCGGGGCGTTTTTTGTAGTAAAAAGCATCGGCTCCCAAAACTGTTCCGGAATGAATGATTACGTTGTCTCCGATAATGGTGTCGTCATAAATCGTAACAGTAGCATGAATCAGGCAATTCTTACCGATAACTACGTTATTTCCGATAAAACAGTTGGGCTGAATGATTGTTCCTTCTCCGATTTTGGCGCTCGCGGAAACAGAAACATTCGAAGCCTGAAAAGGTTTAAAGTGTTGGGTAAGTTTATTGAAATCTCGAAAGGGATCATCTGAAATTAGCAATGCTTTCCCTTCAGGGCAATCAACTTCTTTATTGATTAAAACAATAGTTGCTTTTGACTGCAGAGCCTTGTCGTAATATTTAGGGTGGTCAACAAACACGATATCTCCTTCTTCTACTACGTGGATTTCGTTCATCCCTAATACAGGAAAATTATCATCTCCCACATAGTTGCAGGAGATGATTTCTGAAATTTCTTTTAATGAATGTGTTCTGCCAAACTTCATTATTCCTTAATTCGTTCTATATATGCTCCGGTAGCCGTATCAATTTTTATTTTGTCACCTTCATTGATAAATAACGGAACGTTTACTTGAGCACCAGTTTCTACAGTTGCTGGTTTTGTTGCATTAGTTGCTGTGTTTCCTTTAACACCCGGTTCTGCATAGGTTACTTCCAAAATGATAGAAGCCGGCATATCAACAGCTAGAGGCATATCGGTTTCGGTATTGATTTGAACCATTACGTTGGTGCCTTCTTTTAATAATTCTGGAGCATCAAGAGCATTTTTGCTTAATGTAATTTGCTCGAAAGTCTCTGTATTCATAAAGTGAAAATCATCACCTTCTGCATACAAATACTGAAACGTATGCGTTTCTACACGAACGGTATCGATTTTGTGTCCTGCTGAAAAAGTATTTTCAAGGATTCTTCCTGTTGTTAAACTTCTTAATTTTGTTCTCACAAAAGCCGGTCCTTTTCCCGGTTTTACGTGAAGGAACTCTACAATTTTGTAAATGTCGTGGTTGAATTTAATACATAATCCGTTTCTGATGTCTGCTGTACTTGCCATTTTTTGTTTTTACTTTATGCCTTAAGCTATAGGCTTTAGGTTGTTATTAATTATTCTGTTATTTTTAAAAATAATGGTTTACCATTGATTTTACCATTTTTATCGTTTCCTAATTTTATATTATAAAAAATATAGATGTCTCCAATTTCTGTATTATAAAAAGGACGAAAATTTTTACTATCAAAAATGCGGTGATTTTTAGTTATATTGTTTTTGTCTAAATGTAACACTTCAACAGGTTCTATATCAAACAGAATATCGTAATAGAAATTCTGAATACTGGCAGAAAAACTGCTTATTTTTTTAAATTCTTCTAAACTTATTTCTCCTTTTTTATAATAATTATATAACCTAAAAGTTAATTCTGCATCAGGAATATTTGCCTTAATAAAATAAATTTTCTTTGTTCTTCCTTTCTGAGTTATTATAAGCTCAGACCTTTTCGGATTATCTGTCTTAATAATGTATGTTGTGTCGTTTTCTTTTCTGATAGAAGCATTTGTGATTTCTATGTTTATAGTTGCCTTTGAATTAGATTTTAAATAAAACTCATTCTCAATATTATTCATAAAAAGAACTTGCCTATGTTTTGTGTCATATTCAAAAAAGATTTGTTTAGAACATGAAGTCAAAAGAAATAAAACACATAAGAAACATATAAATCTTTTTACATACATAGTTTTCTGTTTATAATGCCGACCCTCCTGCGTATCCTTTCATTACACCACGAGAAGAATTTTTGATAAAGTCAAGAATTTCATCTCTTTCTGGAGTAGCTTCCATCTCGCCTTCAATAATAGAAAGTGCTTGAGAAGTATTGTAATTTTTTTGGTATAAAATTCTGTAAATATTCTGAATTTCTCTGATTTTTTCAGGTGAAAAACCTCTTCTTCTGAGCCCGACCGAATTGATTCCCACATACGAAAGCGGTTCACGAGCAGCTTTAACATAAGGCGGGACGTCTTTTCTAACGAGTGAACCACCGGTTACAAAAGCGTGATTCCCGATATTCCCGAATTGTTGAACGGCTACCATTCCTGCTAAAACAACGTGATTTCCGACTGTGGTATGTCCGGCAAGAGTAGTTCCGTTCGAAAAAATGCAGTTATCTCCTACAATACAATCGTGAGCAATATGGCAATAAGCCATAATCCAACAATTATTTCCGATTACGGTTTTCATTCTATCGGATGTACCTCGGTTGATGGTTACACATTCGCGAATCGTGGTTCCGTCTCCGATAATAGTAACTGTTTCTTCGTCTTGGAATTTCATATCCTGCGGAATAGCCGAAATAACAGCTCCCGGAAAAATGTTGCAATTCTTCCCGATTCTTGCTCCTTCCATAATGGTTACGTTAGATCCTATCCAGGTTCCTTCTCCGATTTCTACGTTGTTGTGAATTGTAGTAAAAGGTTCAATCACCACGTTTTTTGCTATTTTTGCTCCCGGATGTACGTATGCTAAAGGTTGATTCATAGTTAGTTATTGGTTGTTCGTTAATTGTTGATAGTTCTTATGAAATCAACTTTTTTTATTGCTTTTCTACAAGCAAAAGTTCTTATAGACATAAGACTTATCCCGCAAATCATTATTATTATTGAATTTCTTACCCTGTCAGAATCTGTAACTTCGAGATATCGCTTCAAACTGCTTATGAAATAATATGCTCCTATTATAATCAATAAAATTCCTGGATATTTTAGTTTCATAACTTCTAATTTTTTGTCTTAATACTTCCGTCTTAATACTTAATACTTCAATCTTAATACTATTTCGCTTTCACAATTTGAGCCATAAGCTCTGCTTCTGTAGCTAATTTTCCGTTCGTATACGCATAAGCTTGCATGTGACAAATTCCTCGACGGATAGGTGTCAGCAATTCTAGTTTAAATATTAATGTATCTCCCGGAAGTACTTGTTGTTTGAACTTTACGTTGTCGATTTTCATAAAATACGTAAGGTAATTTTCCGGGTCAGGAACAGTGCTGAGTGCCAAAATTCCGCCTGCTTGAGCCATGGCTTCAATTTGCAAAACTCCAGGCATTACAGGTGCTCCGGGAAAGTGACCTATAAAAAAAGGTTCGTTCATAGTCACATTCTTCATTCCAACCACGTGCTTGTCAGACAGTTCTAATATTCTGTCAACCAACAAAAACGGAGGTCTGTGAGGCAGTACATTCATAATCTGAACCGTATCCATAAGTGGAGGTTGGGTCAAGTCAAAAGCAGGGACTTTATTTCGCTCTTCGATTTTGATGATTTTAGACAGTTTTTTTGCAAACTGCGTATTCACAAAATGTCCGGGCTTGTTAGCAATAATTTTTCCTTTAATTCTCGTGCCTACTAATGCCAAATCTCCAATCACATCGAGTAATTTATGTCTGGCAGCTTCGTTAGGAAAATGAAGGGTAAGATTATCTAAAATTCCGTTTGGTTTAACCGATATTTTCTCCTTTCCGAAAGCAACTTTGAGGTGCTCCATAGTTTCAGGGGAAATTTCTTTATCCACATAGACAATGGCATTGTTCAAATCTCCTCCTTTGATGAGTCCGTGTTGCAAAAGAGTTTCTAATTCGTGAAGAAAACTAAAGGTTCTTGCATTGGCAATTTCGCCTTTAAATTCAGTAATGCTTTTAAGCGTAGCATTTTGTGTTCCCAAAACTTTGGTTCCGAAATCAACCATTGCTGTTACCTGATATTCATCTGAAGGCATTACGATAATTTCGCTTCCGGTTTCTTCGTCCGTATAAGAAATAACTTCTTTTACGGTATAAAATTTCTGCTCGGCATCTTGCTCAACAATTCCGGCTTTTTCGATTGCTTCTACAAAATATTTCGAAGAACCATCCATAATCGGAGGTTCAGAAGCGTTTAATTCGATAATTATATTATCTAAATCACAACCTACACAGGCAGCCAAAACATGCTCAGAAGTTTGGATTTTTACACCTCTTTTTTCAAGGTTTGTTCCCCTTTGAGTATTGACCACATAGTTGGCATCAGCCTCAATTACTGGGTGTCCTTCCAAATCTACACGAACAAAAGTAAATCCGTTATTAACAGGAGCAGGTTTCAAGGTCATAGTAACCTCTTTTCCTGTATGGAGACCAACTCCTTTTAATGTGATTTCTTCTTTTATGGTTTTTTGTTGAGCCATTTTTTTTATTTTTACGAATACTGCGAATTTATACGAATATTTGTTAATAGTGAGAACTTAAAATCCATTTGTAAATATTCGTAGTTTTATAGTTTCTTTTTTAATTCTTCTAAGTCCGATACAATTTTCGGAAAATTTTTGAAATGTACAAAGGATTTTGCAAAATCTCCGTATCCGAAAGCAGGACTTCCCTGTACTACGTCTCCATCAGGCAGACTTTTTCCGATTCCCGATTGAGCCTGAATTTTTACTCCGTTTCCGATAGTAAGATGCCCTACAATTCCGACCTGACCTCCGATAAAACAATTTTTTCCGAGTTTTGTAGAACCTGCAATTCCTGTTTGTGAAGCAATAACTGTGTTTTCTCCCACTTCCACATTGTGGGCAATCTGGATTTGATTGTCTAATTTGGCTCCTTTGCGGATGATTGTACTTCCCAGAGTTGCTCTGTCAATAGTTGTGGCAGCTCCTACTTCAACATTATCTTCGATAAGTACGTTTCCGATTTGAGGAACTTTACTAAATGTTCCGTCTTGGTTTGGTGCAAAGCCAAAACCATCAGAACCAATAATTACTCCCGAATGGAAAATACAATTATTTCCGATAATCGTTTCGGAATATATCCTAACTCCGGCAAACAATACTGTATTATCTCCGATTTTTACATTATCTCCTATAAAGCAATTCGGGTAAATCTTTACGTTTTCTCCGATTTTTACATTCTTTCCGATGTATGAAAAAGCGCCTAAATAAAGGTTTTCTCCATACGTTACATTTTCTGAAACAAACGAAGGTTGTTCTATTCCGGATTTCATCAGTTTTACCTGATTGTAATACTCCAAAAGTTTCGAAAACGCCTTATAAGCATCTTCAACTTTGATAAGTGTAGTAGAGACTTCACTTTCGGGCACAAAAGATTTGCTGACGATAGTAGCGGTCGCTTGGGTGGTATATATATGGTGTTCGTATTTCGGATTTGCCAAGAAAGTAAGGGCTCCGGCTGAACCTTCTTCGATCTTAGACAATTGAAATACTTCGGCTTGAGCGTTACCCAAAACCTCACCTTCTAAAATGTCTGCTATTTGTTGTACGGTAAATTTCATCTTGGCAAAAATATAAAATTTTAAAGAACCATATTCACTTTTTGGGTAATAAGGTTAAAAACCCTCTCTTACTACTTTCGGATAGCACAAATAATATTTTGAAACCTCTTCTGAAAGCGATTTCAGATACGATTTATCTGAAGCAGAAATTAAATCTTCTGTTTTTCCGTTTTTCTGTAAAATGAGAATAGGTTCAGAAGTTTTGTCATAAGCCTTATTGCTTATTTTTCCTTTGAAAATAAAGTATTTACTTTCTTTTACAGTAATTTTTTCTTTTTCCGAAAGCAAATTTTGAAGTACTATAATTCGTTCTTTCGAAATCTTTTCAGCGCTGATTTCCGTTTTGAGTAAATCCCGATTGATGAGCATTTGACTTAAACGACTCAATACATAATCTTCGGATTCTTGCCATTCTTTTAGAGCTGAAACCACATCGTAATCATCTAATTTTGAAAATTTCTCTAAAGTGCTGTCGTCAAAATTAGTTTGGTCAATTTTATTTTCCAAGAAAAACGAAAAAGCGGAACCGCAAGACAAAGTCTGTCCATTTTCAGTTAATTCTTTGGCTCTTTGAAGCGTTTTCATCAGCATTTGTTCCGCTACAATACTGGTTTTATGAAGGTAGGCTTGCCAATACATCAGGCGTCTTGCAACCAAAAACTTTTCAACCGAATAAATTCCTTTTTCATCAACTACCAAGCTGTCATCGACCACGTTAATCATCTGAATGAGTCGTTCGGAATTGATGTTTCCTTCTGCCACACCCGAATAAAAACTATCTCGTTTGAGATAATCCATGCGATCCATATCGAGTTGCCCGGAAATGAGTTGATGTAAGAATTTTCTATGATAATTTCCTTTAAAAATTTCGATGGCTAACGATAATTTTCCGTTAAACTCTTGATTGAGCTTATCCATAAACAAAATCGAAATGTCTTCGTGATGAATGTTCACAATGCTGTGTTCCATGGCATGCGAAAAAGGTCCGTGACCAATATCGTGCAATAAAATTGCAATATAAAGTGCTTGTTCTTCGTCTTTCGAGATTTCAACGTTTTTTTGTCGTAAAGTTTCAACTGCTTTTTGCATTAAGTGCATACATCCCAAAGCGTGATGAAACCTGGTGTGGTGGGCTCCAGGATAAACCAAATAAGACAATCCCATTTGAGAAATTCTTCTTAATCGCTGAAAATATTTGTGTTGAACCAAATCATAGATTAGTTCATTCGGAATAGAAATAAACCCGTAAATCGGGTCGTTAAAAATTTTAAGTTTGTTGGTTTTGCTCACTAGAAAGTAGGTTGTTTGCAAAGCAAAGATATAGAAATTAGATTAAGTGTTTAAAAACAGTTTAAAATAGTTAGTTTTAATCAAAGCGCTTACACCGACTCCTTCAAAATCTCAACTGCTTTTTTCATTTCTTCCGTATTCAGATGTCCAAAACCAAGTCGTGTTGCACTAATGTTTTTGTTTTGATATAGAATGTTTTTAGGCAAAAATAAACCGTTTTTTTCGCATTCTTTTTTGAGTTTTCCTAGATTCAAGTTGTTTTTCCACTCCACCCAAAAAGCCAATCCTCCGGAAGGGACTTCAAACGAAATTTTTCCTTTAAGATGTTGATTTAATAATTCCGAAAAATAATCTCTTCGTTCTTTATAAATCTTTTTGATTTTCTTGAGATAACGATGCATTTCGCCTTCTTCAATCCAATGGGCTAAAACTTGTTCTTTGATGATGTCTTTGTCAGGGTCTAAAATCTGTTGGTATTTGTGTAATTCGTCAATTAAATCAGCTTGAGCTACGATAAATCCGGTTCGAAACCCTGATGCCAATGCTTTTCCGAACGATCCGATATAGATCACCATTCCGTTTGTGTCGAAGCTTTTTAGAGGCAACATCGGATGGTTGTCGTAATGAAAATCATAATCGTAATCATCCTCGAGAATAATAAATCCAAATTCTTTAGAAAGCTCCAAAACTTCCATCCTTCTTTTAGCACTGAGCGAAACCGTAGTTGGGTAATGATGATGTGAAGTCAAATACAACATTCGGATTTTTTGTTGTTTACAAACTTGCTTTAAGTGTTTAGTTGAAATTCCGTTTTTGTCAATCGGAATCGAAATTATTTTAGCTCCACAATTCAAAAAAACCATATTCGACGCATAATAGCTCAAATCTGCTACCACAATTTTATCATTGGGAACAAGTAAAAGATTTGAAACCAAATACAAGCTCATTTCGTTACTGCTAGTCGGTAATAGATTCGATTTGGTACTGTGAATTCCTCTGGTTAAGTTCAAGTAATTTACGAGTTGTGTTTTGAAATAATCAGAGCTTTCATTAGCTAATTGCTCCCACGATTTTTTCGGATTTTTGTTTTTTAGTTTCGAGAGGTAAATCTTTGACAAAACTTCTGTTTCAGCTAATCTCATATCAGGAAGTCCTTCGTTGAATTGTAAAGGAATCGAGCTTTTTTCGATAGGGTTTTCTAAAATAGTTGACTTCTGAAACGAAAATCCTGAATTTAATTTCGGTGTTTTTTTAACTGACTTTTGACTTTCGACTTTTGACTTTTGACTTTTCTGATTAGAAAGAATAAAAGTTCCTTTGTTGGGGATGATTTCTATCCAACCTTGAGCGTGTAAATCTTCAAAAGATTTGATAAGTGTATTTCGATTTATTACGAATGTCTTACACAAAATACGTGTTCCCGGAAGTTTTGTTCCTTCAGGTAAATAACCTAGCTGAATGGCTTTGATAAATTGATGAACCAACTGCAAATAAACCGCAGTAGGTAAATTTTTGTCAATCTGAATAAAGCTTTTAAACGGAATTTGAACCGGACTACTCATTTTGTAAAAACTGGACTATTTTAATAGTACGGAAAGATACTACTTTTGCCCGAAGTTTAAAATGTTTTAGCCACAGATTTCACAGATGATTATATAAAAAAATCCGATAAATTCTTTAGTCCGTGGCTAAAAACAAAAAACACAATATGAAAAAACTGTACTTTTTATTATTGCCTTTGGCTTGTATGAAATTATCAGCCCAGATTGATAAAGATACGCTATCGATTCAGGAAATATTTATTTCTGAAAACCGTTTTTCAACACCTGTTTCCGAGCAAAATCGTAATGTGTATGTCATCGGGAAAGAGCAAATTCAGAAACTTCCTGCACGCAGCATTCAGGAACTTTTGCAGTATGCTAACGGAATCGACTTAAGACAACGAGGTCCTTTTGGTTCTCAAGCTGATATTTCGGTTGATGGAGGAAGTTTTGAGCAAACCGTAGTCTTGCTTAATGGAGTAAAAATCATTGATGCACAAACGGCTCACAATATGCTTAATTTGCCGATTCCGATTGAAGCTATCGAAAGAATTGAAGTTGTTCGAGGTCCTGCAGCTCGGGTTTACGGAATTAATTCGCTTACGGGAGCCATTAATATCATTACCAAAAAACCGACCGAATCGGGAATTTTGGCAAGTACGTATATCGGTTCGAATTTCGAAAAGGACGAGGAAGGTTCAAAAGATACTTTTTACGGAAACGGAATTCAGCTCGGAGGAGTTTTAGCCCAAGAAAAGCACCAACATTCTGTTTTCATGTCGCATGACAAAAGCAACGGATACCGTTATAACACAGCTTTTGAAAACAATAAACTTTTCTATCAAGGGAATTATCAGGTCAGTAGTTCGGATGAAATTTCGGCTTCATTCGGATACATTCATAATGGATTCGGAGCCAACGGATTTTATGCTGCTCCGGGAGATAGAGAATCGAGAGAAATTGTAAAAACTACCTTGGCAAGCATTCAGTCCAAACATTATTTATCGGATAAATGGACACTTGTTCCTAGAATTAGTTATCGGTATAATTATGATGATTATCGTTATTTAGGTCATACCGAATCAGCCAGAAG